>JBOHRF010000048.1:0-25312 GCA_050732575.1 Longimicrobiales bacterium
GCACACCACTAGCGCACCAGGAATGCGCGGAACGTGTAGTGGAGCCTCAGCGCACAGCCCTCGACCAGCGCGCCTTCGCCCTTGTCCGCATCACCTTGCGCCGTGAGGAAGGATACGGCGCCCTCATTGGCACCATACGCCCGGGTTGCGCGCAGGTCGTTCATGCCGATGTCGGCTTTCCAGCTCCGGGCAAAAACGTCCCAATCGAACTCGGTTGCACGCAGCTCGACCATGGTGGGCGGCAGGTTTCTGCCGGTAACCGTCCTGACTGCGATGAGCGTAGTGCCCCAGCGGTGCTTTTGACCCTTGACCGCATGCCACATCACGTTCGGATTGGGATAACCGCTGCTGGACGCAAGCGCGGTGACCGTGCCATCCGGCCAGAAAATCTTGAACGAGTAGCCGAAGTCGCCGTCGATGGGCCCGCCGATGGTTTCATCGATGGAGACTATGGATTCGCACGAACCCACGACTTCGAGCGAGTCTGCCTTCACTGTGATGGTGTAACGCAGTTCGGGCTCGGGAACGGGCGACTCGACGGGATCGCCGGCCTCGGCACACGCAGAGACCATGATCAATAATGCCAAAAACGCCATACGGTAGTGGGCGCCGGTCATCGCTGCCTCAGAATTCCTGGTCATCTTCGCCTCGCGGTTTTGGGGCTTCGCGCGCGGTTTGGATCGCCACGCATGCCCGCCCTCACAAGGTAGAGCGACGGATTGCGGAGGACTCCCTCATCCAGTTGGCCGAGGCGGTGCTGATTGCGTCGTGGGTGGTACAGCAGGCCTGGTGAACCTTTCTTCACTCGATCGGTTCGGGCGGGACCAGGGGATAGCGACGGCGCGGGAGTTCGGAGGACAACGCGAGCGCGCACCCGACCACGCCGAACCCGGCCCCGGTGAGAGCGAGGCTCGCTGCCAGTACGCCATGCACTGACCAGGCCAGATCCAGCAGCGCGTGAGCGATGCCAAGGAAAACCAGGATCAACGCCAACTCGACCGCGAACACCATCTGGAGTCGTCGTCGATGTCGATCGTGATCACCGGAGAGATCGGCCGAACGTCCCCCGGCAACTTCGCTCCGCATCCAGGTTTCGTACAGCCAGAGGAACACGACGGAGAAACAGGCACACGCCACAGGCAGCCAGAGCCGCTGATGGGAGTTCAGAAGCGCCACCCGCCAGACGAACGTCGCGACGCCGAGCCCCGCGGCTCCGTAAGGAAGCACCCGCCACGGCCAGGCCAGATACTGATCGAGCCGGCGCGACCGAAGGGTGGCTGCCCTGATCGTTGCGTCAACCTCGCGTGCGGGCCGCGATGCGTCCTGCACCTCGGACAAGGCGCGCAGTCCCACGATCGCCAGTCCGATGAAGACGGCGCCGTCAATCAATCCCATCGCCAATGACGGTGCCGGCAGCCCCAAGGCCGCCGCTGCCACGAGCACGAGCACAAACACCGTGATTCTGCCCAGCCGTGCGACGGATCGAGGCATGACAAAGGGTGTGTCCACCGCTCTCGCGTGTCGTGACGCAACCTGCGCGGCAATCCGCACGACACACCACGGCGTGCTGCCCGCAATGAACGCAGCGGCGAGTTGTACGAGATGCATCCACGTCATGTTCATTCCCGCCCGCTGAAGCCAGCGAGCGCCTCCTCAAAGATTCGCGACAGCCCCTCGTGCGTCAGGCCGCTCAACACACCAGCCGCAATCGTCTCGGCAAAAAGGCGGCGCAGCTCGGCATGCGTGGCCCTGGTGCGCGTGCGCGGCTCACCGCCTCTGACCAGAACGCTGCGTCCGCGCCTTACCAACAGCAGGCCCTCGTCCGCCAGACGACGATAAGCCCGCGCCACCGTGTTCCAATGCACGCCCAGGTCTGCGGCCAGCTGCCGGACCGAGGGCAGCTCCTCCCCCGGATCGACCTCGCCGCGGGCCAGCGCCTGGCGCAGGGCGGCCGCGATCTGTTGTTCGATTGGCTGTGGACTTTCCAGGTCGATCCGGATCATGGACTACAGTATCATACATTGATACAGTTGTCAAGAGGCACGGGCTTCGGGCTGCAGGTTGATGCGCGAGACGAGCAGGATCCGTGCGGACCGGATATGCCGGTTTCAGCGCGACCGAATGTCGGGATGATCCAGCAGCGGCGCGAGTTCCGCATCGGTCGCGACCTGGGCGCGGATGGGCGGAAAACTGGCGAGCGCCCATTTGAGCCACTCGACGGCGCGCGGCGTGTTGCCCGAGCGGAGCGCGGCGCGTGTAGCGGGCAGTCCAATGTCACGCGCGCCGCCCTGGCCCAACGCTTTTGCGCGGTCGAAGGATGCAAGTGCAGCGGCCGGGTTGCTGTTACCGAGCTGCGCGAGCCCGAGCCGCCACACGATGATGCGGTTGGCGGGCTGTTGTTGTGCGAGCTCGTTGTAGAGCCGCTCTGCATCGGCCCAGCGGCCGGCGTTGTACGCTACCGCGGCGCGCGCTTCGGGAACACCAGCAGCGACTGCGGCGCGATGCGAGCGCGAGGTCACCAGCGCAATGAAGTCGAGGGTCTGCTCGATGATGCCCATGCTCATGGCATCGTCGTCGAGCAGATCGAAGCCATGCGCACCGGATGGATGCGTGACCATCGTGACGGGCACGCCGGCCGTAACGAGCCGGTGGGCCAGCGAGTCGAGCGCAGCATTGAGTGCCGACGCGTCCAGCCCGGCGCGCGCAATGAAGACGGGCACGTCGAGACGCGGCTGGCCGACAGCCCCAGTTCCGTAGTAGAGCACATAGCCGCGCACGGCGCGGTTGCCCTCGAGTGAAAACGGTGTGCCTGCCGTGGTCTGCGAGGAGCCGGCCCAGACGACCAGATTGCCCGCTTCGATGCCGTGCCGATCGGCGAGGCGATTGAGTGTTGCGACCACCGAATCCAACTGCGGATTGCGATCCGAGCATTCTCGCCGGGCGCCCGCGCCGGGTCGAACCCGGGACCATCGTAGAGGGCGCCCACGAAGCCGCGTGTAGCAACCAGCCGCGCCCAGTCGCTGTAACCGGTCATGGTACGCATCTGCGGCCCGCCGGCATTCACGAAGAGAACGACGGGTCGCGCTCCCGTGGCCAGCGGATCGCGATAGATGTCGATACGTCCCACCTGCCCGAGCGCGCCGCTGAACGAGTCGGCGACCACACGCACGGCGTCGGCGCGAGGATTTGCCACGACCAGGCGCGGGCTGGCTGCCTGGGCCTGCGCGTCGTGCGCCGGCCCGAAAGCGGTGATCAGCAACGCAGCGCCGACCGCGTACGTGAATGACGCGTGCCGAGCGCGCACAACACTCCCGTGCCTGGCGTTGCTGCCCTTCCGTTTCATGTTGCGCATCCCTCGTGAACCGGTCACGAGCACGATAGCGCCCGGCAAATCACGGAACAGCTATTCTGGGAGGAAGGCCGACTCTGCAGGGATGAATGCAGCCCGTGGCCTCCTCGATACGGACTCGCCGTCTCAGACGTAGTTCGTGCGGCCGAACCGAATGCGCTCTACCAGCAGGTTGCCACCAGCAAACACGCCGCGGCGCGGGTCGAACTCATCTTTCTCGTGGCCGCTCCGGATGCCGATGACATATGCCGATTCGTTCTCCCAAATCCAGAGGGGCCCGCCTGACCAGCCCTGGCCGAAGGGCGGGCCATGATTGATCTCCAGCTCGAGACCATCGCCATCCCAGTCGATGTCGTCGATGTCGATGTCGAACTCGACGGCTGGCCGGTTGGAGTCGAAGAAACTCCGCGGATAGCCCACGCTGAGATAGCGGCGGCTGAAGTATTCGTCTTCGCTGCCATACGACCTGACTCCCATGTAGCCGAGCGCATCACCGAGCGGAGTGTACAGCTTGCAGATGATGTGGTCCTGGCCGTTGGGCTCGGGGTTCGAGCCAGGGCGCCACCCTTGAAATCGCTCGACGAAAGAGAAGCCGTGGGGCGCCTGTCCATCCCGAAAACCGGGAATGAAGTAGATCCACCAATCGCCGGGCGCGGCTCCCCACGGTGCGATGTGACCCGCAGTGATCATGAGATTGCGTCCCACCAGCACGCCCGTCCCGCTCATGCTCCAATTGCTGAAGTTGGAGCCCGTTCCACAGAAGACGCGTCCAATGGTTCGCCACGGGTAAATGAAGCGCAGCGCTTCTTCGGTCTTTAGCAGCGGGTCTTCTCTGCGCGTGATCGGCTCGAGGTACTTGTTGCCAATGCCGTTGCGCGCTGGCTCGAACGTGGTCTCACGCCATGGGATGAGCCGAGTCAGGTACTCCTGGTCCACCCAGGGCGGACGGAAAGGCTCCATCACCATGCTGCGCAGCGCCCGAGGTGCGTTCTCGACACACTCCTGCTCGATCTGCACATCACCCGGGAGACCCTTGAGCAGGCTGCGCCCATCCGCGTTGACGGAAACCCGCCACAGGTTGGACGCAGCCAGGCGCTCGGTGTCCACCGTGATCCGGGGCTCTGCGTCGGAGCGTACGTACAGGTCATCATGGCCGGCCAGCAGCTCGCGCACCCGCTCGGGCATGGGCGCGGAGGCGCGGATGGGCTCTGCGCGCGCCATCTCTTCGGCATTGCGGAAAAGGCGCGACCTTTCGTGTTTCTTATCGTCGTGATGTTTCTGAGCATCGTGAGTATGGGTCGCGGGGATCGCGGGGCTGGTGCCCGCTTCGAACGTGTCCATGGTGATGTCTCCTGGCGGGCCTGGCAGTGGGCGCTATCGGTGGTCCGATAATCTTTGACGCGGCTGCTCACACGACAAGGTGACCGGGGCGGGTCGGCCCCCCGGAACGGAGACCGGATGAACGAATTGAACGGACGCTCACCTTCACGTCCGTTCAATTCGTTGATCCGTTACTTCAACACCACCGCACTCTCACGCGGTATCGAATCTTGACCTCGCCGTCGGGCGCAACGTCGACCGCGTAAGTGAAGGTATGCGCGTCGACCTTGGTGTATGGATGTGAGCTGCTCAGGATCTCCCAGTCGCCGCCTACGGGCTCGATCACATCGATGCGCGCGCGCTCGCGCTTGTGGTTGCGCAGCGAGATCTCCCACTGACTCTCGGAAACGCACGCGCTGATGATGCGGAACTCCATCTGACGGCGGTCACCCACCACATCGAAGGCCTCACCCATGCGCACGCGCACGCGCTCGTCCTTGGGCGTGTGGTCGATGCGATCTTCGCCGATGAACTGTTGCGCGCCGGACGCGTCCGCCTTGTAGACGCGCACCACACCCTTGGGCAGCGGCATACCCAGCCGGTTTTTCTCCGTGTTCTGGAAGTCGAGGAACACGCCCACCTTCTGGTTCGACACGACCTCGCCGAACTGGCTGCGGTAGTAGTGCTGCGCGCCGTAGAACACCAGCTTCTTCTCCACGCCAATGCCCGTGCCCTCCAGCAGTGTGACCTGCTTCTGCTCGTTTTCGCGCAGTGTGGTCGGCCGGTCCAGCGTGTACAGATGATACTCGAAGAAACTCTCCTGGCTGAACTGTGGCGCATTCGCCTCGGCGGCGGCCATGCGCATCACATCCTGCCGCATCTTGGCCACCATGTTATCGGTCACGCGCTGCACCTCGCCGGCAACCAGCTTGAGCTGCGCGTTCCGGTACGTCGTCCCGCTCTGGTTGGTGAGCGTGACCCAGCCAGTCAGGTCGCCGAGCTGATCTTTCGCATCGACCACGAACACGTAGTCCGCTTTCCAGTTCATATTGTTGGTCAGATACGAGACCTCCAGTTCATGGCGCGGACGCTGACTGTCCAGTCGCCAGACCAGCGTTGGCTTGGCAATCAGGTTGTCCGGGATCTCCGGGAACGAGAAGCGGCCCGGATAGTTGAACGTGATCTCATCGCCAATCTTGAGGATGGGTCCGCCATTGACGGAGAGGACTTCCGCGCTGACCGGCTCGTCGACTCCCGTTTGCGGGTTGGTGCGGTACACGGTGACCGTGCGGCCCACGTACTTCTCGAGCAGCTTCTGCGGGTTGAGCAGATCGAACTGGTAGTTCTGCTCGAGCACGCGCAGCCCACCGTTGAGAGGACGTATGTGGACGGCCTCCGGCTGCACATGCTGGGCAACATCACGATACTCGAGCGATGCAATGCCGCGCGTGAACGTGACGTCACGCACCTCACGCACCAGCCCGAAATTCTGGTTGTAAACCGTGATACTGACCGACTTGCGGTCCTCCGCCGTTGACTGGAACACGGGGGCTTCATCTACCGTGTCCGGTCGCAGCGACGATGGGGCGGCAGGGTGGTCCGCGTTGGATGCGCGACCGGCAGTCTGGAAGCCGATCAGGCCGACGCCCCCAAGAACGGCAGCGGCCAGGAGGTTTCGAGTCAACACGAGCATGCGTCGCTCCCTGTAGTTGTGATTGGGCCTTCAACAGGAAAGGACGGCGGAGAGGGCCGGGGTTGCACATCTACCCATTGTTTCGTGGGCGCGAACGGCGTCTGACTACTATCTTGCGGTCCACTTTTGCCAGCAGGGATCGGATGCAGGATTCATGAACTCGCCTACGTCAGCGCTGTCGCTGCGCGGTTTGACCAAACGTTTCGCTGATGTCATTGCGGTGGCTGGCCTCGATCTCGAGGTGCAGGCCGGCGAATGCTTCGGCTTGCTGGGGCCGAACGGCGCGGGCAAGACCACCACCATCGAGATCTGCGAGGGACTGACGGCCGCCGACAGTGGCGACGTGCAGATACTCGGTCAGCGCTGGTCGGGCAATGGCCGTGCGCTGCGCGAGCGGCTGGGCATCCAACTCCAGGACACGCAGCTCTCGGAAAAGTTGACGGTGGAGGAGACGTTGCGACTCTTCCGCAGCTTCTATCCGCGCGGGCATGCCGTGAATACGATCATCGAGCTGGTGCAGCTGGAAGAGAAGCAGCGCGCGCGAGTGGGCACGTTGTCGGGTGGGCAGAAACAACGGTTGGCGCTGGGCTGTGCGCTGGTGGGCGATCCCGAGCTGATCTTTCTCGATGAGCCCACGACCGGACTGGATCCGCAGGCGCGCCGACAGGTCTGGGAACTGGTGGAACGGCTGCAGTCCCGGGAGCGCACCATCCTGCTAACCACGCATTACATGGAAGAGGCCGAGCGACTGTGTGATCGGGTTGCCATCATGGATCATGGCCGCATCATTGCGCTGGGCACACCTCGTGAACTGATTGCCAGCCTGGGTGCCGGACAGGTGGTGTTCTTCTCCCTTGCGAATGGCGCGGCGTTTTCGCTGGAAGGCATCACCCAGGCAGTGCGCAGTCTGCGGCCTGCCCGCGCGGTTGAAGGTGGCTGGGAGCTGCAGGTATCGGCACCGCATGAGGCCGTGCCTGCGCTGCTCGCCGAGCTGGCGCGCCAGGACGTTTCGCTGGCCGAGCTGCGCACGCACTCGCCCACCCTCGAAGATGTGTTCGTGTCACTCACGGGCAGGGCGCTGCGCGATGCCTGAATCGCCCAGCACCCATTCAGACAATCGGTCGGCACTGTCCGAGCTGACTCTGACGCGACTGCGTGAGTTCATCCGCGAGCCGGAAGCCGTATTCTGGACGTTCGGCTTCCCGCTGTTACTGGCTGCAGGTCTGGGCATCGCATTCCGCAATCGCGCGCCCGAGTCCGTACGTGTGGGCGTGCTAGGCACAACCCAGCCGTCGGCCACTCTGGTCAGCGCGCTCAAATCGGAGCCGCGACTCGCTGTTGATGTGCTGGCTGATGACAGTGCGGCCACGGTGGCGCTGCGCACGGGTACGGTCACACTGGTGGTGGTCCCTGCAACCACCACCAGCGGCGTCGAATATCGTTTCGATCCGGCGCGACCAGATGCGCGCACCGCGCGATTGCTGGTCGATCAGGCGGTGCAGCGCGCGGCCGGCCGCCAGGACCCGGTGGCCATACGCGAGTCTACGGTTCGGGAACGAGGCTCGCGCTACATCGACTTCCTGATTCCCGGCCTGCTCGCGCTCAACCTCATGGGCAGCGGCATCTGGTCAATCGCTTTCGGTGTCGTAACTGCGCGCAACAAGAAGCTGCTCAAGCGCCTGGTGGCAACGCCCATGTCGCGCGCGCAGTACCTGCTTTCGTTTCTGCTCTCGCGCCTGGCATTCCTGTTCGTGGAAGTGGGCTTCCTGGTCGGCTTCGGCATGCTGGTCTTCGGCGTGCCGCAGCGCGGTTCGCTGATTGCACTGGGCCTGGTCTCCCTGATTGCCGCACTAACCTTCAGTGCGCTGGGACTACTGGTGGCCGCGCGTGCGCGCACGGTAGAAGCCGTGTCGGGCCTGGCCAATCTGGTGATGCTGCCCATGTGGATCTTTTCCGGCGTGTTCTTCTCCGCATCAAACTTCCCCAACGTGATGCAGCCCTTCATCCAGGCATTGCCGCTCACGGGCACCGTCGATGCTCTGCGCGCCACCATGCTGCAAGGAGCGCCGCTGGCCACGTTGGGCGGTGAATTGGGCATGATTGCCGTCTGGGGCCTGATACCGTTCGTGTTGGCACTGCGTCTGTTTCGGTGGCGGTGAACGCAATCCAAACATTGCCACCGTATCCGTAACGCCCTTGATCCGTTGAACCGGAGGCCACTGTGAGAAGTGTCAAGCTACTCAGCGCACTGGCAGTGTGCGCGTGCACAGGGTCCGATGCGCCGCCGGCCGCTGACACGGCACCGGCGTCCGCGCCCACGGCCGAGGCGCCGCGCCCGCGTTTCACCATGGACCACTTCCGCGGTCTGCACTGGCTGGCTGGAAACTGGAAAGGGACCATGCCGAATGGTTCACATTTCTTCGAGAGCTACCGCGTGGTGAACGACTCTACGATCCAGATGTATGCGCACGCGGACAGTACGCTTGGAGCGCCCACCGATAGTGCGCGCATCTACTTCAGTGATGGCACCATATACGATGGCCCGCAGGCCGTGGTCGATCGGATCGATGAGAACGGAGTGCGTTTCACATCGACCGGAGCGAACAGGTACGTGTTCGTCTGGAAGTCGACCGGCCCCGACTCCTGGACCGCAACGCTCGGCGCCAACGGCGAGACCACGTATCACATGACACGACTAAGGAATTAACGGATTCGTAGCGGACCGCCTTTCACTTCCGAGGTTTCGGCCCAATCGAGCATGCCAGCCCACACCGAAATCTCGCTCAGCCCGATCAGGGTCAGTAACGGCTGCTCTTGACCCCTCTATTTGGGCCGAAACCTCGGAAGTGAAAGGCGGTCCGCGCCGTTTACCGCCTAGCCGGCCCCCCCTGCAGCTTGGCAGAATCGAGCGCCGGCGCAGGCTGGAACGCGGCCGGCAGCGCGGTGCCGGTGGCCGGTCCTGTCACCGTGACGATCTGGGCGCGCAGCGGACCCAGGATGCCGAGCAGTTCGTTCTTCTCGGCGGCCGGCACACCCAGCTGGTCCATTGTTGCGGTGAGGTTCTCGACCAGGGCGTCGAACTCGCCATCGGTAACGCCCATGTTGGTGTGTGCGGTCGGCATGTCGCGGCCGGTGTAATCGCACGGCCCACCGGTCGCATTGCAGACCTGCTCGATCAGGTGAAAACGAAGCCGGGGGATATCGCTTTTCGCGAACTTCTTGTTGATGCGAGTGTCCGCGGCCGAACGGCCTATGAACGAATCGACCACGGTCGTGATCGCGGTGAGGCCGCCCAGCCGGTCATACAGCGAAGCCGGTGCCGTTGCCGTCGTGTCGGCCGCTTGATCGGGTGGCGGAGCATCGCCACCGCCGCAAGCCGCTACCGACAGCATCACCAATGAAGCGAGCCGTTTCCACATGCTTACCTCCCCGGTTTACGTTGCTTGAATGATCGCGATCCCGCCGGCCGCGCGGCTGAATGTAAGAAACGTCGTATCCTGGATTGATGGATGGGCGACCGTTCACGTTCGCGTGGGCGCGCGCGAATGGCAAGCGAGGGATTTCGATTCCCGGATAGAAGCGAGGACGAGCGCTCTAGCCGACGCGAAACACCTGGCTCGACGATGCCATGACGCCTGCACCTCAACGGACCGCTCGAGTCGGTCACGGCCACGTCCACCACGCCAGCTGCTGTTGCGGCATCGATCACGGCCCTTTCCATCATCGTTGCCATCGATAGCGTCATGTTTATCCTCACTACGATTGGCAACGATGCCGTGGCGCACCATGACGCAGCGACATCTGATCCTGCACGCTCGAACCTCAACATCATTTGAAACTGCGTCCACATTCGTTACGATGAACGGTGTATAGAAGTCATTCAGATGTTAAGGCGCATGCTGCGTGTTGGTACGCGTCCGAATCCGACTCGATGGAAGGTGCTGATGGGCGAGGCTGCAGAGCATACTCCGGCCGGGGCAGGTAGCGCTTCGCCCGCGCCACCTGAGCCAACGGCCGAGAGTGAGCGGATTCTATTGTTGGAATGTCGTTTGGAGAAAGTGAGCTCGGCACTCGCGGAAACGCGCGCGGACGCAGACCGGTTGCGGGGCCGGCTGGCGGAAGCCGCGGCGCGGGAGGCCGATCATGCACGGCGCTACAGTTTTGTACATCAGGACCTGGCGGAAGCCCGGGCGGACGTCGCTTCCCTGCACGAGCGTCTGAACTGGTCGGAAGCATTGCGCGCCGAACTCGAGGGCCATCTGTTCGAGGCGGGTTCGGCCAGTGACGCAGCCGAGTTGATCCGGCTGCGCCGCGATGTGCTAAGCCAGCGCCAGCGCGCCCTGGTGGGCGAACAAACATCGGCGCGCCTGCGTGCGCGCGTTGACGAACTCCTCATTAGCCGCGAGACGCTGCTCACCCGTGTGGCCGAGTGGCAGTGGCTGGTGCAGAAGGGGAATCCCGGGGCGGTCGATCTGGGTGAGTTCATTGCCGAGCTGCGCCGGGACATCCTGGTACTCGAAAATCGAAACGCGGTTAGCGATCGGCAGGAATTGGCGTTGCGCGAGCTTCTCGTCCGAGCGGGCGTGGAGCCGCCGGTCGACCAGCAACCTGCAATCGCGGAAACTCCCCGCCCAAACATCACAGAACCGTTTCGCACCGTGGAGGTGCCGGAAGCGACCACGTTCGAGGAGTTCCTCTCCATCGCCGGGGCCAGCAAAGCGCTGGGCGATTTCTATGACGCGGAGCCGGACTGGGATCGGGAAGACAACGCGATCGAGCTGCCTGAAGCGCCGCACGACTCATTGCCGCTCGATCCACTGCCCTCCCCTGCATCGGTGGAAGAGCCGAAAGCCGTCGACTCTGCTATTACAGCAGCGTCGTATGGAAGGCTGATTCAGGCGCTCGAAGTCAATCCATCCCAACTCGCAGACCAGCTGCGCCCGGGGCTGGCAGATGCCGATCCGCGCGTTCGCCGCAGGGCGGTGCTGGCGGCGGCCACGGCCCGCAACCTGGCGCTTCGTCCGCTCCTCGATCCACTGCGTGATGATCCAGATCCGCACGTGCGTCGCGTAGTCCGCGAGGTGCTGCGCCACGCACCCGATGAGCCGTTCAACGCGCAGGAGAAAACCGTGGGTTTGGCGCCGGGGACGCGATAGGTGGAGGGCGCCCCCGAGCCCACCCGTAACCGTTCAAAGCGCAGAGTGACCTAGTGGAGATCCGCTATCGGAGACAACAGTTCGCCAGGCTTCTCGGGATCTCGGAACGGCATCTGGCCGAAGTGGATCGCCGGCCGGACCTGGCCCGCCTGGGTGGCGTGCCCGAGGAGTACGGCCCCATCCATCTCTCGGCCTATCGCGATGCGCTGGGCAGCCGGCCGCCCCGACATCCGGTGCGCCATCAACTCTTCCTGAACTTCAAGGGCGGCACGGGCAAAACGAGCTTGTCCGTTTCGTATGCGTACCGTCTGGCCGAGCTGGGGCACAAAGTCCTGCTGCTCGACCTCGACTCGCAGGGCCACGCCTCCCGACATCTGGGCATCAAAGGCGAGGAGTGCGAGCGCACACTCTACGACGTGTTGATCAAGGGCGTGCCCATGAGTGACGTCCTCATCGATACGTACCTCCCCGAGTTCGACCTGCTGCCGGCAAACCTGGGGATGAGCACAGTGGATTTGGCACTGATGCCGTTGGCCGGACGGGAACACCGACTCAAGAAGGCCATGCGCACAGTATCTGACCGCTATGAGTTCGTGGTGATGGATGCGCCGCCCTCCTTTGGGCTGCTCAACCTCAACGCGCTCATGGCCGCCGATGACCTGATCGTTCCTGTGCTGCCCGATTTTCTCTCCTTTCACGGGTTGAAACTACTTTTCGAGACGGTGGGCGAACTCGAGGAAGATCTCGGGCACACGCTGCAGCGGATCGTGATCCTGCTCAACCAGTACAATCCCACGACGCGTATTGCGCAGGAAGCCAGGCGCGCGCTCGAAACGCACTATCCGGAGTTTCTGTGCAAGACCGTAATTCGGCAGTGCACGCAGTTCGCGCAGGCTTCCAGTGAAGGGCTGCCCATTTCCGCGTACGCTCCGCGCTGCAAGGGAGCGCAGGACATCGATGACCTGGTCGCAATGATGAAGAGTTCCCCCATTGAAGAGGTGAAGGAGAAGAGCGCGTGAAAAGCGGCTTCGAAGCCAGTGTGCCTACCCGCAAACCAAAGACGCAGATTGGTCGCGTGCTGACCGAGCTGACCGCCCAATCTGCCGCACCGGAGCCCCAAACAACCGAGGAGGATGCGGTCCGCGAGCTGGTACAGGACACTGCGGAACTGGCCGTCTCGGTACCGGCCAGCGAGGTCGTGCCGGCTCCACGTCAGCGTGGGGTTGCGGAGCCCGCGGCCCGGGTGCGCGCGCCGATTGTATTGCATCAGGACCCGGCCACGCGCGTCTTAGGTGATTGGGAGCGTCTGGCCGCACTGCGTCAGCGACTCGCCGACGCAGCCGAACCTCAATCGCCGGGCAGCGAGCCGCAACACACGGCAGCCGCGGTCCGCAAAGTCATCGACGATCTGCGCGCCCGCCTGGCCGCGGCCCTCAGCGATCGCTCGGAATTCGAGCGCACGCTGGAGACCACGCGCGCTGCGCTCACGCGCGCCGAGACCGAGCTCGAGCACGAACGAAGGATCCGCACCCACATCGAGTCTCAGGCAGACGAACGCGAGAAGGTCGCCGTGCAGGCCGTTGCGGAGGCGGAAGCACTGGCCGCCGAGCGCGATCTCGTGATCGGCGAGCTGGCCGAACGGCTTCGCCTGGAGAACGAACAAAGTTCGCTGTTGGCCGAGGCGGAGGCCGCGCTCACCCGGCACCGCACCGCAAACGAAGCCGCCGCGCGCGAGGTTGCGGCACTGCGCGACCTGCGTTCCGCGGAAGTCGACGACCTGGAAACCCGGCTCCAGGCCGAAACAGCCGAGCGCTCCAAACTCGAAATTCGTTGCCGCGAGTTGGTGTCGCAGGTCGCGCGTCTGTCGGAGACGGCCGAGGCGCTCGACGCCATCAAGGAGATGGTCAGTCCGAGGAGATAACGGATCAGAACTTTCGACTCCAGGAACATTCGAGATGGCGCTGTCATTGCCCCCTGCCAAGCTGATGCGTGCCGGAAAGGACAACGCAGATCTAGTCCATAACGAATTGACCAAAGTGATGGCGTATCGGGCAGGCGCGCCCTCGACCTATTCCTTCTACGAGGAAATCGATACCTGGCTTGGGCCCTGGGGCAACAAAGGCTATCCGCTCGGCTACGGCAAGTTCTACAACATGGCATTCTCGGAGAACGAGAAGCTGGCCGCCAATCCGGTCACGCGCGACTGGCTGCGTAACACGACTGTGCGTTTGCAAGAGCTGCTGCGCGACTGGATCGTGGGCCAGGTCCGGGCCGGTGCCATCCATTTGATGAGCGAAGCCAGCCTGCGCAAAGCGGCGTTCGACAGTCATCCCGTTGCCTACACGGAATCCGGTCTCGCCACTGTGGCACTGGTCGCGCCCGAGTTGATTCCCATCATCGTCAGCATACCGGGCGCCGAGTTCCATCCCAAAAGCAAGAACTTCGGTCGCACCATCGACCAGATCGTCCAAACCATCGGTCGGGTTGCGCCGCAGGTGCTGGGCGGTGCAGCCGCGGCCGCGGCCGGCCCCGCACACACCGGCCTGTTTGCCCGCGCGGCCCAGCGCGATCAGCGTGCCTTCCTCGATGAGCTGGCCTTGGCCCGCGAGTTGACTGATTTGAAGATTCAGATCAGGCGTGGTGACTTCGATGACCTGGACGCACTCGACCTGCTGCTCAGCCGCCTGCGTTTGCGGGAGTTCCCCGATCAAGGCTGGGCGCGCGCCGCCGGCGAAGTGGTGGAAGCGGCGGAACAGCGCAGGCGCTGGCTGCTCGACTACTATCGTGGACTGCTGCCACGCTCACCCGCATTGCTGAAACAAATGCAGGAGCGGTACCCCAACCACCGCTTGACGCCCTAATCGCGACCATCACCAGAACGAAAGGTGACGGTGACGGTGAAGATGACGGTGCAGGAATGCTTCTTCACATCATCGAGGAGCCGTTGCGGTGCGTAACACCCTGTCCTAAGCTTGCCGTCAATACCTGCCCAGGAGCCGATCATGCTTCGTTATTACGTCCGCTCGCCGCGGTTAGCTGCCACCGCACTGGCCGTTCTGCTGTTGCCGGCTCTCAGTCGAGTCAACGCGCAACAGCCAGCCTTCGAGGTCAGGGCCAATTACGTCAAACGGGATTACATGGTCCCCATGCGCGACGGCGTGAAGCTATTCACCATCATCTACTCGCCGCGCGATACGACGCGCAGTTATCCCATCCTTCTGGTTCGCACTCCCTATTCGATCCGACCGTACGAGCCGGACGTGTATCGGCCCATGCTGGGTCCGTCAGCGGAATTCGATCGTGATGGCTTTGTCTTCGTCTTCCAGGACGTGCGCGGCAAGTTCCGATCGGAGGGCGAATTCGAGGTGATGCGCCCGTTCAAGCCGAACAAGCGCGGCCCGAAAGACGTGGATGAGAGCAGCGACACGTATGACACGATCGAGTGGCTGCTGGCCAATCAGCGTGGCCATAACGGCCGGGTCGGGATGTGGGGTGTTTCCTATCCGGGCTGGCAAACGGTGATGGGCATGATGAACCCGCACCCTGCGCTCAAGGCTGCCTCACCGCAGGCTTCACCATCGGACATGTTTCTGGGCGATGATTTTCACCACAACGGTGCGTTTCGCCTGATGTACGCGTTCAGCTGGCTGGCCGGAAACGCGCGCACGCGCACCGGCCAGGGCACTACCGGCGGTGGCGGTTTCAGTCCTGGCACACCGGATGGTTATCGCTTCTTTATGGAGGCGGGTGCGCCCGCGCGCATCGATTCGCTTTACTTCCAGGGGACGGTGCCCGCCTGGAACGACTTCATGAAGCATCCGAACTACGATCAGTACTGGCAGGCGCAGAATGTCCTCAAGGACCTGGACAAGGTACCGGCTGAACTTCCGATTCTGAACGTGGCCGGCTGGTTTGACGCGGAGGACTTTTACGGCCCAACCAGCATTTACTACACGCTGGAGAAGCTGCATCCGAGAAACCGCAGCGTTCTGGCCATCGGTCCGTGGCTGCACGGCGGCTGGAACAGCATGCCTGGAGATGCACTTGGCAACATCCGGTTCGGATCGCAAACCAGTCGCCACTTCCAGACCGAAGTGCAGTTCCCGTTCTTTCAGTGCCATCTCAAGGACCGCTGCGGCCAGCCGCTGCCCGAGGCAACCGTGTTCGAGACGGGCAGCAACGTCTGGCGCGCCTATGAGGCATGGCCGCCGAAAATCGCGCAGGAACGCAAGCTCTACTTCCACGACCACGGCAAGCTCTCCTTCGAGCCGCCGCGCGCTGGCGGCTTCGACGAATACGTGCACGATCCCAACAAGCCCGTGCCATTCAGTGCGGAGACGCGCATGACGCAGGGGCATCTCTGGATGATCGAGGATCAGCGCTTTGCCGCGTCCCGGCCCGATGTGCTGGTCTACCAAAGTGATCCTCTGACCGAAGACGTAACGATTGCCGGTTCGATCATCGCTAACCTGTTCAGTTCTACCAGTGGTACCGATGCCGACTGGGTGGTCAAGCTGATCGACGTTCTGCCCGGCGATACGCCCAACAACGAGCCCAACCCGGCAGGCGTTCGCATGGGCCATTTCCAGATGCTTCTGGCCGGCGAGGTGTTTCGTGCCAAGTACCGCGGGAGCTACGAAAAACCAGCGCCGCTCGTGCCTGGACAGGTGACGCACATCGCGTTCGATCTGCGCGACCGATACCACACATTCAAGAAAGGGCATCGCATCCAGGTGCAGGTGCAGAGCAGCTGGTTCCCGGTTATCGACCGGAATCCGGGGACGTTCACCGATATCTACCACGCTCAGCCGTCCGAGTATCGCAAGACCACGCAGCGCGTGTATCGATCACCAGAACAAGCGTCACATCTGCTGGTGCGAGTCTTACGTCCCATCACGTAACGGATGAACGGACGAGCACGAGCACGCCTACGACCACGACGACGATTCGGGTAGATCGTGGTCGCAGTCGTAGGCGTGGTCGTTCTGAGGTTGGACTGGAGGGACGGCCGAAGTCGCATCAGCTTGTGGCCGCAAGCCTTCCAGCTCTCGGGCAATCGTTTCACACTAGGCGCACGAGAGTCCTCGGACTTGTGCGGCTCGAGACTGCGCGTGTAGATAGAATCGTACTGTCCCCCGTGGGGTGAGGCGCACATGTCGATACTGCCGACGTTGGTCAGGCCGAAGCGTATTGCGCTGGTTGTGCTGCTCGCGCTTTTCGCCGGATGTGACAGCTGCCGCGACCTGGCGCAGCCGGATGATGAGGCCGCCTTCGAGCCGACCACCAGGCAGCTGTTGTCCACGGGCAGCCCGACCAAAGACGAGGATCCGAGTGTGTTGCGGGCGAGTGATGGCAGCATGTACGTCGCGTGGTTCTCGGACCGGGGCGGAAATCCCGACATCTATCTCACGCGCACGAACAATGGCCGGGAATGGCATGCGCCGGTGCGTGTCACCACGGATGCGGGCGGTGATTTCTATCCCAACCTGCTGCAGGATGCCAATGGCATGTTCCACCTCGTGTGGTTCCGCTGGATCAACCTCCAACAGGGTAACATCTGGTACAACAGCAGTGCGGATGGCATCACCTGGGACACGCGTCGGGAGGTCAAGGTAACGCAGGCGCTCAACGTCGATGACTGGGTGCCGTCGATCACACAAACAGCGGACGGCACGCTTCTGGTTTTCTTTGCCAGCCAGCGGCGCTCGCCGTCGTCGATGCCAACCTTTGACCTGTACGTCTCCGCCAAGCGAGCTTCGGGCACCACGTGGGACCCCGTAGTTGGTGTTGCGGGTGTGAACAGCCCCACCGAGCACGACCAGATCCCGGTGGCCGCGCGCACCGGCGATCGGATCACCCTGGTTTGGGTTCGTCACGACTTGAGTCGACTGTATCCCTGGGAAGGCAACCCGCCGCCCAAGTCGGACCTGTTCTACGCAACCTCGGCTGACGGTACGACCTGGACCACTCCGCGGCGGATCACCAATGAGACGGGCACCGTGGTGAATGTGTTTCCTGCACTGTATCAGAACTTTGCCGGCGACTGGTCGCTAAACTGGCTGTCTACCCGATCGGGATCACCCTCGGTCTTCGAGCTGCCACTCAGCAATGCCGATCGTTACCCCGAGGGCATCGCCGTAAATAATCTGCTGGGAGCCGGCTACTCGCATCACATCGCGGCCTCGCCCACACGTGGTGTGTATCTGGGTGTGTGGGTCGAAGGACCAGACGGTGCGCAAGACATCTACTACCGCTTCTTCGAGAAATAACGGACGAGCCGTTAATCGTGCTGCTCCTGCCTGGAAGGGATCTACTGGCGTGCCATGATTTGCTTCATCTTCGCTTCCGGGTCCTCGATGTGATCACCGGAAACATCGATGGTCACGTTGTGCACGGTGCCCGTGAACTCGAAGGGCGTCTTGTATTCATCCGTGACTGGTGATCCTTCATCCCGTCCCACGGCAACACCAGCGGCCAGGCCGAGCGAAAGCGGTATCGTGTACGGCAGGTCTTCTGCGCCGACCAGCTTCTTATTGATGAAGAGCTGCGCATGGCCGGGCGCGCCCTTACCATGATTCACATCGGCTTCACCGGTCGGCTCGAACTCGTAACGCAGCTGCACCCTGCCGTCGGGTACATCATCACTGGAGACGACCTCGAAGCGCTCGGCCGCAACGTAGTTGTACGTGTAGTGCAGCTTGCGCTCTTTCACGTACAGACTGAACCCGCCGTCCACGCCACCCATGGAAAGCAAAACACCTTCGGCACCGCCAGCAGGAATCTCGACATCGGCCGTGATCGTGTGTGCGCGGTTGAGCAACTCGGGCGCCTGTCCCGCGGGCACGACCTGGGTGTGCGGGAAATACGTGTACTGCGTGCGCCCTTCCGTGATCTTGGGTCGGGGCTCTGCCAGGCGCAGTGTTCCTCGCCCGTCGAGTGGCAAGACGTTGTACTTGCCCGCTTCCGCGTACCAGAGCGAGATCATCTCGATCAACCGGTCGCGGTTCTGCTCTGCCACGTTGTGACATTCCGAGAAGTCTTCCTCGACGTGGTACAGCTCCCAGCCATGTGCATCCAGCTGCTGCAGGTCCTCTTTGGTCAAAGGTGTGCCGAACTGTTTGCCCTCGGAGAAGGAATGCCCGGGCCAGGGACAGACGGCCCGCCAGCCATCGTGATAGAGCGAGCGGTGACTGAACATCTCGAAGTATTGCGTGGTGTGTTTGCTCGGTGCATCGGCCTTCTCGAACGTGTGCGCGAAGCTCACGCCTTCGATGGGGGCCTGGGTCACACCGCGGATCACCTGCGGCGCTTCCATGCCCAAGCACTCGAGTACCGTTGGGACCAAGTCGATGGCGTGCGCGTACTGGTGCCGGATCTCACCCTTTGCCTTGATGCCCTTCGGCCAGTGCACGATGAACGGATCGGTCGTGCCGCCCCGGTAGGTCTCGCGCTTCCAGCGGCGCAGCGGTGTATTGCCCGCATGGGTCCAGCCCCACGGGTAGTGGTTGAAGTACTTGGGGCCACCCAGGTCATCGATGGCCTTGAGATTCTGCTCGAGCGATTCAGGCACGTTGTTGAAGAACTTGTTCTCGTTGACCGAGCCGCTGGGTCCGCCTTCTGCGCTGGCGCCGTTGTCGGAGATCAGCATGATGAGCGTGTTGTCCAGCTCGCCCAGCTCTCCGAGCTTGGTCAGGAAGCGGCCGATCTGATCGTCCGTGTGCTCGAGATAACCGGCGAACACCTCCATCATGCGCGCGTACAGCTTGCGCTCGTTAGCTGGCAGCTTGTCCCAGTCCTGCACATCCGGATCATGCGGGGAAAGCTCGGTGCCCGGCGGGATCAGGCCCAGCTCGAGCTGCCGCGCATGTGTGCGCTCGCGATACTTCTCCCAGCCATCATCGAATTCGCCCTTGTACCGGTCCGCCCATTCGGCGGGCACGTGATGCGGCGCGTGCATGGCGCCTGTGCAGAAGTACATGTAGAACGGCTTGTCTGGCGCGATCTGCTTGGCATCGGCAATGAAAGTCAGCGCGTGATCCACCAGATCGATCGTGAGATGGTAGCCCTCCTCGGGCGTCTTCGCCGGTTGCACCTGGTGGTTGTCGTACACAAGCTCCGGATAGTACTGGTGCGTGTCGCCGCCCAGGAAGCCGTAGTAGCGCTGGAAACCGCGGCCCAGCGGCCAGCGGTTGTACGGCCCGGCCGGACTGTTGTCCTGGTCGGGCGTCAGGTGCCATTTGCCGATTGCGTACGTGTTGTATCCCTTCTCGAGCAGGATCTCCGAGATGAATCCGTTCTCGAACGGGATCGTGCCATCGTAGCCCGGATAGCCCGTGGCGGCTTCCGTGATGCACGCCATGTGGTTCGAGTGATGATTGCGACCGGTCAACAGACACGAGCGTGTGGGCGAACACAATGCAGTCGTGTGCACGTTACTGAAGCGCAGGCCGTTTTCGGCCAGCAGGTCAAGGTTGGGCGTGCGGATCGGTGAGCCGTAACAGCCCAGCTGACCATAGCCCGTGTCGTCCAGCACGATGAACAGAACGTTGGGTGCGTCTTTCTTCGCTCGCACCATCTCGGGCCAGGCCGGCTCGGACACGTCGAACGTGCGGCCGATCACGCCCGGGAAGGTGGTGCCAAAGCGGTACTCGTTGAGTTTGCCGTTGCCGCCAGGTTCGGCGGTTTGATTCGTTTTGGCTTTGTTGGCGAACTTCTTCGGCATGATGCTCCTCATCGGCGGCTGCGGCGTTCACGGTTTGATGAGCAAGGCTCGATACGATGGCGAACACACAGCCTACCATTTCAGGATTGGCGGTCGACATTGGACTTTCGTCGTTGGCCTGCCTTAAAATCGCATTGCGTAAGATTACTGCATGGTGTGGAAGTGCTTGCTTAGTACAACCCGTGTGGCCAACATGAGCGGATCAGCGGCCCATATTGCCCGTGAACCCGAACCAACGCCCGCTTTCCGTCAACTCTGCCGTCGCCGGCCAGCCATCGAGCCTCGATACGTCAGCGCAGGCCACTCGAATGGTATGCCTGATGCTGGTGGCGGAGCTGAAGACGCTACCCGGCCCATCGATTGTCCTGTATGCCTGGCAACAGTCGCGCAACAGGCAGGGCACACTCCTGGAGTCGACCGATCATCTCGGCCTGATCGCGGGCACCGCGCAGGTTCCCATCTATGGACTGTCCGGTCAACACATCGGCCGGCGCATGACGGGCGGTCATGTCTTTACCCTGGAACGAATCGGCGCGCAGGCGGCGGAGCTGGTACTGGCCATCGCCAATGGTGCGCGTGCGCAGGACATTCCGGTGCAAGCTTCCGCAGACGTTCCCACGTTCGACTGGCGTCAGCTGCAGCGTTGGGGCATCGACGAGAACCAGCTTCCAGCCAACCGTGTCATCCAAACATCGCGCTTTGTCTGTATCGCGTAACCCAGGAATCCCTGCGCAACGTGGCGAAACACTCGGGCGCGCGCGCAGCCGACGTTGTACTGGCCCAGGCACCGGCGGCATCGAATTGCGCGTAGCTGACCGGGGCGTGGGTTGCGAGCCAGCTCAGATCAGAGACCGGCACGGACTCGGGCTGATCAGCATAGAAGAACGCGTGAAGCTGCTGCGCGGCACGTTCTCGCTTCAATCCGCGCTCGGTAAGGGTACCGAACTGAAGGTGCAAATCCCCTTCCAACAACCCGTCTACACGGGCGACTAGCAGAAAGAACCAGGACCTGGAACGCATCATCATCCTCGCCCTGCAGGCCAGCGTCCTGCTTACGGTATTCGGCTTTGGATTGCGGGCTCGTGGCGCCGACATGTTGTACCTGATGAAACGGCCTGCGCGCCTGCTGGTATCGCTGGTCGCCATGTTTGTCATCATGCCCACCATGGCCGTTGCGCTGGCCCTCGTATTCGATCTCAGGCCGCCCGTGAAGATCGCGCTGGTGGCCCTGGCCATCTCGCCCGTTCCACCGTTGTTGCCTCGCCGGGAAACCAAAGCAGGAGGTCACGCCGGGCACGCCCTGGCTCTTCTGGCCACGGCAGCGTTACTGTCCGTGGTCGTCATTCCTGGTGCCCTGCGCATTCTTCGTATCTTCGTGCCCCAACCACTGGACCTATCGTTCGGTACCGTGGCGCTGCTGGCCCTAAAAACCGTGCTGCTGCCCCTGCTGGCCGGTCTGGTAGTGCACCGCCTGGCACCCTCGCTGGCCGCGCGCATCGAGAAGCCAATCGCGCTGATTGCTACAGTCGTCCTGAGCGCAGGAGCACTGGTGATTCTGGGCACCACCTTGCCAGCCGTGGGAGCCATCATCGGCCACGGCACGGTACTCGTGTTCGTGTTGTTCGCGGTGGTTGGTATTGCCGTGGGTCACTCACTGGGCGGACCGGCGGACGAGGACAGAGTCGTGCTTGCGCTGTCCACGGCAGCGCGTCATCCCGCCCTTGCGCTTGCCATCGGAACGGCCAACTATCCGGGGCAGAAACTCGTTCCTGCGGCCATCCTGCTCTATCTGCTGGTCAGCGTCATTGTGTCTTTCCTTTACATCGGGTGGACGCGCAAGCACAGCACGACGACCGGTCAGGGCCTCGAGCCCGTCCCGCGCCAGTCGGGTTGACGAATATCACGGCAGACGCGTGCTGCGCGCCGATGCTGCAGCAGCGGCTCGTTCGGCGTCGTGGGCTCGAGCGGCGGCGGTCTTGGCGTCCTGGCGGGCGCGCGCCAGCTCCGTGCGCTGCGCGTTCACTTCATCCTGTGCTCGCTCGAGCTGCTGTTCAGCAGCCTCGAGCCTGACCTGCACATCCTGGAGCGCTCGTTCCGCGGCACGCGCTCGCTCGCGCGCTTCTGCCAAAATCGTTTCCGCCCGTTCCAGTTCAGCCTGTGCGCTGGCCATTGCATCGGCGCTGGGAGTCTCCTCTTGTGTGCGCGCACCGCCACTCGATGACGGTGCCGCGCTGCCCGGCGGCGCCGCAGTGAGGAAGTCCAGACCGCCACCTTCCGGAATCTCGGCCAGACGGCCGGTCCGCAGGGTCGTGAAGGCACGGGCATCACCAATCACCGCCATGACGGCGGGCACCAGCGCCGTGGCTTCCACGTGGTGACCACTGTGGGTCGCGGCCAGGGCGGCGGCATCGGCGAAAGCACGTACGCTGGCGCGTACCTCATCGAGCGCAGCGCGCAGGTCGCCGCCGCCAGCGGACTGTGCGTCCAGCGCCGCCGTGACCGCGGCTGCCAGTCGTTCAATGGGCGCGGGCTCATCGAGAACGGCATTGTCCAGTGCCCACGCAATCCGACTGGGCTTGCGTAACGCCCTGGCCGTGTCCGCGTCCTCGCGCCTACGGCTCGCGCGCAGCTGCTTCACCAGCGCATCACGACGCTGCACGAACTCCTCGAGCGGACCGCGGTAGACCGCGACCATCGCGGTCTCCAGGTCGGGCAGGAAGATGAGGTCATCGGTCATCTATGATTCTCGCTTTTTGACTCGAGGTTTGCCAACAACGGAAATTCTAACGGATTGAACGGGGACAGCGGCTCCACCGTCCACGTTGAACGTTCAGGGTCTGCTTGCCATCCCAAGCAGCGCGCTGCTGAATCGTCTGACGGCCGGCTACGATGATTCGGGAGCGTAGAGCGGGAGCGAGGAGCGGGAGCAGGCGGGAACGGGCCCGGGCACCGCTGGACGGCCGGACGCTCAACGGAGGCGTTAGAATCGCGGTGCATTGACTTTGAACAGATTAACGGATAAACGGACGAGCACGAGAACGACCACGCGTAGTCGTGGTCGTTCTCGTGCTCGTCGGTCTCCGTTATCCATCAATTCGTTGTGACTCTCCCGCCCTCCGTCCGCTTCCACTGCTTATACCACGACATCATGTAGAGCTGAGTGCGCATGAAGTTGGATGGCTTCGAGCTGGTGCCGTGATACTCGCCTTCAAAGCGCAGCAGTGCAGCGGGCACGCCGCGCATTTTGAGCGCAGCGTAGTATTCCTCGCTCTGCGGCATGGGCGTGCGCAGGTCCAGCTCACCGGTCATGACCACAGTGGGCGTGGTCACGTTGCCCACGTACATGAGCGGCGAATGTTTGAGCCATTGTTCGGGTGCTTCCCAGAATGGCTTGTCGAAGAAATTGTAGGTGAAGAGCGGTACATCGGTCTGGCCGGCGAAGCTCATCCAGTTAATGACGGGGCAACGAACGGCGGCCGCGGCAAAGCGATTGGTGTGGCCAATGACCCAACTGGAGAGCACGCCACCCCCTGAGCAGCCGCCCACGTACAGGGTATTCGTGTCCACGTAGCCGCGGCTCACCACGGCGTCCACACCCGCCATCAGGTCATCATAGTCGACGCTGGGATAGGCGTGTTCGATGGCATTGCCGAATGCACTGCCGTAGCCGGTCGAGCCGCGTGGGTTGGTGTACAACACAACGTAGCCGTTGGCGGCGAAGTTCTGGTACATGTAGCTGAAGCCAACGTTGTACATGCCGTGCGGCCCGCCGTGGATTTCCATGATGAGCGGGTATTTGCGTGCGGGATCGAAGCCGGGCGGCTTGACGATCCAGCCATCGATGCGCGTGTTGTTGGTTGAGGTGTAGGTAACCCGCTCGACCTCACCCAGCTGGATGCGCGCCAGGATGTCCTCATTGACCCGCGTCAGTTGTGTAACGTCACCCGGCCTTGCGGCGCCACCGCGCAGCGCGATGCGCACAATGTCGGGTGGCTGTTTGGGGTTGGTCAGCATGCCGACGCCGATCAGACTGGTACTGGCGCGCGGCGAGATGACCAGGCTGGTCAGCATGTGCTCGCCGGTCGAGATCTCACGTACGCCTCCTGTGAGTCCGGCGAACGACACGTTCGATGTGCCGCGATCCTGTACCGTGAAGTAGAGTCCGCTGCCATCGGGCGCCCAGCTCACATCGCCCACATCGCGGTCCAGGTTGGCGCTCAACTTCTGCGCGCCGCTGCCATCCGCATTCATGAGATACAGCTCGGTCGCATGGTAGCTGTCGTTGACTTCCGTGTAGCCGCGATAGGCGATCTTCTTGCCATCGGGCGAGACCAGCGGCGCCGACCACGCGCCCACGCTCGTAGTGAGCTTGCGCATGGCGCCCGTGGCCACATCCGTGATGTAGATGTGCGAGGTCCGGTAATTCATGTCGGCTGCGGAATCGGCAAAAGCATCGAACACGATGTTCTTGCCATCGGGCGTCCAGTCCCAACCCACACCGCCGTCCAATCCATCGAAGCGTGCCCCCACGCTCCAGTTGCCGCGCGTGAGCGGACGCGCCGTGCCGCCCTCGGCCGGCACCACGAACAGATGGCGCTGGCCCGAGGGCAGGAAACCGCGCCGGTCCTGCTTGAAGTGCAGCGTGTTCTCGTAACGCGGCGGCGGCGTCCAGCGCGCGCCCCGCGGGGCCTCCGGCAGGTCGATGCGCCACACCTTGATGGCGGGCACGAACATGCTGAAGCCCAGCGCGCGGCCGTCCGGCGACCAGCGCAGGTCGGACGGGGCTTCATCGATGCGCGTGATCTGCGTGGTTGCACCCTCGGCATCCATGTAGCGCACGAAGATCTGCACGCCGCGCGGCTCGCCATCCGCCAGGTAGGCGATGCGCGTGCCATCGGGTGACCAGATGGGACTGGCTCCTTTGGCCAACATCCGGTTGTGCGTGCCATCGATGTTCATGATCCAGAGCGCTGCATCCCAGCGGTCTTCCAGCTTGTTGACCGCGCGCCGCGTGTAGATGACCTGTTTGCCATCGGGTGAGATTTGTGGACCTGCTACCTGCTCGAAATCGA
>JBOHRF010000049.1:0-25311 GCA_050732575.1 Longimicrobiales bacterium
ATCATAGGCAGCAGCGCTGACTCGTGACTGTAGATCAGCTGGTATTCAGTGGCGCCCGTCACGTCCTGCCAGTCGAACGCAACGCGGAAGCCGTGACCCCTGGTCGGGTGCTGCGGGCAGGCAATGGCTGCATCGTTTTGCTGGAAGCGCACGCCTGCTAAAGGGTGAAGCAGACGCGCGGGCGCGGGTTCTGATGGACCTGAAGGACCATTCTCACAGCCTGTCAATGCGGCCGCGACTATGATGAACAAAACGAACGCGCGGCTCCAACCTGTGGTTGCCATTCCGTCCCCCTTTTGCCGATGGGACATGCTCCGGTTCGCAGCGTCTCGGACCGGTAGCCTCCAAGACGATCGCTCGGCAAATTGCGCGCATCAGGTCAGGCCCGGGTCAGATATCGGTCAGAAAGAGTCGCGGCGAGTCAGCTGCCGGCCAACCACCCGACGCCGCTCCCAGCCAGAGCCCCCCTTTCCAGACCCGCCTTTGGGCCGGCTACGGGTCCCGTCCTTTCCTATTGACAGCGACAGGAGTGACCCGTATTTGTTCCTCTAGACTTCTACAGGAAAGACCGGTGGCCCATAACTCCGCTTCCGACATCCTGCGCGGCACCATCGACTTGCTGGTGCTGAAGACACTGACGCTCGAGCCCATGCACGGCTGGGGGATCAGCCAGCGCATCCAACAGCTGTCGCAGGGCGCGCTGGAAGTGAACCAGGGCTCGTTGTATCCGGCGTTGCAGCGGCTGGAGCAGCAGGATCTGGTGCGCGGGGAGTGGCAGCCCACGGAGAACAACCGGCGTGCCAAATACTACCGTTTGACCACATCGGGCCGGCGCGCGCTGCGCGCGGAGGAAACCAGCTGGCGCGAGCATGTGGCCGCGGTCGAGCTGGTACTGGGCACCCCCTGATCGGCCGGGAGCGAGCCATGCGTTTATACGGGTTTTATCTCAGAGTTCGGGGTGCGCTATTGCGCGGCCGAGCGGAGCGCGAGATGGAGGAAGAGATGCGTTTCCATGTCGATCGGGAAACGGAGAAGAACATGCGCGCGGGCATGACGGAGAATGCGGCGCGGCGGCGCGCCTTGATTGCTTTTGGCGGACTGGACGCGAATCGGGAAGCCATGCGCGATGGTAGAGGCGGCCGCTGGCTGGATGACCTGCTGGTCGACATCCGTTACGCTTTGCGCTGGCAGTTCTGCTCACCCGGCTTCAGCGCGGTGGCCGTGCTGACGCTGGCGCTGGGCATGGGTGCCACGACCGCGCTCTTCGCGGTGCTCAATTCCGTGCTGCTGGAGCCGTTGCCGTATCCGGCATCGGACCGGCTGGCGATGGTTTACGCGCGGAATGAGGAGCGAAGCGGCGTGAACATCTCGTACCTGGACTACCTGAGCTGGAAAGAGCAGGTGAAGTCGTTCGAGCAGCTCGGCGTCTTTCAGTGGACCTCGAGTACGATTTCGGGGAATGAGTCGGCGGAGCGCATTGCGAGTGCCGATGTGAGCGCCGAACTGTTTTCGGTCCTTGGAGTTTCGCCCCAGCTTGGCCGTGGCATCACGGCGGAAGAGCAGCGCCGGGGCGCGCGCGTTGCGCTGATCGGGCATGGTCTGTGGCAGCGGCGCTTGGGCGGCGAACCATCGGTAGTCGGGCGCCCCATTATCGTCAATGGTGATTCGTATACGATCATTGGCGTGATGCCCGTGCGCTTTCAGTTCCCGTATCAGGGTGAGCTCTGGAAGCCCATGGTGCACGAGCCTGGTTTTGATCGGCGCAGCAGCCGGTATTTGGCCGGTGCCGTGGGCCGGCTCGCATCGGGGGTCACGCGTGAGCAGGCGGAAGCGGAGCTAGCGCGCGTATCGGCGCAGCTGGAGCGCTCGTTTCCTGATTCGAATCGCGGCTGGGCCGCCGACTATATGTCTCTGCGGGAAGACCTGTTCGGCGCTCTGCGCGAAGGTGTGCTCGTTCTTTTCGTGGCGGCCGGTCTGGTCCTGCTGATCGTGTGCGGCAATCTGGCCAATCTGCTGCTCGCGCGCGGCGCAGGCCGGCAGCGCGAGATGGCGCTGCGTGCCGCGATTGGCGCGGGCCGCGGCCGCCTGGTGCGCCAGCTTCTGACGGAAAGCGCGTTGCTCGCGCTGGCGGGTGCCGGACTCGCGGTGCTGCTCGCGCTCTGGGGTGTGCGCCTGTTGAGCGCGAGTGCCACGGATCAGCTTCCTGCCTTCATCGCCATCACGGTAAAGCCGAAGGTGTTCTTCTTCCAGTTTGCCGTGGCCACATTGGTTGTGCTGCTCACCGGATTGCTGCCCGCGCTACGCGGCACGCAGCTCGGATCACAATCGGCGCTCATGCACGGCCAGCGTTCGACGAGCAGTGTGCAGGGCTCTCGCCTGCGCTCGGCGCTCATCGTGGCCGAAGTCGGACTCACGGTGGTGCTGTTGGCGGGCTCACTGCTGCTGGTCAAGACCATGAGCGCGCTCAGCCAAATCGAGCTGGGCTTCGACCCGGCAAACGTGCTCACGGCGCGCTATAACCTGCCCGGTTGCGCCTGGTTCGCTTCCGTCTGCTCGGGAACGAAGTACACGACGGACGAGCAACGCCAAATCTTCCTGAACGCCATCGAGGAAAAACTCCGATCCAATCCGGGTGTGGTTGCCGTGGGTGCCGCCCAGGGTACGCCCTTCAGCGGCTGGAACGTCACCATGGCGTACGAAGTGCGCGGACAGCCGCCAGCCGCGCCCGGCCAGGAGCTCGCCGCGCACGTTCAGGTGGTGACGCCAGAGTTCTTCCGTACCATGCGCGTGCCACTGGTGAAAGGGCGCGGGATCGAGACCATCGACGCGGCGCAGGCAAACTCGAGCGCGATGGTCAACGAAACGTTCGTTGCGCGCCATTTCGGGGGACAGGATCCGATTGGGCAAAGCATCCGTATTGGCGGTGAGAGCTGGGCTACGATTGTCGGCGTGATCGGAGATTTTCGACATGTCCAGATCACGAGTGCGCCAGAGCCGGCGGTATACTTTTTATACGCCGCGCCGGCCGCAGGGCGAGTTGGCCGCAATCAGCTGCCCAACCAGATGACACTGGCTATACGCACACGCGGCCCGGCCAACGATATGATCCCGGTTCTGAGACGGGAGCTGGCCGCGCTGGACGCCGACGTACCTGCCTTCCGCATCGCGACCATGGAAGAGGTGATCGCGCGACTCACCTGGGTGCAGCGCATCCTGCGCAACATTCTGGCCGCGTTCGCAATCACGGCTGGCCTGCTGGCCGTGATCGGATTGTATGGTGTCATCTCATTCGGCGTGAATCAGCAGCGCCATGAGTTCGGTATCCGCCTCGCCCTGGGCGCGGCGCCCAACGGTTTGCTCCGGCAGGTGCTGCGCGGCGGATTGCTGCTCGCGTCGATTGGAATCGGGCTGGGCCTGGTCAGCGCATTCGTGGCCACACGCGGTCTGCGTCAGCTACTTTTCCAGGTGCAGCCCGCCGACGCGACCACGTTTCTGCTCGTGCCACTCGTGGTGGCCGCGCTCGCGGCACTCTCATCGGCCGGACCCGCGCTGCGCGCTGCTTCCACACCGCCCATCCAGGCGCTGCGCAGCGAATAGAATTGAAGGTCGGGGGTGTTGCGCGCGACTATTCGCTGCGCAGTGCCGCCAATGGAGACACGCGCGTTGCACTGAGCGCCGGCAAGAGGGTGGCGACCGCGGCGCTCACGCCCAGCACAGCGAGTGCGAGCACCACTGACAGCGCATCGACAGCGGCGACGTCATACAACTGTGTGTGCAGCACTCGCCCCATCACCAGGGCCAGCGTTACACCAACCAGCATCCCGGCCGCAAGCAGCCGCAGTGCACCCGACAACACCAGGTTCAGGACGTCCTCACGGCGTGCACCGAGCGCTGTGCGTAGCCCGATCTCGCCCGTTCGCCTTCTCACTGCGTACGTCATCACCGCGTAGAGCCCAACGCTCGCCAGCAGCAGCGCCAGAATGCTGAATGCGGAGGCGAGCTGCGCCGTAAGCCGCTCGTACTTGATGGACTGCCGCATCAGCGTCGAGAGCGGCTCGAGGCCATCGATAGGCAGCAGGGGATCGATGGCCACGACTGCTGCGCGCACAGCGCCGACGAGCGCGGCCAGGTCGCCGCTCGTGCGGATCGCGAAACGGAGCTGCGTGGGGTTCGTGAAGGTGGTATCGGCCGCCACGTAGGGGAAATACGCCCGTCGCCGCGTGGCCGTGAGAGAACGGCCCCGCATGTCCGCGACCACGCCGACAATCGTGATCGGCAAAGTGTCCTGCATCACGAACTGCCGGCCCACGACGGATTGACCCGGGAAATAGAACGAAGCGAACGAGGCGTTGACGATGGCCACGCGAGGAAGGTGGTCCTGATCAGCTGGCTCGATGTCGCGGCCTGCCAGGAGGCGCCCGCCAAGCGCGGCGACGTAGCCGGCGCTCACGTTGTCCGTACCGACTTCCGCGTCGTCATCCGCGAGCACTCGCCCGGGGATCGTCACGTCCGACCCCCACTCGGTGCCGGAGAAGATGCCGTTCTCGGAGTAGGCCACGGGCCCCACGCCCGCGATCGCGCCAACCCGGTCACGAATCTCGCGGGCGATCGTTGTGACACGTTGCGGATGGTATCCCGCCACCTTGACGTCCACGTCGAGCATAAGCAAGTGATCGCGATCGAGGCCCACGTCGATCGATTGCATGTTGCGAATACTCCGCGTAAGCATCGACGCGCCCACCAGCAGCACCACCGACAAGCCTACCTGCGTCGCGATGAGAATGCGGCCGCGCGCAGGAGCTGCACGCCCCACGAGCCCGCGTGTACCGGAGATCAATGTCGATGAGCGCGCTGCAAGCAACGCAGGCGCGAGCCCGAAGACACCAGCCGTTACAACCGACAGGAGCAGGGTGAACGAGAGTACCCGCACGTCGAGCGCCGCGTTAACTGTGCCGGCTGCGGCGACGGCCACCAGCGCGCGACTACCCCAATAGGCGAGCAACAAACCGGCGGTGCCGCCCATCGCTGCCAGCACTAAGCTCTCGGTCAACAGCATGCGCATGATCCGCGAGCGCTGCGCCCCCAAGGCAAGTCGGACGGTCATCTCCCGCGTGCGGGTTACGGCCCGCGCCAGCAGCAGATTGGCGATATTCGCGCAGATGATGGCCAGCAAAAGCAGCACGCCCATCATCAAGGTCAGGAGTGGCGTCGTGAACTCACCGCGCACCGCGGAGAATCCGCGCTCCCCCGGCCCGATCATTACGCGCGGGTTCGATGCCAGGAAGTCAGCGCCGTCGCCGCCCGCGTGCTCGGCGATCGTCCGGATGATGAACGGCTCCAGCTCGGCACGCACGTCGGCGAGGGTGCGTCCGGGAGCGAGCCGGCCGAGCAGAAGCAGCCAGATCCCATTGCGCCTGTCGAGAAGGCGGTCACGAGGCTTGAGGACGTCGTGCATGCTTGCGGGAAGCCACACGTCCGTGGACTGCCCCACGACCTCGCCCGTGAACGCAGGTGGAGTGACACCGACGATCGTCATGCGGGTGCCGTTCACGCCCACGGTCCTGCCGATGATCGCTGGGTCACTACTGAAGCGACGCGCCCACCAGCCGTCGCTGATGACCACCACCGGCGCGGCACCTGGCACCTGATCCTCAGTCCCGTCGAACACGCGGCCGCGCGCCGCGCCAACGCCCAACACGGAGAAGTAGTTGTCCGAGACGAAGCGCCCTGCAGGGTGCTCCAGTTCGGCGCCAGGGCCGACGGCGACGTCCAGCCGGTCTGTGGGGCCGGTGGCAAAGACGCCTGAGAGTGAGGAGCTGTGTGCACGGATGTCGCGGTACAGCGGATACGACATAAAGTTCGCCTGCACTCCGAATCCCCAGGACGTCGGGTTGTTTGGGTCGCCGATCGCAACCAGTTCTTTCGGACGCATGACCGGAAGCCGACGCACGCTGATGGCGTTGATGAGCGTGAAGATGGTGCTGCTGGCGCCAATGCCGATGGCGAGCATGAACAGCAGCGCAGCCGCGAACGCCGGCGTGCGGCGCATGCTGCGCAAGGCGAATCGGATGTCGGCGGAGAAGTCCTCGAGCCAGCGCGTTCCGCGCGCGTCGCGCACGTCCTCCTTGGTGCGCTCGACTCCGCCCAGCGCGATATGGGCGCGGCGTCGTGCTTCAACGGCCGGCACTCCCATTCGCTCCTGTTGCGCAGCCTCCATCTCCAGGTGGAAACGCAGCTCCTCATCGAGCTCGGCCTCTTCGCGATGGCGCAGCACCAGCGCCCGTAGGCGCTCCACGAGATCAGAGACAATGCTCATATCACACCGGATCGGGGACTTGGTCAGTGGCGAGGATCCATTCGATCGCTCGGGACGCGCGTTGCCAGATGTCCTGTTCGACTTCGAACTGCCGGCGCCCGGCCACCGTGAGGTCGTAGTACCGGGCACGCCGGTTGTTCTCGGTCATGCGCCAGGCCGAGCGGATCCAGCCACGTCGTTTCATGCGGACCAGGGCGGGATAGAGAGACCCTTGCGTCACCAGAAACGTGGAGCGCGACATCTGCTGGATGCGCTGCGCGATGCCCCACCCGTGCATGGGCTCCAGCGCAAGGGTCTTCAGTACCAGCAGTTCCAGGGTGCCGGCGAGCAGGTCCTGCGGCTGGGTTTCCATTGCCACCCCGTTCTTCAGATGATCTGAAGGAACGATAACACCGCTCCTTCAGATCGTCAACAGGAGTGGCGCCAATGGGGGTTTCGCTCGGTTGCTCGAGCGCGCCCTGGCGCCCGCGCGCGCGTGCCTGCGATCGCGCGCACCCGCCCGTAGACGTCGAGCTAACCTCCTTGCGCCCGGCCGGCCTGGCGTTTTAGCTTCTCCATTAGTGCTACTAAGTGACGGAGCGCGCGCGTCCATGCCCGCCAAATCCACGGTCGAGCTGGTGCAGGGAACGCTGGACATCCTGGTCTTGAAGACGCTGGGCTGGGGACCGCTGCACGGCTACGGCATGGCGCGCTGGATCCAGCAGGTCACGGACGACGCGCTTTGCCTGGAAGAAGGCACACTCTACCCGGCGCTGTATCGGCTGGAGAACAAGCGACTCATTGAAGCGCAATGGGGCACGACGGAGAACAACCGGCGCGCGAAGTATTACCGGTTGACACCGGCGGGTCGGAAGCAGCTGGCCGTGGAGACGGCCGCGTGGAGCCGGTTGGTGGCTGTGATGGGCAAGGTGTTGAGTGCGCCGAAGCCGCAGGTGAGTTGAGGATGTCGATCGATTTTGAGCGTGCGCCCTCCTGGCGACGCTATTTGCGTTTCTGGGGCAGTGATGCGGCGAGCGATGTAGACGAAGAGTTGCGTTTCCACCTGGAGTCGCGCGTTGCCGAGCTGGTGGCCGAGGGCTGGGCTGAGAACACGGCGCGGCGTGCGGCCAGTAATCGGTTTGGTGATGTCGAGCGGATTCGAACGCATTGCAGAGAGCTGAGCGAACAACGGGAGAGATCGATGCGGCGCTCGGAATGGTTCTCGGAGATGGGTCAGGACCTGCGCTACGGCTGGCGCACACTGGTGCACGCCAAAGCGTTCACGTTGGTTGCTGTGTTGTCGCTGGCGGTAGGGATCGGCGCGAACACGGCGATTTTTGGGTTGCTGCACAAGGTCATTCTGGAGCGATTGCACGTCGAGGATCCCGAGCAGCTTGTGCAGTTGGGCCGCGTGGTGCCCGAGATGGGCGGGCTGGTTGCGGAGCCTGTCAGGGAGGATCAACTCGCGGCGATTCGTGAGCTGCGCGGCATCGAGTTCACCACGTTCGGCGGTGCGTACGCGCCGGTCAGCGTGGGCAACGAACGATCCGACATGGAAATCGATGGTGTCAGTGGCTCGTTCTTCTCGGTCGTTGGTGTGCGACCGTTGCTCGGTCGTTTGATTAGCGCAGAAGATGATCGCAGCCGGGCACCCGTGGTGGTGATTTCTGAGGCGATGTGGCAGCACTACTTTGCGGGCGACCGCGCCGCGCTCGGTAAGACCATCAGGATCAAGGAGATTCCCTTTACGCTGATCGGAGTGACGCCGGCGTCGTATCGCGGTGTGATGGCGTTTGGCGAATTCGATGCCGCGATTCCGCAATCAACGCTGGACCAGGTGCGGCCGGCGCGTGCGCGCCGCGGGCCGCCCCTGTACAGGGTCATCGGTCGCCTGGCGGACGGCGTTCGCGCCGCAACATTGGAGCCGATGATACAGGCGCGGCTCGCCAGCTGTTGCAACGATTCGGGCAGTGCACCTGCTCAGGGAAAACGCTCTGCGGCGTCCTCTGCAGACGTGTCGCGCCGGCCGCCCTTCCTACTCAGCGACATGAGTCGCGGCATGATCGGCAAAGGGGATCCGCGCGCCCAATATAGCGGCTTGCTGTACGCGCTGATGGGTGGTGTTGTGGTGCTGCTCCTGGTCGCGTGTGCGAATGTAGGAACGCTACTCCTGGCGCGCGCGGAAACGCGCCGGCGCGAGCTCGCGGTTCGCTACTCGCTTGGTGCGGTTCGCATTCGGTTGATACGCCAGCTGCTCACCGAAAGTCTGCTGCTTGCCGTGTTGGGCGCTTTGCTCGGCTACTTTCTGTCGCGTTGGGGACTGAATCTGCTGGCTGCGCGCATGGAGCAGGGCATGATCACGGACTTCATGACCCGCACACCTGATGGCATCGTCCTCGCCTTCACGACCGGTGTGACTTTGTGGTCGACCATTCTGTTCGGCGTGCTGCCCGCGCGGCGAGCGACCAGGGTCGATGTCGTAGCTCAGCTCAAGGAAGGTGGCGACCGGTTGGGCGGCCGCGGTACGGCCGTGCTGGATCGTACGCTGATCGTGGTTCAGGTCGCGCTTGCACTGTTGCTGGTTACGACATCCGGCCTGCTCGTGCAAACGCTGCACAACCTGCGCACGTTCGATGCCGGCTTCGACGGAGCACAGCTCCTGATGGTACGGGCGGATTTTGGCAGGGACCGGCCGAAATGGGCGGGCATGACCGATGATGATGTGGCGCTACAGCGCATGCAGCAGATGCCCGGTGTGCATTCAGCCGCGCTGACGTCCACAGCACCGGTGGTCGGGGGAAGCAACTGGATGAGCACGATCGATGTTACGGGCTACACTCCCTCTCCCAGTGAGGACGTCACCGTACGCCTGGTCGCTGTCACCGAGGACTTCTTCTCCACGGCCGGCATTGCGCTGCGCGCGGGCCGTACGTTCAGCGCGGCCGACCTGCCCGGAACCGAGCCGGTCTGTGTCGTGAGCGAGACGTTCGCGCGTCGCTTTCTGGGGGGCCGGACTCCAGCCGGTGAAGCTGTGCAGATAGCCGATTGGAGTTGCCGCATCGTGGGTGTGGTCGGTGACGCGCGCTATGCCAATCTGCGCGCGCCCGAGCGGCCACTGTTGTACCTGCCGTCAACGCAGATTGCCGGCACCAACTCCGAGCCGCTCGTGCTTTTGCTGCGCACGTCTGGTGATCCGCGCGCGCTCACCGATCTGGTTCAGCGCGAGCTGCGCGCCAGCGGACAGCAAGTCAACATCCGTGAGCTCGTCACCATGAGAGAAGCCGTCGATCGCGTCCTGATCCGCGAGCGCATGGCCGCGATTCTGGGCACGCTCTTCGGCCTGCTGGCGCTGTCACTGGCTGCGCTCGGGCTGTACGGCGTGATCGCTTATCAAGTCGCAGGTCGTACCAAGGAGATCGGCACGCGCATGGCGCTGGGCGCGCGTAGCAGCGGCGTATTGTGGCTGGTCCTGCGCCAGTCCATCACGCTGCTCGGGCTCGGTTTTGCACTCGGCATCCCGCTGGCGCTGTTCGCCGCGCGCGCGCTCGCAACACAGCTGTTCGGTGTGCGTGCGTTCGATCCGCTGTCGCTCGGGGCAGCACTGCTCGTGCTCACCGCCGCGGGTGCGCTGGCGAGTCTGCTGCCCGCACGACGCGCCACACGTGTGGATCCGCTTACCGCTCTGCGCACGTAAACGGCGCACAGCCGGGGTGCGGCAGGGCTTCACGCGCAGCCGCGCGGTCGCGCGCTCTTGGAGTTCCGCGCCCCCTGCGCCCCGAGAGGCGCAATGCTGCCCGAGCCGTTGTGTCGCTGCACCGGCAACTTCTACGAGTCTTGGCTGTTTCGACGATGAAGGCGCCGGCGCTGTCTCGCCCTGCGGAGTGCTGGATGGTTGCGTCCGTCGAACACGCACACACGAAGACCACTGCAGCGAGCAGCGGCAGGAGCGGCGAGGCGATGGCATGGCTTTTGACCCACGACCGGTATGCCATCATAACGCCTAGTGGCGCTGCACTAGGGAATGAGAGTTCTGACAGCGCGCCACCCATACGCGCCGTTGAACTGACCACGATCGTCGAGCAAACGCTCACCTCCCATGCGATCGTGGATTCCAACGTCGGGTTGCTGCGTTCCGCAAAGAGAATGAACGAGCGGATGCCGCGCTCGAAGAACCGCCGCGCCGTCTCAACCATCATGCGCCGGCCCAGGCCGAGACCGTGGTATTCCCAGCGCAGGTAGATCTTGCTCAAGTTGCCTTCAAACTCGCCCTCGGTTGGCTTGCCCCATGTGAATCCGATCAGCCGGCCCGTCCGGTCTTCCAGCACGAGCACGAAATCACGCCGGTTTTCCTTCGCAAAGACCTCGGTCCATTGCCATGTGCGCGTTGCGATGGTAGGGCCGCGCGAGGTGTTGTAGGTCGCGTTCCAGGTCGTAACGTGCAGCTCGGCCAGCGCCGGTATGTCGGCGGCAACCGCGTCGCGGAAGATGATCGAGTCCAGCGACTCGCCGCGTTCGCGCAACTTGCGCGCATTCTCCTCGCCCGTTGGCCGGGTGCGAGCCGTGAGCCAGCGGTGAAGGTCGTCGACGCGCAGCTTCAGTCGGTCCATGAAGGTGAGCGGACGAGCCTGGTAGTCCTCGACTCGAGCTACTTCGGTCGAGCCTCGCTTCTCGCCATACTGATAGTTGAGGCGAAGCGTCCTGCCCTCGAGCCGTCCATCAATGCGAAACGGCAGTACGTTGCCATCGGGTCGTGTGTGTTCACCCTCGAGCTGAAGTGCGCCTGCGCTGGCATCGAAATGGCCGCGCCGGATGGGCGCGTTCTGTGTGCCGGGGTTGGCGACACCGCGGACCGTTCCGTCCGCGTCGGCCACGAGGTCGAGCAACACTTCCGAAGGTTTTCCCCACCTGCCGGTGATCGTGGCACCCATCACTCACCTCGCAGCTTGTCGAGAGTCTTCTGAATCGAGGAGGGCGTGAACATGTTGTCGGAGATCGCAGCAATCTCTTCGGCGTCGCGCCACGCGCGTTCGAGTTCGGCCAACTCGCCACGCAACGCCCGCAGCTCGGCCTCCTCGTGCAACGCCATCTCGAGTGCCAGCCGATCGGGCACGCTCAGGCCGAACAGGCCGCTGGTGTATGCGCCCACGCCAACAACGCCGAGGCCGCCACCGGCCAGCAACACCTGACGCTGGCGCCTTTTGCCGAATTGATCGCCGTAGCGCCAGGCCGCGTACTCCGGGCGTTGCGGCTCGCCAATCCTGACCAGCTCCGTGCTGTCGGGCAAACGTGTCAGCCCGATGTTTTCCGTGGAACGCGCTGCTTCGTATCGCGGAAAAGAGTTCGGCCTGCTCGATTGCCTCCCACCGTTCCTCGAGCGGTGTGAGATTCCAGCGCTCACACTTCCGGCATACCACCCACAGCCGACCCTTCCGCGCGTCGAACGCCACTCTGCGACCGATGGGAAATGCCTCGAGCGCCTCGTTACGACCGAGCTCCGAGTTGCAGAAAAGGCAGGTAGAGTACATTTAGCTTGGTGTCAGCGAGCGGTCCGCGTTGATCCTAATCTACGGAACTACAGCTGCAAGAATCAGCGGACCGTGGACGGGACACAATGTCCCAGTCGCCGCGGTCGCCGACCGCGATTGGGCAATTGAATACCCCGGTGTCTCCAGGAGTGAACATGCTCAGGGCAACTGTAACAGCGCTTGGTGGCGTCCTCGCGGTGGCTCTGCTGACGAGTGCAACCTGGCTGATTTACCTGCACGGCCGCATCATCGAGGAAAAAGGCGCGCGGCCAACCGACGAGCGCTTCGGCGTCTACGAATACCAGGAGATCGTGGACACGCTCGCCCCCGCAAGGAGTGGCTGGAGCCGTTGTTCGCCTGGCTGTCGATCCACTAGCGGCTGCCTCGTCATTCCGGTGTCGACCCATCGGACACCAACAGGAGGACATTATGCGTTACACTCTGTTTTTACACTACCAGGAGATGACCGCCGACGACCTCGGCGAGAAGATGCTCGAGGAAGGCAAGGCGGCGTTCCACGCCTACACCGCAGCGCTGGATGATGCGGGCGTGCTGGTGAGCGCCGAAGTGCTGCAGCCGTCCACGGATTCGACAACGCTGACGCTCGCCAACGGGAAGCGACAGGTGCAGGACGGGCCTTACGCGGACACGAAGGAGCAGATCGGCGGCACGTTCGTAATCGACGTGCCCGACCTCGACGCGGCACTGGCCTGGGCGGAGAAGTGCCCGGCCGCGCAGTGGGGCACCATCGAGATCAGGCCATCGGCCGTCCGCTTTGCGGAAGGCAATTGGGTAGCCGTGTCATGACGCACGCGCAGGCGGCCGCTCTTCAGGCCGAGCGCGCGGCACGCGCGTCGTACGGCCGCCTGCTCGCCATCCTGGCCGCGCAATCCGGAGACATCGAGCTCGCAGAAGATTGCCTGGCCGACGCGTTTCAGCGCGCGCTCGCCACCTGGCCCGAGTCCGGTGTCCCCGAGAATCCTGAGGGTTGGCTGCTCACCACGGCGCGCAACCGGCGGCGCGATGTGCTGAAGTCGGCGGCGTATCGAACGTGGGTGCCGGTCGATGCTGCACCACACGATGCGCTAGTGACGATCGACGACATCGATGCGGATGCGACTCCCGACCGGCGGCTCGCGCTGCTCTTCGTGTGCGCGCACCCGGCCATCGCAGCCGACATCCGCACACCCCTCATGCTGCAGGCGGTGTTGGGCTTCGAAGCTGTGCAGATCGCGCAGGCGTTTCTGATCCGGCCGTCCACCATGGCGCAGCGGCTGGTGCGCGCAAAGCGGCGCATCCGCGCTGCGCGCATTCCCTTCATCGTGCCGGACAGTGTGCGCATGCCCGCGCGTCTTCCTGCCGTGCTCGAGGCGATCTACGGCGCCTATGCTATCGAGTGGCCGGTGGTCGCAGGCACGAGCGTGCGCGAGTCGCTCGCGTTCGAGGCACACTACCTGGCGGTCACACTCGCCGAACTGCTCGATGATGAACCCGAAGCGCACGGCCTGGCCGCGCTCATTTCACTGTCGCTATCGAGGACCAACGCACGCGGATCGCCCGACCAGTTCATTCCGCTCGAAGAGCAGGACACGGCACGCTGGAACAAAGACCTGATCGCGCAAGGCGAGCGCCACCTGCGACGCGCACACGCGCTCGGTAAGATCGGCAGGTTCCAGCTCGAGGCGGCCATCCAGTCCGTGCACTGCGCGCGCGCCGTCACCGGCGTCACGGACTGGCAGGCACTGCGCCGCCTCTACACTGCACTGGTCGCCAGCGCGCCCACGCTGGGTGCGCGTGTTGCGCGTGCGGCGGCGATTGGACGTGCGGATGGAGCCGCGTGCGGCCTCGCGGCGTTGGACGAGATCCAGGACGTCGAGGTGCAGCGGTTCCAGCCCGCCTGGGCGACGCGTGCGCACCTGCTCGCGGAGCTGGGTCGCACGCAGGAAGCCGCGCAGGCGCGGGCCAAAGCGATTTCGCTCACGACCGAACCCGCTGTGCGCCGATACCTGGAGCGTTTGTGACCTTCCATGAACGGGACCGGTGTGAACCCGACGGCTCGAGGAGAGACGTCTTGCTGCCGGGCAAGGCTGCCAGGGTTCAGAAGGGCGAGAAGTCGTAGCTCTCCAGGTACGCAAAACCATTGGGCGGATCGAAACGCCTGTACGCGCCGCGCACTTCGATCTGCGGACCGTTCGGCCGCTGGAACAGGAAGCGAAGCTGCCGCCGGCGCGCATCCTCATCAATAACTGGCACCATCTGCGCTTCCCACATCGCCCCGCTCACGCCAGCATCTCCAGCAGCCGGGTGGTGGTGTTCCAGTTGCGGATCGTGATGCTTTTGTACATCGGCTGCTGAATCAGCCTGGTCAGGTGACTCTGCTCAGCCTTGCTGATCAGACGGCGGAAATACAGAGCGTGGTCGCCCGCATGGGCCTGGTCAACCCCAGGCTTCGTGCTGATCCGCTGCAGAGCCTCGCCCGCGGTCAAGGGCTCCTTCAGGAACAGCACATCGTAACGGTAGTCGTCCGGCTGGGTGCCGAACTGAGCGGGCGCCTGACGGACCACAGCCTCGAACTCGCTTGCGGATACCAGCACGATGCGCGACTCATAGCCGAACGTTTTGTCGAGCGCCTTCTCGATCTTGCTGATGATACTGGCCCGGTCTGCCGGCTTCGCGGAGAATACCACGTTACCGCTCTGGATGTAGGTCGCCACGTCGGCGTAGCCGATGGCTTCGAAGCAGACGCGCAGGTCAACCATCTTGATGATGTTGTTGCCACCTACATTGATGCCGCGCAACAGCGCGACGTGACGGGTTGACTTCGAGCTCGATTTCATCGGCCATTCATTCCAGTCTCGATCTGCCCACCGGTATTGAGTCCGAGCTATGCCCCTTTGCTGACATTAATATGTTGGGGGAACTTCCGGGATATCGCCTGGTCTCACACAAGGGAGCCGTCAGTCTGGAGAGGTGTTGCTAATGAGCGGAGGTCTGGCAGCTGGCACGCGCAGCCGTCTGCGCTGGAGCGCCGGCTGGTTGGTCGCCCTGCTGGTCATCATGCCGCCCGGCCCTGCTGCATCGGGCCAGGAGGAGCCAGCAGAGCGCAAAGCCTCGGCGGGCTTGCCCTTTGGCGTGGGCGAGATTCTGCGTTACCAGCTGCACGCCCAATGGTTTCTGATCAGTGGACGCGGCACGGCAAGTCTGAGCGTGGAAGCCGTGGACACCGTGCACACGTTTCCAACCTACCGGCTGGTGTCCAAAATGAAGGGCGGCATCTCGGTCTTCAAAGTCGACGATGTGCAGCGCTCCTGGCTGGATGTGGACCAGTTGTTTTCGCGGCGGTTCGAGCAGAAGCTCAGGCAGACCACGTTCAACCGCGATCGGACCTTCGATTTCCTGCCCGATCAGATGCGCTACGTGCAACTGGGCAAACCGGCGGTCAACGGTCCGCTGGCCAGTGCCCAACCGCTCGATGACGTGTCCTTCCTGTATCATCTGCGCACACTCGCTTTGACGGTTGGCCGGGAATACCGCGAAGCGCGCTACTACAAGAGTGACGGCAATCCGGTCATTGCGCGCGTGCTGCGCACCGAGCGGATCAAGGTGCCGGCCGGCGAGTTCGAAGCCATTGTCGTGCAGCCGCGCATCAAATCGGACGGGCTGTTCGGCGAGGGCGGCGAGGCGCTGGTATGGTTGTCGAATGATGAGCGAAGGCTTCCCCTGCGCGTCCGCGCCAAGGTCAAGATTGCCACGCTGACCATGAATCTCGAGTCGTACACGCCCAGCTCCACATCGAACAGTCGGTGACATTCCGTCTGGCCGGGCGGGCTAGTGTGGTGCACTAGCGCCGCCACCAGCGTCGCAGCCATTTCTTCTTCACGGGTGACGCAGTCTGGTTTCCGGCGGCGCAGGTGGACCTGGGCGCCGTGCCCTTGAGGAAGTACTCGGGTCGGAGCGTTGCCGCGCGGCGGCAATGATGCGCGTAAACATTGCCGCGATCATCCATCAGACGGGTTTCGACGCCTACAGGTTTTGGCCAGTCGCGACTGCGCTCATCCAGCCGCGCCATGATGCGCCCCCAGATCGGCGCGGCCAGTTCACCGGCTTTTCCGCCGGGCACAATGCTGGAGCGCCGATCGAACCCAAGCCAGATGGTGCCTACCAGGTCGGGTGTGTAGCCGACAAACCAGGCATCGGCGGCGTCATTCGATGTTCCGGTCTTTCCCGCAACCACACCGCGGTAGCCAGCGTCACGCACAGACGTGGCGCTGCCGCGGTCGATTACGTCTTTCAGCATGTTGTTGACTACGAAAGCAACGGCAGGATCGAGCACGCGAGCCGTGGCGGGCCGCTTCTGCCAGACGACCTTGCCCTTGGCATTGAGCACGCGCGTCACCAGACGCGGCTCCGGATGGGAACCCAGGGTGGCAAACGTGGCGTACGCTGCTGTGACCTCGATCGGTGTCATCTCCTGCGAACCGAGCACGATGGAAGGCACCGGCGGTAAACGACCGTTCACGCCAATTCGATGCGCCATGCCGATGATGCGATGCAGACCCACCATGGTGGCCAAGCGCACGGTGGCGACGTTGCTGGAAACGGCCAGTGCCTGCCGCATCGTGACTGTGCCAGCGTAAATGCCGTCCTCGTTGCGCGGGGCCCAGGTGCCGCCACTATCAAGCGCCACGCGGAGTGGTTGATCCACGAGCTGAATCGATGGTGGATACCCATTCGCGATGGCGGCCGCGAACACAAAGGGCTTGAACAGGCTGGCGGGCTGGCGTTTGGCGCGCAGTGCGCGGTTGTATTGCGAGTCGATGTAATCACGGCCACCGATCAGCGCACGGACATCCCCGGTGCGCGGGTCCATGAACACGATGGCCGCCTGCAAGTAGGACGTGCCGTCTTTCTCGATCGTTGTGTCCGCCAGTACGTGCGCGTAAGTCGGGTATCGAAACCGACCATAAGCACCCGATTCGATGGCGCGCAGCTGCTTGCGCAACTCTTCGTCGGCAATGCGCTGCGTCTCGAGATCGAGCGTCGTTTCGATCGTGTAACCGTCCGTATAGATCACATCACCCAGCTCGTTTTCGATCTGGCGACGGACCGCGTCGACAAAGTACGGTGCGCTTGCGTTGGTCCGGGGCACGCCGCGGCGCAGCCGAAGCGGCGCCTTATTGGCTTCGTCCAGCGCGATCGCAGTGATCCGGCCCTGCGCGGCCATGAGCCGCAGCACCGTGCTGCGCTCCTTCAGCGCGAGCCTCGGATTTCTGCGTGGATTCAGCCTGGACGGCGCACGCGGCAGTGCCGCCATCATAGCCGCCTCGGCCAGGGTCAGGTTCGACGCCGGTTTGCCGAAATACTCTTCGGCTGCGGCATTGATGCCGTAGGCACCCGTGCCGAAATAGATCTGATTCAAGTATAGCTCGAGGATCTGATGCTTGGTGTAATTCCTTTCGATCAGTTGCGCGACCCGCGCTTCGCTGAGTTTGCGCCAGATCGTGCGTTGATTGGCAGGCAGGCGCTCGGGGAACACGTTGCGTGCAACCTGCATGGTAATCGTGCTCGAGCCCTCGTCGATATCGCCCGCACGGATGTTCCGGTAGGCCGCACCGACTACGCGGATCCAGTCGATGCCATCGTGCTGCCAGAACCGCTTGTCCTCCATGGTCACGAAGGCAGCCGGCACGTACTCCGGCAGTTCACCGAGACGCACCATGACCCGCTGCGTCATGAACAGCCGGCCGATTTCCGCGCCCCCGCGGTCTCGCACCACACTCGCGCGATCCGGCACGTAACCATTGAGGCGGTCGACGTTCGGGCAGCCGCGCACGCCACAGAGGTTCCACATGAACACGGCCGCTACCAGCACCGAGACGACCGTCCCGGCAGCAATCTTCACAGCTTTGGTCGCGGCCACGTTCAATGGACCCCTCTGCAGAGCCAATCCTATGGCTCTGTTTCAAGGGCAATGTCCATGCTGTTTCATCGCGCATTACTCCGCTGCGCGTACGGCTTTGAGCCAATTCCCTCTGGGGGAACACCGTACGGATAGTTGATGCCGGCCGGCATTACGCCCACTATGGTGATGACACCGCCATCGTAGCGCAGCACCTGGCCCAGCACGGACGAGTCGCCGGCAAAGCGCCGTTGCCACAAGGCATGGGAGATGAGGCCAAGGCCTGCATCACTGCCCACGCGCTCTTCATCGGGCGTGTACGTGCGGCCCAGGATGGGCCGAACGCCCAACGTGCGCGCCCAGTTGGCGGACACGCCAATCGCGCTCACTCGCTCCGCCGGACCGTCGCCCACCAGCGAGATGCTGCGACCTATCTGCGCCACTACTTCACCAAAACTGCGGTTGCCCGTGCGCAACAGCTCGAAATCACTGGGCGTCAGGTTGTAGCGCCGCACCTCGCCGTTGGGCGACGTGTTCGCATTGCGCAGGCGAAGTAGACGGTCACTCTCGGCAAAAGGCAGTGCACTGCCGTATACCGTGTGCACAATATCGAGCAGCGCCGTGGCGCCGCCCAAGCCCAGCGCCAGCGTGGCCATGACCACCGTAGCAAATAGCGGCGCGCGCCGCAGAGCACGCAACGTGTAGCGCAGATCCAGGTCCAGGCCCTGGAGCAGGCTGCCCAGCGTGCGCCGAGTGAAAAGCTTCAACGGCAGCACGTCAACGGCATGATGGGCCGGGTGTTCATCGACGCGCGTGATGCGCACCACAATGATGCGCGCGTCGCCCGCGCGGCCTGCAATGGTCAGCAGATAGTCACCCACGGCCTGGTGACCGCTCCACTCGTGAGCATCCTGGTCGATGGCGACCTGCGCGCGACCGTTACGCGTTAGCTCATCGAGCGCTGCTCCCAGAAGCGCTGCTGCATCGTGCTCCACTGCGCGCAGCGCGGCCGCCGCTTCCGGCGAAAGGTGAACCTGCCAGCGCGCGCTCACAGCCCCAGCTCCCGACGCACGCGTTCCCAGGATGGCGCCTTGCCCGCGTCCAGCTCGGCCAGCGCGCGTGTCACATCCTTACGCGCCACGAACCGGCGCAGCCGATTGGCCAACTGCAGATCTTCCACGGGCACCAGCGCGGCCAGCTCCCGGCCGTGGCGAGTAATGACCAGGCGCTCCTTGCCATAGGCTACGCGGTTCAACAGCTCGGCCAGATCACTGCGCGCGTCCGCTACACTCACCGCTGTTACGGCCATGGGTGTCCCCCAGTGTTTGTACGTTTTGTACAAAACAATGTGGGACCCGGAATGGGGCAGGTTAAACAGCGCGGAAAAGTAGGCCGGTACTACCGGTCAACTGATCGGCTTGCGCTCCGGAACACGCACGATAAACAGGCCTTCGCGCACACTTGTGAACACGACGATGCCGCTCTTGAAGAACGGGTAGTTGCTCCAGGCGCCGCTCTGCTCCGCACTGAACCCGGGACTATCGTCGTTGTACGGTGCGCTATCAAAGAAACCGATCTCGCCCGGCTTCCGGCGGTCGCTGATATCGAGCACGCGCAGGCCGCTGCCGTAATTCGACTCGTATACGCGGTCGCCGATCACGAACAGGTTGTGATCGGAGGCGCGGACCGGTCCGATGTACTCGTGCGCGACAACCGGATCGTCCAGCCGGGTGAGGTCCCACACAATGGTGCGCGTGCCGGCCACCATGCCGTCCAGCTCATCGCCCTCGTCGTTCATGTAAAAGTAGCGCTGCTCGGCATCGAACCAGCCCTGGTGCGCGTACGAGACATTGGGATAACTGTTGCGGCCGACGGTTACCGGCTTTGCCTTGTCGGTGACATCGGCAATGTTGATCTCCCTTTCATTCGAGCCCACGCAGATCTCCCGTCCGCGATAGCGTGCATCCGGTCCGCTATAGATCAGGCACTGCGCGTCATGGGTGTAGCCCCGATCGTTGGCGCCCGCGCGATCGTTGTAACAGCCCACGAACGTGGGCCGCAGTGGCTCGCGCGCGTCCACCATGTGCAGGCCGCCGCCGCAGGTATCACCGCCGCCGTTCGCGCCCACGATGTACAGGAACCTGGATGAAGTGTCGGCCACGACATTGTGTGCGCTGAGCACTCTGTGATAGGTCGTGTCGGGTGTAAACACTGCGGGCGTGTCGGTCACGGTCCGCAACCGGGTCAGATCGAACACCTGCATACCGTGCGCGCGCGCGCCATCGGCCACGATGAACGCGTGGTTCCTTATGACCTTGATGCTGCGCCATACCGACGGCGGTGATCCTTTCGTGCGCGCCAATGTGCCGATCAGGCGAGGGGATGCCGGATTGGTCACATCGACGAAGGACGCGCCATCTCGCCGCGCGACCAGGGCATAATCCCGGTTGGTGGTGGGATCGGTCCAACCCCACACGTCGTTCACCCAGACACCGCGTGCCCCACCCAGCGCGCTCACCGGCATGTGCGAGACCAGTTCGATGTTGTTGCACGTGAACGCGCCGATCTTACCATTCTCACAGCGTGCTGCCGGAGTAGCGCCGCGCCCGACCGTGAAGATCTCACCCTCGAGCATCTGCCGCGGCTGCCAGTCTTCACCCTGCTTCGCCACGACCAGCGCGCGGCCCTCACCGAAGTCACGCTGCGGCATGCTGACCACCGCGCGGTTGGCTGCCGATGCAATCGAGAAACCGAAGGCGAACGGCCACGCAGTGCCATCGGCCGAATCCGCGTCCAGGCGCAGCGCGTTCAGTGAGCCGCGGGATGCAGTCGTGTTGAAACGGTAGACGCGCCCATTGCCCCCGTTCACACCGGGTGCGCCGACCCAGACCTCGGTGCCAACCATGGCGATGGCGTGGCCCAACCCTGAGCCGCGCATGTCCTCGGAGGGCTGCAGCTCCCTGGAACTCGACCAGGCATCGGCGGAATTTCGCTCCAATACGTAGACACGAGCGGTGCCGGGCGCGCCGACATACGCGCGGTCGCCGTTGAGCAATACGGCCGCACCCGCGCGCGTTCGTGCGGCCGGCGACGGCTGCAACTCCGTGACCTGCGGCTCACTCCATGAGCCGTTGGGCTGCCGCCGCGAGAAGAACACCTTCCCCGCTGCCGAGTCTGCGGCCGGCGCACCCACGAGCAGCCAGGCGCCCTGCACACTGATGGTCCGCCCGAAACCCGCACCGGCGCCCACACCCGTGGGCCGCACCACACCGTGCAACGTCCATGCGCCGCGCGCGCGCCGGTACTGGTAGATCACGCCCGTGGAGTCCACGGCGGGCGCACCAATGAGCAGGTCATCTCCGGAAAGCGCCAGTGAGCTGGCGTATCCTGAATGATTGCCCGCAGCGGGCGGCACGATGATGGCGACCTGTCGCCAATTGGCGCCGGCCGACCCGCGCTCGAAGACATACGCCACGCCCGATCCGCCACGCTTGCGCGGTGCACCGACAATCAGTGTGTTGCGGTCGAGTGCGAGCGAGCTCCCGAAATCGTCCATGCGCGCCGAGTCAGTCGCCATCAACCGTGACCGCTCACGCCACTGGCCCGCTCGATCGATGCGGTAGGTGTAAACGACACCGGGTCCATACCAGTTCACGGGCTGACCGATCACCAGCTCGCTGCCCGTCATCACCATGGCCCGGCCGTAGTTCGGCTCCTGCGCTGCGGCTGGCGCTGCCGTCACCACCACGGCAGCCGCGACCAACAAAGTACTCCATCGGTTTCGCATGACAGATCCTGGAAGAATGACGCTCGCTGTATGTGACGTTATGAAGCAGCCGGCCTCCCTGGCAACGTGCCCGCCCCACGAGCTCGCTGGATAGACCGCCGCCTTCGCTACGGCCCTTGCTCTTGTAGCACAATCGTGCTACCCTGGGTGCCGACCGGGAGGAAGTAATGGTGCGCAAAGTTACACTGCGGCAGATGGGCGGCTCGGTGGGCGCGACGCTGCCCAAAGACATCGCTGACCGCATGCATGTAGAGGCCGGCGATGAAGTTTTTATTGTGGAGACGGAGCGTGGGGTGCTGATCACGCCGTACGATCCCACGTTCGAGAAAGCGATGGCTGCGTATCAGCGTGGGGCCAGAAAGTACCGCAACGCGCTGCGTGAACTTGGCAAATAGCCATTCGTGAAGGAGCCGGTCTGGCTCACACTGTCGATGCTCGAGGCGATGCATGCCGATCTGATGCGCGAGCAGGGCGGCACAGTGGGTGTGCGGGATGAGGGTATGGTTGAGTCAGCCCTGGCCCGCGCACCTCAGCGTTGGGGCTACGAGCCAGCCGTGGACCTGGCCGCGCTCGCAGCGGCGTATGGATTTGGTCTGTCCAGGAATCACGGCTACGTGGATGGCAACAAACGGATCGCTCTCATGAGCATCTATGTTTTTCTGGTGCTCAACGGCCGCGAGCTGAACGCGCCGGAAACGGGCGCGTATGATATCATGATGGGTGTAGCGGATGGTTCGGTAACGGAGAAACAACTGGCCGCCTGGATTCGCCAGCATTCCGCGCGCTATCGGCCCTAGTCACAGTGCCACCGAACGCGGACGGGCTAGCGTACGGGTACCTGGACGCGGGCGGCACCTACGACCTAACCTTGCATTAGCCACGCGCGCACGGAATTTCCCAGATTATTCCCAACCGAGGGCAGCTTTACCCAGCGTCCATTCTTGAGCAGGATCGCGGGCGGCCCGCCCCTGGCTTCTTCGATACGCTCGATGGCAGTGACCGCGTAACGTCGCTGGCCTCGCAGATCGGTCATGATCATGGCGGCGTCCCTTATACACCTTTTCGTTAGTGATCAGGGCGTCGCCGTTTGCTCACCAGCTGCCGCCAAACCAGTAGCTCACCTTGAAGGCGAAGTAATGCGTGCCGCGCGCGCTGAACGCAGTCAAGGCGTCGCCCAGATCTGCGCGCGGACCCAACGCTGCTTCACCCGCCCGATCCTGCTGCCAGACCAGGAAGAGCGTGCTACCCGGCCGCCACTCCCAGCGCACCACGCTGCTGGTGCGCACCGACTTCACGTTGAAGTCAGGCCGGCGAATAGTGAGCTGCTGCGCGCCATCGAACACACGTACTTCGCTGGCGTCGGATTCCACTCGACCCAGGTCACGGCCATAGCGAAGCAGGCGCTCCGAGCCAACGTGCTCGAGCTCGCCGTAATCGTAGTAGCGGCCCGTAGACGCATAGGGCTGGGCGTACACTTGCACGGAAAGATCCGGTGTCACGGCCAGCTCGGCGCGCAGCGGCAACGAGATCGTAGTCTGATCGATGGTGGCAAAGACGTAGCGCTGGCCCAGTGTTTCGGCTCTCCCGTTTGCGGCCTGCGTGATGTACTGGCGCGTGTTGATGGTGCGCGACCAGTTCACATCGTTGGAAAGGCGCCAGCGGTTGGAAGGCCGCCAGGCCAGCTGCAGACCCAGGTTGTTCTGTTCGCTCCCGGTCGTGGTGTGCGAATGGAAATAGGTCAGTTCGGCCACCGCGCGCCGCGCGGGATTCGACTCGATGCCGCCCGACAGCTCGCGGAACGAGCCGACGCGCATGAGCGGACCACCGCGCGTCAGCCGATCATCCACCACGCCTGGCTCATAGTGCAAATGGGTGCGCGCACTCCAGTAACTGTGGAGGACGTTCTGCAACGTCAGCTCGTAGATGCGCTTGCGCAGGTCGCCGCCAAAATTCCAGTTGTGCTCTATTTCCGCCTGCACGGAATACTCGCGCAGCCAGCGCGAAGGCACGGTCTCGCGGTAGGTCGTCGTGGCGAACGCGCGCACATGGTCCACGCGCGTCAAGCGTCCGGCATCATTGACTTCGAAGCCCGGTGATATTGCTTCCGCTTCCAGCGAGCCCAGCAAGTGCCGGCCGGCCCGCCGGTGGCCGGCCAGGTGCGCGCGCCAGCCCTGCAGCGAAGTCCGCTCCGGCTCGAGCTCCAGGTAATCGGCATCCGGCCGCTGGTAGTAGCGGGCACTGCTGCGTTGCAACACGGCCAGTGCTTCACTCTCCCCATGCACGCGACTGTAGCCTACAGCGCCCTGCAACGCGTATTCACCGTTCCGGAAACGCAGGTTGAAGTCGGCTCCACCCGTTACGGCATTCCTCGGTACAAGGTCGGCCATGGGTTCGGTGGCTGATAAGGAGCGCTGCACGCCGGTCAGCCAGAGCCCAGCAGTGGAACCAGAGAGCGCCAGTTCGCGCGTCAGGCGCAGCACACCAAAGCCGGTGCGCGGTGCCACCAGGTAACTCTGGCCCCCAGCCGAGTCGGCAAGCGCGGCGCGTTCATCGTCCGTGAGCGCGGTGAGCAGACCAATCGTGGTATGCGGTGTGAGTTGTCCGGTCAAGCGCGCCGCGCCCAGAATCTTCGTGTACAGCGGACGCTCGAGCAGCGTGCCGCTGGCACGCACCTGTGACGGCGGCGCACCGATGCGGCGCGAATTGAAGTACAGACTCGATCCGAAGTAGCGCGACGCCTGCGTGAAAAACGGACGGCGCTCGTTGAGCTGCGTCTCGAACGCACTCAGGTTGATGGTGGCCGGGTCTGACTCCACTTGCCCGAAGTCCGGGTTGAAGGTGGCGTCCAGGCGCAGCGAGCGCCCCAGCGTCGTGCCCGCTTCGCCGCCCAGTCGATACTCGCTCCGGTCCGCTGCTCCCTGCGGGGCGTGACGCGCAACGTTCACGTACGGACGCAGCTCCACGGTGCGGGGCCCGACCTGCGCCCGCACACCCTCCAACAACGCGAAGCGCGAGGACCAGCCCGCCTCGATGCGCGGCACCATCACGTAATACGATTTCTCGTTCAAGGCCGGTGTATCACGCGTGACATTGATGCGCCAGCCGCGTTCCGACCCGGTGCCCGCCCGCAGCTGCGACCAGGGCACACGCAACTCGGCCGTCCAACCCGTGCCATTCCGTACGACATCGGCTTCCCACAGCGCGTCGAAGCTGTGATCACGGGCACTCTCTTCGTCGCGCGCGTGAAAGAGGTCGATGCGCACTCCCGCTGCCGTGACGCCAAACGTGTACGCGGTCGTGCCATCGCCTATGGGATCGAGGGAGACCAGGATGCGATCACTGTCACCGCCATCATCGCGCCGGGTCACCGATGCGCGAATGGCGGACACATCCGGAACGCTGAGCCGACTCGCCACGTACAGCGCATCGTTATCAAAGGCTACGGCAAATTCGGTTTGGGCCCGGGCCGGTGCTCCTTCGTTGGGCACACGCTGGCGAAAGCCTCCAACCCATGTGGTCTGTTGCCAGACCTGTTCCGTGAGCTGCCCATCGATGCGCACCGGGCCTGCTACGCGCTGGGCACGCACCGCCGGTTCCTGTAGTACTGCGCCTACCAGCGTCAGTGAGACCCAGATGGGCACACGTTCTCCTCGAGTTGAAACGACTTGCACCGGGAAACGGCCGGCGAACGTAACGGCTGGTGACCAGACGGCGCCAGTTTACGGGCGTAACGGGCGTGGCGGGCGTGGCGGGCGTAACGGGAACCGCAACAGATTCGGGATTTTCGTTCCCGACACGCCCGACA
>JBOHRF010000050.1:0-25022 GCA_050732575.1 Longimicrobiales bacterium
GGGAATTGCATAGCCCGACGTGAGCACTACGGTGGCGGCGAGCAGTGCGAACCAGGCGCGGCTCCGTTTTGTGCCTCGAGCGTATGAGTGCTGGGTGCACTCCTGCATGGTGCACATCCTGGAATGAATGTGGATGCGGCCCCTCTCCGCGTGGGTTCGATAACCGTTTTGCTCTTGATCGAGCAATTGAACAGGGGTGAATTGCACGGATCTGCGGCCGAACGGCGTCATAGGGCGGCCGTTGTGAACGGCCCCAACCGAGTGCCGGGCAGTCCCAGGGTAGCCCGAGAGCCGTTCTTAGGGCCCAGGCGCCTGGTGACTCAGGCGCTCTGGCTGCGTCTACAAAGATGGCGGGCGGGGTGCCGCCTCTCGGGTAGCCCGTCATCCCCGGAACGGGGACGCTCGTTGTTTAGTGCGACACTCCCGCCCCCCGAGTAGTTCACCCGGAGGAGAAGTACCATGCAGCACCGGATCAGTCGCCTCGGATTATCCTTGCTGGTCATGCTGGTCGTGTTTACCCCGGCGCGTGCACGCGGAGAGCATGCGCGCGATCCCTGGCACAAGCGCAATTCCCGAGACCGTTTCGAGAATGTGGTGCGTCACCGGAAAGACCGCGATTACGATCGTTGGCGCCGGGCCCGCATCGAACAGGTACGCCGGAACCGCATCGCGAATCTGCGGCGCATCCGACTGGAGCAAATTCGGCGCGCCCGCATCGAGCGCATTCGCCACGATCGGGCCGAACGAATCCGGCGGGCACGGCTGGAAGAGATCCTGCGCGCACGCCGCGATCGCTGTGACGATGGTGACTGGCGCCGCGTGGCCGGCCGCGGCTCGCGCGATCAGCTGGAGCAGATTCTGCTGGGCGGCCGCTACGGCGGTCACTGGGACGACGATTCCGATTCACGGTCTCGCCGCTCGCGCCGCGTCGCCGACTGGTGCACCGACCGCCGCTCCGGCCGGCGGCCGCCCATCGTGGTGCACGACCCACGCAACTGGCCCGATCGGCGTGTGGATCGCCGTTACCTGGTGAGCGCGAACCCGGCCAAACAGGCCGCCGCGTTGCGCGCGCTAAATATCCTGACCAGCCCCTAGAACTCCCCGACAGGAGCGCTCTCATGCACCCACAACGAACTGTCCCACTCATCCTCTCTCTGGTAGCGCTGCTGCCACTGGCCGCGTGCGACATGCTCGGCATCGGCTCCGATGATGAGACTCTCTCGGTTTCGTTCAGTGTACCGCGTACCTCGCTGGCGGGCCGATCCGCCGCGCTCATTCCGATTACCGATGGCTTGCACACCATCGATCTGCTCAATGTCGATTTGACCATCGACCGGATCGTGATCGAGCGGGAAGGACGCGATATGGATGATGAGGGTGACGACGGCGGCAACGGCGGTCGCCACAGTCGTCACCACGACGAAGGCACCGAGCTGCGCGCCGGTGCGGTAACCGTGGCGCTGCCGCTCACGGGCGGAGTGGTCACGCTGATCAACTCGCCGCTGCCGGAAGGCACGTATGACGAGATCAAATTCAAGGTCTCATTCGTGCGCGCGCGCGGAACCTTTGATGGACAACCGTTCGACCTGACCCTGGCAGTCAATGTCGGACTGGACCTGGACCTGGATCCGCCCTTCGTGGTCGACTCCGCAGACGATAGCTTCAACGTCACCATCACGGTCGATCCGACTACCTGGTTCAAGATCAACGCGATTGTGATCGATCCGCGTGCCGTGCAGCTCAATGCCATGCTGCGCAGAGCGCTCGAGAATCAGATCCGCGCTTCGTTCCGCGCTTTCGAGGACAGTGATCGTGATGCCGACGACCGGGACACGGATACCGACAAACACGACCGGCGCGGCAGTAACCACGGTCACGGCTGAGCCGAAAGCGACCCCCCACAACCTGGGCGATCCACGTCGCGTGCGCGGCGTGGGTCGCACTTTTGCTCGGGCTGGCCTTCGCCGCACCCGTTCGCTATCGCGAATTCGTTCAGGAAGACCGTTTCATCGAATGGTGGACGGTCTTCCTGTTTTTGGCCGCCGCCATTCCGCTGGCCCGGCGCGCAATCGCACAGCGTCGCATCTTCGATCTGTTGATCGCTGCCTTCTGCGTGTTCGTGGCCGGTGAGGAGTTCAGTTGGGGACAACGGCTGCTGGGCTTTACACCACCTGACCTCTTCCTCCAGCACAATACCCAGCAGGAATTCACACTGCACAACTTTGCCGACCTGTTCGGACAGCCCAAGGGTGTTCTGATGTTGGCGTTGGGCGGCTACGGCGTGGTATTGCCGCTGCTCGCGCGCGTACCCGGCGCCGCGCACCTGCTCGAGCACATGGGTGCATCCAGCCCGCACCTCAGTGTGACACCATGGTTTCTGGCCGCCGTGCTCCTGCTCTACTTCTATCCGGTCGAGTTCACGGGCGAATGGGTGGAAGCCATGGCCGGCGGATTGTTCCTGGCATCAACACGACCGTCGCCGCGCGCGCTGTCGCTCGGGGTCTTGACCACGGCTGCCGCGGCCGCCGCACTCACCTTCATCAGCGCCCGCGCTGCGCAGGGCAGCCCGGCCGCCCTTGCTTGTGCCCGACAGGAAACGGCCGCACTCGCCGCCGACTTGCCCGGCGCAGCCACCCAGAAGCTCATCAACGTCCCGGGCTCCGTACACAAACGCATCTGGACCGCCATCCAGGATCGCTACCTCTATCCCCATCGCTTCGCGCATTTTCAGAAAATCGCTTGCGCCACCGCGCCTCATTATTTCATCGATCCCTGGGGCTTGGCCTACTGGCTGCGCGTTGTCCCCATGGACAACGGCGCTCTGCAAATCACCGTCTACTCCATGGGCCCCAACCGCAGGAGAGATCACGACCCGGACCAGAAGCCGGGCGACGACATCATCGCCACTGCCGTACGCCACGACCCCCGCTAATCCGTTCACGCTTTCGCTTTCGCTTTCGTTTTCGCTTTCGGTCGTTCCTTGACCGGGCAACCAACGGACTAACAGCCGAAAGCGAAAACGTAACGGACCCCTTCCGGACGGCTCCTCTAACGGCTAGAATCCCACTAACCGCTAACGAACTAGCGATTCAATGCCGCGCAAGCCGACCACCACGCTGACCGACGGCGAGTTGCGCCTGATGAATGTGCTCTGGCGCAGCGGGCCATCAACGGTGCTGGAAATCCAGGACGCGCTGGAGGACGACCTGGTGGACAGCACGATTCGCACGTTGCTGCGCATCCTGGAAGACAAGGGCTACGTGAAGCGGCGCAAGGAAGGCCGGGCGTTCCGCTATCATCCGTTGGTGGATCATGAGGAGACACGCGCAAGTGTGCTGGATCACCTGGTGCAGCGTTTTTTTCACACACCGGGTGACCTGGTCCTCAGCTTGTTGAAACGGGGCGAGCTGGATGAAGCGGAGCTGGCGCGCATCCGTCGTGCGCTGGAAGCGCGGCGCAAGGAGAAGCCTGAGTGAGCGCGCAGATTCTTTCCGTTCTGGCCAATGGGCTCTGGCAGGCTGCGGCCATTGCGCTGGCGGGTGCGCTGGTAGCGCGCATGATGAGGCAACGGACGGCAGCTCAGCGTTATGCGTTCTGGTACGGTGTACTGGCGGTGGCGGTGGTGCTTCCGCTGATCAGCGCGCTGAGGCCAGCGGGAACGCCAGCTGGCGCCGCGCGGCCAGCCGTGGGAGCACGCCCATATGCAGCGCCCGGGTACGCGCGGAGCGCGGATCCGGTGTCCCTCCGCGGGGAGCAGGTGGCCGCACCCAACGAAGACGTCACGCCGGTGCGCCCGCTGTCCGAGTCTAGCACATCCGATGCAGAAACCATGGCGAGTGCGCCTGCGCTGGTCACTTCAGCGCGCGTGAGCGAGCGGCTCCTGCAGGCCTATGCGCTGCTCACGCTGTTGTGGTTATCTGTGCTGGTGCGCGACCTGGTGCGCATGCGCAGGCTCGAGCGGCGCGCGGTTTCCCTGCCCCTGCGCATTGAGATCCTGCTGGCGCGCTGCCGGCGCGAATGCGGGGTTCGGCGCCCTATGCGTTACGGTGCTTCCACGGACATCGATACGCCCGTGTTCGTGGGTCTGTGGCGGCCTGCTCTGCTGTTGCCGCACGGGAGCTGGACTACGCTGAGCGAGCCCGAGCTGGTGCAGGTGGGCGCGCACGAGCTGGCGCACGCGCAGCGGCGCGACGACTGGTTCACACTGGTACAGCGGCTGGTGCTGGCCGTGTTCTTCTTCAATCCGGCTATTCGCTGGATTTGCACGCGCATCGCGCTGGAGCGCGAGATGGCGTGTGACGAATGGGCGGTGCAACAAGTGCGCGCTGCGCCCGCTGATTTTGCCGGAACGTTGCTGCGCGTGGCCGAGCGCGCCGTATCGGGCCGACCGCGCGAACGGGTGGCTACCGCTTTTTCCGGCAGTTGTTTGCGCAGCCGTATCACGTGGCTGCTCGCCAGTGAAATGCGCGCACGTCAGAAACCTGCGCACCGGCGCGCCATTTTCGCGCTGTCTGGTTTTGCTGCCGCTGTGTTCGGCATTGGCGCAGCGCCCACGTTGGACATCGTGGTTTCACGCCCCATCGTGTACCCCGGCCTGTACCGGCCGAACGCGAGCACCGAAGCTACGCGCTCCCCCGCAGCGGTGACCCAACGCCTCAATGTGGCCTTCGATCGGCTGGCGGAGGCCGGATTCAATGGTGCAGTGCTGGTTGCGCTCGACGGCCAGATCGTGCTGCAGCGCGGCTTTGGCGTGACCAATCGGAACACGCGAACACCCGTGCAGGCAGGCACGCTCTTTCCCGCAGGCGCCATGGCCAAGATGCTGACCGCGGCTGCCATCCTGCGCCTGGAAGAACAGGGGCGTCTGAACATCAATGATCCGCTCACCAAATGGCTGGGTCCGCTGCCCGCGCCCAAGGATCGCATCACACTGCACCATCTGCTCGTGCACGCCAGCGGCGTGACACCGCAGGATCAGCCGGTGTACGCGCGCACCGAAGAAGATTTCATTGCCGGATTGCGCCGCGCCCCCGCTGAGTTCGAGCCCGCTGCCAACCAGCGACACTCTGACATTGCCTACAGTGCCCTCGCCCTGGTTGTGCAGCGCGCGTCAGGAATGCCGTATGAAGAATTCGTTCGGACTCAGCTGCTCGAGCCGGCTGGCCTGAAGAACACCTGGTTCGATCCCGATGCACCACGCCATCGTATGGCCGCCGAATACAGCACGACCTTCAAGAGCACGAGTGCGGTCAGCCCGCGACCCTATGTCTGGGGCCGGCGCGGTGCCATGGCCATCGTATCCAACGTGGAAGACCTCTACCGCTGGCATCTGGCTTTGGAGAACGGGCTGTTCAACGTGCAACAGCGCGCCCGCATGTTCAACGCCGGCGTCGACAACCCATGGGGCTCCAGCACTGGCTATGGCTGGGAAACCGCTACCACACGTCGCGGCACCACCATACAGCGCAGACTCTCCGCCTGGAATGGCAATTCCCTCGAGCTGATGCATGAGCCAGAAAGCAACCTGACCATCGCGCTCTTCATCGACAATCGCGTGGACTGGGATGCGCCGCGCTATGAGGCCATTGCCAACATCGCGCTACACGGCGATGCCGATGGGTGGGCGCAGAGGCATCTGCAGCGAGTGATACGGAACTAATGGACCTTCACGTTCACGTTCCGAGCTGGTCCGACAAATCGAGCATGTTTTCGGTTCACAACGTTCGGGAGCGGGAGCGCATGACGGGAGCAGGCGCGGACAACGGGAGCGGGAGCGCATAACGGGAGCGGGAGCGCATAACGGGAGCGGGAGCGTATAACGGGAGCGGGAGCGCATAACGGGAGCGGGAGCGCATTACGGGAGCGGGAGCGGACGGGCGCGGGTGCCGGCCTTCCGATGATCGGTGCGCACAGGCCCGCTACCGCCTGCTCCCACTCCTTACTCCCGCTCTACGCTCCCGAATCATGGTAGCCGGCCGTCAGACCACTCAGCAGCGCGCGGCTCGGGATGGCAATGGATCGTTGCTCAGATTAGCGAAAGGAGACTAGGATGCGACGGATGTTGATGACAGGCGCCCTCATCCTGTTGGGCGCAACACCGCTGCGTGCACAGAGCCAGGCGGCGGACCGGGAAGCGGTGCGGCAGGCGATTCTGGACTACGTGGAGGCGATTTACCAGGTGCAGCCGGAGCGCATTGCGAAGAGCGTGCACACCACGCTGGCCAAGCGCGGCTATCAGATTCCGCGCGATTCCACGCGCTACCATGAATATCCCATGACCTACGATCAGCTGGTGAATGTGGCGCGCACATTCAACAGTTCGGGCCGGGTGCCGGCTGATGCGCCCAAGCGCATCGAAATCTTCGAGGTCCTGGACCAGACGGCATCGGCCAAGCTGACCGCGATGTGGGGCATCGATTATTTCCATCTGGCCAAGTACGATGGCAAATGGAAGATCGTGAATGTGTTATGGCAGTCGGCGCCGCCAGCAGGGGCAAGCCGTTAACACGTTCTCGCTCTCAGTTCAGAGCCGTCCGAAAAAGAGAGCCAGGCTTTCGGTTCACCATGTTCGGGAGCGGGAGCGCATAACGGGAGCAGGCGCGGCCGGGCGCGGGCACCGGCCTACCGATGATCGGTGCGCAAGGCCCGTTCCGGCCTGCTCCCGCTCCTAACTCCCGCTCCTGGCTCCCGCATCATGGTAGCCGGCGGTCCGACCACTCAGCAGCGCGCTGCTCGGGATGGCAACGGGACCGTTGCTCGTTGACTTGAAACGTTCCAGTCGTTGGACGGTGGATCTGAACGTTGGGCAGCGCAGGCCAAACCCATCCAGGGCCAACGTGACTGGCGCTATTCGGTGCGCAGCGCGGTCACGGGCTGCACGCGCGCGGCGCGTCGAGCGGGCAGGTAGCTGGCCAGCAGCGCGATGGCAACCAGCAGAAGCGCCACGCCGCCGAAGGTGAGCGGGTCGCGTGCATCGAGCTCGTAGAGCAGGCGCGTCATCAGGCGTGTGGCGGCCAACGCGGCGGCGAGTCCCAGCGCAACACCACCACCCACGAGCAACACGGCCTCTTTCAAGATCAGTCCAATGACGTTGCTGCGATGGGCGCCCAGGGCGATGCGCACGCCGATCTCACGCGTGCGCTGGGAGACGCCATAAGCAAGCACGCCATAGATGCCGAGTGTGGCGAGGAGCAACGCCAGAGCGGCGAACACAGTGAGGAGAAGCGTATTGAAGCGCGGCCTGGCCAGCGAAGTCCGGCGCGCCTGCTCCATGGTGGATAACTCGGCCACGGCCAGATCGCGATCGAGCGTGGTGATCGCGCGGCGGATGATGGGCGTCATGGTGGCTTCGGGCTGATCGGTGCGCACCATTACGGACATGGTGGACCAGATGTTCTGTCCGTGCGGCACATAAACGAGCGGCCGGATCTCATCACCCGCAGCGAAGTAACGCACGTTGGGCACCACGCCCACGATTTCGCGCAGCAGATTCTCATCGCGCCAGGAGCGCACGCGCTTGCCCAGCGGGTTTTCTGCGGGGAACATCTGGTCGACGAAGGCCTGGTTCACAATGATCACAGGCGCGCTCGCCGAGTCATCCCGCTCCGTGAATTCGCGGCCTCGCACCATGTTCATGCCCATGGTGCCGAAGTAGCCGGGGCCGACCACGTTCCACGGGCCCCAAACCTCCTGACCGGCGGGCGGATCGGGCCGGCCTTCCGCCAGGAATGCGCGACCCAGATAGAAGCCGCCGCCACCCAGCGGCAGTGCGGAGCTTACGGCGACAGCGCGCACACCGGGCACTGCGCGCAGCCGATCGACAACACGCGTGAAGAAGGCGGCCTCCGCTGCATTGTTGGGATAACGCAATGGGGTCAAACGCAATGACAATGTGATCAGGTTCTCGGTGCGAAAACCGGGATCCGTGCGTTGGAGGCGCATGAGGCTGCGGATCAGGAGACCCGCGCCCACCAGAAGCAGAACGGAAAGCGCCAGCTCGGCCACGACCAGGGAGCGTCGTAGTCGTGCCGCGTGTCGTCCACCGGCCGTGCGCGCCGTGGTGTCGGCGATGGTTTCGGCGGCACCCACACGCAGCGCCTGCAGCATGGGCGCCAGTCCAAAGAGCAGCGCCGCGCCCATGGACGCGCCCAACCCAACCAGGAGTACGGTGCGATCCAGCCGGATTTCATGCAGCAGCGGCACATCGCTGGGGGCAAAGTGGAGCAGCAGATCCACGGCCCAGCGCGAGAGCACCAGGCCCAGCACACCGCCCGTGATTCCAAACATCAGGCTTTCCGTGAGCAGCTGGCGCGCCAGACGGCCGGGTCGTGCGCCCAGCGCCAGACGCACGGCGAATTCGCGGCGGCGCGCGGCACCCCGCACGAGCAGCAGGTTGGCAATGTTGGCACAGCCGATCAGCAGCACCGCGCCCACGGCGGCCAGCAGAATCCAGAGTACACGCGGCAGACCCTCGCCCAGCAGTTCCTGGCGCAGCGGAATGGCCGTAATGCTGATACGCGCGCGTTGCGCGGGGAACTGCTGCTCAATGACACGGGCCATGCCGTCCAGCTGCGCGCTGGTCTGCTCGAGCGTTGCGCCCGCGCGCAAACGCGCAACCGAGCTGAAGACGTAGTTGTCACGATCCAGCCAGTCCTGCGGTACGCCCTGCCCCGGCTGACCCGTGAGCAGGGGCACCCACAACTCCGCCTGGCGCGGCCATGCCGCGCCGCGCTCCAGTACGCCCACAATCACGCCTGGCCGAGTCGAACCTACTCGCCGGCCAAGGACATCAGGCGCGCCCGCCAAACGGGTCTGCCATACCTCGTGTGAGATCACGATGGCACGCGGTGCATCGGGCGCGAAGTCGGCCGGACCCAGCGTGCGGCCCAGCTGCGCCCGCGCGCCCAGCGCGCGGAAGAAGTCCATGCTGACCAAAGCCACATCCAAACGCTCGGGCTCCGTGCTCAGCCGCATATCGACATTGGTCAGCTGCATTACGGCCACCGCGTCGAACACGCCGCGCTCGCGCCAATCGGCAAAGTCAGCATACGTCACGGTCCAGGTATTCTCCCGACCACGCTCGTAGCTCTTCGGTATGACCACACGCTCCGGCTCGAACACGGGCAGCGCACGCACGATCAGCCCCTGGAACGCCGTGTAGATCGTGGTGGTCGCCACAATGCCCAACGTCAACGTCAAGATCACGACCAGCGAGAAGCCCGGCCGCTCACGCACGGAGCGCAGCGCATAGCGAAGATCTTGCTTAAGCTCATCAAAATAGAGCGTGCGCCGCGCATCGCGCGCGCGCGCGGCCACGCCCGTGCGCAGCGCGGCGCGCCCGCGCTCCAAATCACCAAACTCCCGCTCCGCCTGCTGGCGCGCGGCCGCGCGATCCAGCCCTTCTTGCACCAGCTCTTCGGTGCGCATCTCCAGGTGAAAACCGATTTCGTCTTCCACCTCGCGCTGCGCCTGCTCCCGCGGCGAGCGCGGCACGCGCAACAAACGGCGCAAGCCCTCGATCATGCCGGCCTCCTACGCCTGTCGGGCATCCAGTACCTCGAACACGGCCTGCGCGTATGTACGCCAGGTCTTCGCTTCTCTGCGCAGCTGTTGCCGCCCCACCCCGGTCAGCTGGTAGTACTTGGCCTTGCGATTGTTCTCCGATACGCCCCACTCCGCTTCGATCCAGCCTCGCCGTTCCAAGCGATGCAGCGCCTGGTACAGCGCCGCGTCCTCCACGGCCAGCACGCCACCCGTGCGCTCCCGGATCCAGCGCGACACGCCATACCCGTGCAGCGCACCCCAGGTCAGCGCCTTCAGGATGAGTACATCGAGTGTGCCCTTGACCAGCTCGAGCGCCGGCATAGCAGCCACCCATTAGAGTGTGAGGGGAATCGTCGGAGGGTTAGACCACGGCCGGGGACAAAGGGTTGCTTGTGCGACTGCAGCCGCGGATCCTGCCAGTGCCACAGGTCGAAGATCGCCTTCGAGGCGAGGGAAGACGAGGCGGTTGGTATTGGGCAGCCCCCGTTCGCGGCTGATGCCGCTCATTGACAGCACGGTTTCGCGGAAGCGAATGGACATGCCCGCCGTATGACCGAGCCCTTGATCAGGCGCCTATCAAGCACCTAGTGCTGCGGGTTGCTGGACACTCGCCTCTCCGAGCGGAGTCCCTATGCTCATGCGTCGCCTGGCTCTTCCCATTGCGCTGGCCGGGCTTCTCAACGGCTGCTCCAACTCACCCGTGACGATTACGCCACCCAGAATACGCCAAGGCGGCCGCGCGCTATCCATCGCGGTCATGCCGAACAATCAACAACGTTTGTTGGTCACCACGGAGAGTGGTGGTTGTTCCGCACGTTCAATGGCGGCGAGAGATGGCAGCACCTGGGGGGACGGCCGCAAGGTCCTGACTCTTTCCTTCGAGGTCGAGCCAATGGCAAACAACGGCCAGGAATGGCTCTACAGCAACTCCGGTTTTTTTCGACGTGAACCGATGGCGACGGAGCGCGATCTGCGCCATCTGCCGTCGTTTTTCCGACTTGGCGAGAGCGAGAACGTTAGCGTGAACAGTTTTGCTTTCAGCGCAGCAACGCGCGCACTCGTTCGCTGTAACCACGGCTCGAGGTCAGGCGCACACTGCCAGGCATGGTCACGACGTACTCGCCGCCCGGGCCGCTCTCGATGAATGCGATGCGGTCGATGGCGACCAGGACGGACCGGTGAATGCGCACGAACCGGGTGGGATCAAGGCGCGCTTCCGCGTTTTTCATGGTGGCACGCACGAGATGGGAGGTCGCACCCGTGGCGACGCGCAGGTAGTTGCCCTCGGCCTGCAACCAGTCGATGTCGGCAACGCGCACGATGTAATGTTTGCCGCTGCGCCGCGCCACGAAGCGCGTGGCATAGCCGCGCTGCTGGTTGATGCGCGCAGCCATGGCGTGCAACGTCTGCGCTCCGGCCCGGTCGCTCAGGCGGCCCAGCACGCGTGACACGGCCGCAGCGAAGCGCACCTCCGTGACCGGCTTCAGCAGGTAGTCCACGGCATCGACTTCGAAGGCGCGGATGGCGTGCGCATCGTAGGCAGTGACGAATACAATGGCGGGTGTGGTCTCCGTGTCGAGTGCGGCGATGACCTGGAAGCCATCCAGCTCGGGCATCTGGATGTCGAGGAACACGAGATCAGGGCGCTGCTCGAGAATCACATCCAGTGCGCTGGCGCCATCACTCGCGTCGCCGGCCAGGGTCAGCGCTTCGTGCCCGTTGACCAGGTCGCGCATGCGCTGCCGCGGCAGATCCTCATCGTCAACGACTACGACGCGCAGCGTCATGCAAAACGGCCCGGCGGCGGTGTCATGCGGTACGGGATGCCGATGCGCACGTCAAACCCGCCCTCCTGCCGCGGCCCGTACTCGAGCGTGCCCGCGCTGCCGTAGAGTTCCTGCAGCCGCTCTCTGGTATTGGCCAGGCCGACGCCTCGCCCGGGTTCACCCGGCTCGCCCGGTCCATCATCCGTCACGCTGAGCCAGAGCCGATCGCCAACCCGCGCTGCGTCGATGTGTACGCTGCCCGCGCCGACGCGGCTGCCCACACCGTGGTGCAGCGCGTTCTCGACCAGCGGCTGGAGCACGAAAAACGGAACCAGCGCGCGTCTGGCTTCCTGATCGGCATGGATGGTGATGCTGAGCCGATTGCCGAAACGCGTGCGCGAGATGTCCAGATACGGTTCCAGCACGCGCAGCTCTTCCTCGAGCGGCACTTCCTGTTCGCCATGACGGAGCAGCTCGCGCAACAAGTCGCTGAGGCTGGCCAGGACGCGATCGGCGGCGATCGGGTCGCGGGGGATGAGTGTCGAGATGGCCTGCAGAGTGTTGAACAGAAAGTGCGGCTGCAGCTGCGCGCTGAGTGCAGCCAGCCTGGCTTCGGCGAGCTGGCCCTTCATGCGTGCGGCCTCGAGCTCGCGGTCGCGCGCGCGGGTGCGCGCTTCCAACGCCTGCGCCGCGGCGGCAACGGCAATGAAGGGCAGCATGTTGGTCAGCAGCGCGGCGCGGATGTACACGCCGAGCCCGGGCGCGAGCCGCGCGTCGTTCGGGTAGCTCAGTTCGTACTGCAGCCACGCAGTCAGCATGACCAGGACGATGATGAGCGCGACGTGCGTGGCCAGGCTGGTCTGCCACCGTGCGCGCTCGAGCGGGAGCTTGCGGCTCAGCCAGATGAACAACGGCGCGGACACCAGGCAGGCGTACCAGGTCAGCGAGCCGATGCCCATGAGCTGCAGCAGATCGCGCAGCGTTTGCGGGCGAGGCACTCGGCGTAACCGGCCCGGGCCCGGAGTGGGCAGCGCCGGCCCGGCCAGTTGCGTGGCAATCAGCGTGACCGCGGCAATTGCGACGCAAACCGCAAAGACGATCCAGAGCGCGCGGTCGGCGCGCTTGCGACTGCTCTCTATCTCACTTCTCCTGCTTCTCCAATCGGAACTGCATCCTGGGAGGCGTGCGGCCATTGGGCAACGGCAGCAGGATGCCGCGGAAGCCGCTCGAACCTTCCAGCACATTCCCGTTGCGCACGCCTTCGTGCACCAGCATGCCCATGGGCCGCATTCCGTTCATCATGCCATAGTGCAGTCCGCCCGGCACAACCCTGAGGTACTCGACCGGAGTCGCGTGTTCATTGCCATCCCGCCAGTTGAGAAGCTCAGCCATCACCTGGTTGTTCACGATGCGGATGCGCAAGCCGGATCGATGTTGGGCTTCCTCGTTCATCCAGTTGTAACCGCGCCATTCGCCCACGTAGGGTGCGATCTGCTGCGGCGTCGGCCAGGGCGTTGCCTTGAGCGAATCGACCGTTTCCTTCAGCGGCAGCTGCGTCTGCACGCGCGCGAACAACGCTTCCAGTTGCGCGCGATCTGCGGGCGGGCCGTAGCCATCATACAACCACTGGAGTGCCTGCCGCGCGGGCCCGGCCCGGCCTTCGGTCAGCAGGTCATCGATCAGACGGCGCAGCACGCCTGCCGGCGGCGGCAGCTCCGCGCCCAGACCCTCACCCAGTTTACGGTAGTGCTCGAACGCCGCGCCCGCACTGGCGCGCGGGACCATGGGCGCCCCCACGATCGAGTAATCGTGAAAGGCAAACTTCAGCCCCTGGTACATGGAAAGAAATCCCATCGACTCGTGGGACTCGCCATCCAGCTTTTCGCGGCGCAGTACCCAGGACGCGGGCGCGGCCGCTTTCAACGCCGACCAGGTAGCATCGCTCCAGCCGAAACGCGTCTCCAGAGACACGTAGCGCAGGGGCGGTCCTGCCGCACGCGTGCGCTCGGTGAGCCGCCGCGCCAGCCAGTTGTCGCCCAGATGAATGGGCGCGTCAATGGACACGACCACCGGAAACGATGTTGTGCGCGTGGCCGCTGCATAGGTCACGATGATACCACCTGACGAATGTCCGACCAGGATGCGCGGGCCACCGCCGCGGTACTTCCCGTCCACAGCGGGCAGCACTTCCTTCTCGATGAAGTCGAGGAAACGATCGCCACCTTCATTCAACGAGCTGCCACTCACGGACAGGCCGGGTGGCGTCATGTCGTGTACGCGATCGCGCGGGTTCGAGGTCGCGTTCGGAATCGCGACCACGATCACTTCCGGCGTGTGCGCCAGTCCGGCCAGCGTGGTCGCAATCGTGGTCGCCGCAGTGAAATTCGCCTCGCCGTCCAGCACGATCAGCACTGGGTACCTGCGCGTGCTCTCCGCGTGCGACACGGGCAGCGACACGAACACGCGCCGCTGCCGCCCCAGAATCGACGAGTTGATGAGGAGTGTGTCTGCGCTATCGAACCGCGCCGATTCAGCCGGCCGGCCGGCTGGCGCTGCCCCAAGCGGCGCTTGCGCCGCCAGCAGCAGCACACCCGCGGCCGCAGCGCGAACCAGGGTTGTCATGAGCGGTCTCCACAAGCCGGGGACGATGGAGACCACGTTTGGCGAGATTCAGGCGCGTGACCAGTGGGGCTGGGACGGTTCAACGAAAAACTGTGACGGTTGGGTGCGTTTGCGCCTTCGTTTTCGGTCAACCGCAAAGCAGGGCGACGCCCAGTTGAACGAAAACGAAAGCGTTCAGGAACAGTTACCTGGGTGGCGCGCTTCCAGCGCGGTGGCGTACGGCCAGGAAGGCGGCAATGGCCAGGAGCGCCGCGTTCTGACCAATGGCGAACATCTCCGGATTCGAGCTGCCGCCTGCGAGAGACAGAATCAGCCATACGAGTGCCATCGCACTGATGGTCAGCGCCACATAGCCTGAAAAACCCAGTGCTCGCATTTAGAGAGTCCCCGCGGTCATGGTCCGGTCAGGATCTTCCAGAACCTTACATCCGCAGACCAGATCTGCTCGCCCGGGTCCGGCTCGACGTTCAAGAACCCTGGTCGATGTGATGATCGGCGTGGGCATACACGATCAACCAGTCTGTCCCGCGGCGCGACCATACCAGAGTGGTCGCGCCACGGAGGCGGCGCAGCGCGCCATCTGCGCCGATTACGGAATCGTGATAGCGAAACGATGCCACGGCAGTCTTTGCGCTCTGAACGATGACTTCGATCGCCTGGAACCCCGGCTCCACCTGACGTACCGAGCCCAGGTCTCGCCGGATGTTCTCTTCGACTACATCACGGCTCAGCCGCTGCCCGTCGACGTGCATGTAGAAATCGGGCGAGAGATGCGCGATGACGCGCGCAGGATCGAGTGCACGTTGAGCTGACTCGAATGCGCGCGTGGCCGAGTCCACGCTGGCCGTGATCGTGAGAGACTGCTGCTCCGTGGGCACGGCCGCACTTCCCTGGCACGCACTCAGAGCGGCCAGCAGTGGAACGCCCAATCGCTTGCACTTCATGGCGCCGCGCCCTCGGGGAACAGGTGAGCCAGCCGTTGGGCCCATTCGTTCTCGATGGCACGAACGCGCCGCTCGTGACCGCCCCAGGCCGACAACCACAACACCACTTCATGAGGACCACCGGGCGCGCCCGGCTCGATGGACAGTCGCAGAAGTGCATCGGCAGGATCAGACAGTACGGTCGCGTATTGACCCGTCGGCCGGTGATCGAACACCTGGCCGGCGGAAAGCCAGCGAGCCGCTTCCTGGTCAGCGGCCAGGCGGGCCCACGCTTCCTGCGCGGAAAGCGGTACGCGCCACCGCAAATACGCCACGTGGCGGCTCTCGCCTGAATGGCGCTCCAGATATTGCTTGAGCGAGCGCAGCTCGAAGGCCCAGCCGCGCCGGGTCCCCTCCACCCACCCATCCCACGAGGCATCCAGCGGAAATCCCGACGTGACCGCGCGAACTATAGTTCTTCCACCCTTGGCCTCGATCCAGTAATCGGTCACCTGTCCGGTCGACTCGCCTTCGTTAAAGGACCAGGCAGTCCTCAGATGGTAAGGCGGATCCCAGACCTCGATCCGCATCGATGCGGCAAACTCATTCCGCCACGACATCCAGATGCTGCCGCCCTCACCCGGCTCGACGCGTGCATCGAGCGGGAACCAGCGCTCCAGCTCGCGCGCGTCTGTCAACGCCTGCCATACTCTATCCGGAGTTGCATCAATCGCGATCTGCCCCTCGGCCGATCGCGTTTCCGGCACCGCGCCGCGTGCCTCAGTCGACTTTTGCATTGCTCGCCTCCCTGGAATTGTCCGGTGGCGCCGGTCCCGGATACGCACTCGCGATCACGCGATACCATCGCCCATCTCCCGACTCGTCGTGATGCCGCGCCACTACATCCGCCACGGCACGCGTCAGGTCTTCAACCAACGACTGGTAATCAGCCGGTGTCTTGAGGCGCACCGATGTGTTGATCGACGCGCTGGCCAGCCGCGTACGATCGCGTCTGGCGCGGCTCGACAGCGCTGCCACTTCCCGGACCGTACGCGCCGCCAGCGCGACCAGGTACGTGGCCGAGAAGCGATCGCCCGCATCTTCGGGATCAATGTCGCCGAGCCCTCCCGCCGCGGACGGGTCCAGTACGAACCGGCGCGCCACCGGCCGCAGCACGCGCTCGCGGTGATTGCTCTTGTTGTGCTGCAGCACCTCTTCCACCAGCCCGGCGTTTTCCAGCACGCGCAGATGGTAATTCAGCCGCTGCCGCTCTTCCCCCAGCCGGCGGGCCAGGCCCGAAGCGGAATCAGGTCCCGCAGCCAGCGCCTCCACAAGCCGTTGTCGCTCGGGGTCCAGCAGCGCCAGCGCCCGTTCCGGCTCGCGCACGATCTCGACGGGAAGTGCCGCGCTCATGGCGGCAACGTAGTCGTGAAAAATTTTTTTGTCAACAAGCTCACACCCCTGGAAAAGGAGTTGACATGTGTGCAACATTGTTGCATGCTTCAAGCATGTCCATGATGCAGATCAGGAACGTGCCGGAAAAGGTGCACCGGGAACTGAAGGCCCGGGCGGCGAGGGCGGGTATGACACTGTCGGACTACTTGATGGACGTGATCCGGAGGGCTGCGGAGCGGCCGGAGCCCGAGTTGCTGTTGCGGCGGGTGCGGGAACGGGCGCCTGTGTATCCGTCCGAGTCGCCGGCCGATGCGCTGCGCGCGGAGCGGGACGCCCGGTGATCGTGGTGGACGCTTCGGCTGTCCTCGAGGTCTTGCTGCAAACCAACGTCGCAGCGCAGGTGGAGGCACGACTGTTCGGTGGTGACACCTTGCACGCTCCGCACGTGCTGGACCTCGAGGTGGCGCAGGTGTTGCGCCGCTACGAGCGGGCGGGCGAGTTGAGTGCGCGGCGCGGTCGAGAGGCGCTGGACGATCTGGAAGCGTTCGCCATCGAGCGTTATCCGCACCATCTCTTTCTGCCGCGTATCTGGTCGCTGCGCGTCAATGCCACCGCCTACGATGCGTGTTACCTGGCCCTCGCCGAGGCCCTGGGCGCGCCGCTGCTCACCACCGACAGTCGGCTGGCTGGCGTTCCCGGCCATGACGCGCACGTGGAGCTCGCTGCGCCGGTTCGCTGAATCTGTTGCGCTGTTGTTGGTGGACTTTCTTGGGCGGCGATGCCCCACGCGGGCGGAATGCTCGGCGTGCTGTGCGTCTCCTGGTCGAACTTGACACCCAGCTTGCCCGTCAGGTCCGCAACTGCTCTGGATCGAGTACAAGGCCACGCATCCGGATGGCTACCAGTACGCACAGTTGGTGAAAAGCTACCGTACCTGGCAGGGTGCGCTCGAGCCGGTGCTGCGTCAGGAGCACAAAGCCGGTTGGTCGGCCGGGGAGGTTGTGAATGTATACAGGACAGGGTGGTGAGGCGATGTGTTGATGAGCGCGAGCCGACTTTCAGCGGTTGCGCTCAAGTCGATAACGGCGGACATGCTCTACGCGCAGGTCGTCAAGCCATCGACCCAGCACCTGGTCGGGACCGATATCCTGCACTTCGAATCCGGGTGGTAAGTCGACAACCCCGCGCGCCACGCCGCTGGAGTCAAAGACCATCCATCGCGGTGTTGCGTCCTTCGTTGTGCGGAACAGCTCAGCCCAGATCCAGCCGAGCCGGTCCACGCGGACAGACTGAAACGTGGGCCAGTGGTTCGGAATATCCATCTGCTCGTAAGCGCGTCGCACTCCCGATTGGTACGGCGCCCAGCGGGGCACCTGAAAGTCAATCGCGCCGTCCACGTCCTCCGGTGTCACGGGTCGAGGGGCTCCTGCCACGCGGAAAATTCGAATGAGTCTCCCGGTGTTATCAAACGCGCGGATATCCGGTGTGTCTCCGCCAATTACGAAAAAACCCTGGACACCCACCGTGGCGGAAGGACTTGTGGTAAACAGCACCGGAATTTCAATGGGGGTTCCTGCCACGTCCGGCACGAAATACGAATGCATGTTGAACCGAGCGACGGTGTCCGCGCGACCCGACTCCATGCTGATCCAGCGGACGACCATTGGCCGCGTTTGCTGTCCCTCGACCAACGGAACGGCGTCGAGAAGAGCAGTGATGACTATCCCCGACTCCGACACCCCGCCCACAGTGCCTACCATGACGCCCGGCCGGTCGGGCATGAAGCTGCGGTGCATCTGCCCGTCGGTCGAAAAGAGCGTGTAGCGTGTGTGTCCAGTGTCACGGATGAGCAGGGAGTCGTTCGAAGTGTATGGGACGAGGTATGCGCGGCGAAACTCACCGGGGCCATTCCCCTTTTTGTTCAAGCGATTCAGAAAACGTCCGTCACGGCCAAAAAAGAGCAGCTCGGCACTAACACCGTTCACGACCACGATGCGGCCGTCGGGGAGCGCCGTGATCCCGCCAGCAAACCGTCCTCCGATTTCGTGGAACTGATCCGACTCCGGACCTGCCGCACTACCTAGCTGCAGTTCGGGCGCATGGCCAATGCTCCAACCGATCGGTGCTCTGGCCAACGTACCCGGGGTTTCGATGATGACAATGCCCGCGCTGTCGCGCCGCTGAACTTCGCCGCGTTCCGTTTGTTGCCCTTCACTACACGCGGCAACCAAGCCCAACAGCAGGCCGAGTTGTACGGTCCGGATCAGCGACATCCTGGACGTTATAGCGCAACCTCCGTGACTACCGCGACAAGAACGTTGGCCACAATTCAGTTTGCGGCATTGGAAGGGGCTCGCGACGCCGATTTGGGACGCGATACGTCTAATTTCTCAGCGAGCTTACGAAACCCGGCAACTGACCTTTCACTTGATCGCGTCCCGTTCACATAGACGGTCGGAGTCCCGGTGACGCCTCAATGCCCGGGGAGCAATCCCTGGGTTTGGAGATGCTGCCTTACGCCCTCGACGAAGGCGTGCGCCTGTGTCACGAGTTCGCCGACCTCGGATTCCGTGCGCGCGAACTCGCTTGCCTAGTCGGCATCCTGGCCGTTGTGCGAATGCGTCAGGCAACCAGCGGGAGAACTCGCGCGGGAACGTACCCGCTTTCACAACGTGTTGATCGAAGCGTGAGATGGCGCCGCTGTGCCGGGACGTCTCATCCTTGCGCGTGGCCAGCAAGGCCAGGACCGCATAGAACATCGCGTAGTAGGCGCGATTGGCTGCCGATCGCTGCAAACCATTGGTCCGATTCAACTCGCTGGATTGCAGTGCCTCGTCGGCCTGATCCATTCGGTACGATACCAGGGCGCGGATCTTCTCGGACTCCGTCACGCGGCCACGCCTTCGGCGCGAATGTTTGCGACCAGCGTACTCGCGGACATCGGTCCGGCTTCGAAATCATCCTGTTCGAGCAGCACCGTGGCAATGACGCGAGCGTGCTCGAAGCCGGTTTCCCATGCTGCGTTCTGGACTGCACGGCGCAGCTCCGTCGTCCTGCGCGGAACGATCACGCAGACGTCCAGGTCGGAATCCGGATGCGCGTCACCACGCGCACGCGAGCCAAACGCCAACAGCTGGGCGCGCGGCTCGAGCTGGCGCACGCGCGCAGCGAACTCGTGCAGGATTGCCAGGTCGGTGGGGGACATTTTCACTGGTCTCGAGCGCAAGAGCGCTGGTCTGGTCAAGTCGCTGAAGCAGGATCCAGGCGCAATCTAGCAATCCCGGGCGACTCGGCCAGCATCGGACCGCCAGGATCGAGCATCGTTACCACGTTCACGTTCTCGCTCTCGTTTTCGTTCACGGCTGTGAACAGCAACGGACGAGAGCGAGAGCGTGAACGTAACGGATCAGCGCGCTCCTGACGTGGTGGTGGTAGTCGTGACCTTCCTGGGCGGCGTGAACTGATCCTTCCCCTTCTCCAGCATCGGAATCCCGACCTTCATCCACTCGGGCATGGGCGCGCCCGTCAGGTGATGATCGAAGAACTCCTGCATCTTGATGTCCATGTCGCGCTGGTTGGCGCGCTTGCGTGGATTGTGCGCGTCACCGTTGTAGTTCAGCATGTAGGCTTCCCGCTTCAGCCGGCGCAGCGCGATGTACATCTCGATGCCCTGCTGCCAGGGCACCGCGCCGTCCTGGTCGTTGTGCATGATCAGGAGCGGCGTCTTCACGCGATCGGCAAAAAACAATGGTGAATTCTCGATGAAGCGCTCCGGGTACTCCCAGGGCGAGCCGCCGATGCGGCTCTGGCCGTGCTCGTACTGGCCCGTGCGCGAGTTGCCCGACTCCCAGCGGATCCCACCGTAGGCACTGGTCATGTTGGCCACGGGCGCACCCGCCATCGCAGCCTTGAACAGGTTGCTCTGCGTCACGATGTAGGTGGTCTGGTAGCCACCCCAGGACTGACCCTGGATGCCGATGCCGTCTTCCTTCACGAAGCCCTTGTTGATCAGCATCTGCACGCCCGGCACGATGGTCTTGAGCGCCGACGGGCCCGGGTAGCCATCCACGTACACGATGTCCGGCTCGAAGACCAGGTAACCCTTGGACGCGTAGACCGGCACGTTGATCACGTTGCGGCCGCCCGGTGTGTTGTAGCCGTGCAGCCCGTTCGTGTGTGTCTCGTAGAAGTACACGACCATGGGGTACTTCTTCGAGGGATCGAAGTCTTCCGGCTTGTAGAGCAGCCCGCGCGTCTTCACGCCGTCCAGGTTCTGCCACTCGACGATCTCGACGTTGCTCCAGCGGAAGTCCTTCTGCTGCGGATTCGTGTTCGAGATCTTGCTGAGTGATGCCAGGCTCGAGCCCGTCCACAACTCCGACTCCGCGACCGTGGACTGCGTCAGCAGATACTGCTCGGCATCACGCGCCTTCTGCGGCTGCGCCATGTTGCGATCCTGCACCACGATCTTCTCGGGCTGGCCATTGCCCGTCACGCGATCGCTATAAAAACCGCTCGACTTGGTCCAGTCTTCCAGAGCCCGCAATAAAAGCGGCTTTGATGGGTCAATAAAGCGATCTTCCTCATCCAGATCGACCACGCGGAACTGCGTCTTCGTGCGGCGGCCGGCCGAGTCCGTCACCACGCGCGCCGGCTTCACGCCCGCGGGATCCAGCTCCCAGACATCGTAGCGATCGTTGATCAGCACACTGGCATCATTGGGCGTCCAGCCCGCTATGCCCCACGCCGGCGGCACACTGGGCGTGCTGTGCGTTTCCTGATCGAACTTCACGCCCAGCTTGCCCGTGAGATCCACAACCTTACCCGTGGCGATGTTGTACGCTTCCCACTTCTCATCCTCGAACCAGGTCACGTATTTGCCACCGGGCGATAGTGTGCCATTCCCGCGGGCGCGCTGCTTGAGCAGCTTGCGCGTGCCCGTGGTCGCATCCAGCAGATAAATGTCCGTACCGCCCTCGCCCCACATGGCATCGATCATGTACGGCGCGCCCGTGTTCTGCACGCCGAACTTGCCGTTGTCAGAGAGCGTCGGGTTGGTGGGGAAAGCATCGTCCGTGAGCTGCACGGTCTTGTTCAGTGCGATGTGGTGAAGCCCGCTGAGCGTGCGGTTGCGATCGCGCCCGAGCGAGAGCTGCTGCTGCGACTGCAGCCGCGGATCCTGCCAGTGCCACAGGTCGAAGATCGCCTTCGAGGCGAGGGAGTCGTAGGGAATCGAGTCGGGAATGACCGGCGCGATCGCGAACTGGATGGCGCCGCCATCACGCGTGAACGTCACACCGCCGCGATCCGCCACATTCACACCACCACCGAGCGCCGCTGATGTCACGACCGCTTTGGCCGCAGGCGCCTTGAGCGACGCGTGATACACTTTGAAGGATGGCCGCGTCGCTGTCGCATACTCATCACGATCGGACACAAACGCGACCTGCTGCCCCGCGCGATCGAACGTGAGCAGCCGGTAGTTGCCCACACCCGCGAGCACAGGCGTCACTGCACCGGAAGCAAGGTTGCGTACGAACAGCCCATCACTGGCCGGCGTCGCGCGCGAGGACACGACATAGGCGAGGGCCGAGCCATCGGCGTTGAACTCGACGGTCTGCACATCCTCGACCCGCGTCTCCGTGCCGGTCGCCAGCTCGCGCAGCACCATGGCCGAGCCAAACGCCTTGCGATTCTTCGGACGATTGGTCGAATCACTCTGCGCACCGCCCTGCCCTGCTGGCGCATCAGCCTGCAGCAGGTACGCGACGTAGCGCCCCGACCGCTCGGCCAGTTCGAACGAGCGCACACGCGGCACCAGCGTGACCTTGCCATCCGCGAGGCTCATGATAGCAAGCGAATTGCGCTCCTGCGGCCGCGCAGCACCCCCACCGCGTCCCGCACGCCCGCGCGGCGCACTCGCCTGCGCAGCCTCCACCTCCGCCTTCGAGGGCTGGACGATGAACAGCAGGTACTTGCTATCCGCCGTAAACCGCGCGCCCGGACCCGCCGGCCCCTCCTCATCCTCCTCGCCCGGCCCCGCGCCGCGCCCCACAATCGGCGGCATGCCCGGCGCCGGCGGCCGGCCCGTGTACCCGCGCGTGTGCCGGTACTCCGTGCCGGTCTTCGTATTCCGGACGACGAGCTCGCCCTCGCCCACCAGCGGCTGGACCGTGTAGCTCGCCCACTGACCATCATTGGACAGGTTCAAGCCCTGGGCGGACTTCCAGGCGTCGTAATCGGCCTGGGTGAGGGACTTCTTGCCCGACTGGGCGGTCGCTGGGGCAGCTATGGCTATGAACGCCAACGCGATGAGGGCGCGGGGGAAGCGCATGGGTGCCTCGAGGTTACTGGGTTGATGCGATTCCGGCGGCGGGCCGGTCACGCGATGAATGTCTGCAGGATGCTTGGCAAGGCTGGCGTGTTAGGGTTTGGTTGACCCTGAGCATGGACTGCCGCCGCATAGAAGAATTCTCCATCTGCGGGGCGCGTAACAAATGATGAACAGCCCCCGGCGCCAAGCCCTCACACTCGGCGCCAAGTAATTGACTCTACGCAGCTTGAGCAGCCCGGCGTCCATCAATCACGAAGAATGACACATCACCCACGTGATGACCGTCCACCACGATGGAAAACGAGTACGCGCCCGGCTTGGGGATGTGTAGCCCCTGATAGTTCAGAACGAATTGAGCGCTAGGATCTGCCCACGCTCCAATCTTGCTGGGACCGAGCTCGCCTTCCGCTGTGAGCTCGCACGGCTGGCCGTTCGGCATTTGAACGACCTTCCCATCGGAATTGCGTAGAACGATCCGAATGGAATGCTTGCCAATCTCCGTGGAGTGCGCACGAATCTTGATTGCAAGTGCAAGATGGGGCATGACGAATGGGAACTGCTCGGCAGTTAGAAGGTCGAATGTGCCCAAGATGTTCAACTGCCCGTTCTTCTCGGTCGCGGCTTCCGCCAAGACCCCAAGTTCCAGCCGCATCGCTACCCCCTGAAGCCAATGCAGCGCCGTTGCGGATGTGCAACAGCGTCCGATCAATGATACATGACATCGTGATGTTGCACAAGTGGCACATAGTTGCTAGCTTGCAACGGACCAGCAAGTCAGACTTGGTGCGGAGAACCAATGAGCTCAGCCCTGGATGTTCAGAAGCTGGCCGCCCTGATCCGAACGAAGCGGGGGAAGAAGGGACTGCGCGAAACGGCCGACGAAATCGGCGGCGTATCGGCCTCAACGCTCTCACGTATAGAAGCTGGCAGAGTGCCGGACCTAGACACCTTTGCTGCCATCTGTAAGTGGCTGCACGTGTCCCCGAACGAATTGCTTATGGGTGGTTCCAGCCTTAAACGTGCCGCCGTAAACACACCGGCCGCGGAGGAAATTGAAGTAATATTGCGTGCCGACCGAGAGTTACCAGCCGAAACGGCTGACGCGCTTGTTACGATGATCAGATTGGCCTATCAACAGGCCAAGAGAAACAAGAGCAACCGGTAGGTGCAGTGGTCATGCGGCGAGGGTTCAAGGCATGGGCGGAGAGTCAGTCGACACGGCTCCGCCACGCACTCGGCCTCACGGTGTTGGAACAACTGCCAGCACGTACGCTCGCGACGCATCTCGGCATTTCCGTTGTCGACCCCCGCGATATTGACGGTCTACCGGTTGAGATGACCCGGGTTTTGCTGCGCAGCGAGTCATGGTCAGCCGTCCTCTTGCCTAGTGTTCAGCCACCGATGATCATCCACAACACGAGTCACGCGCCAACTCGCCGTGAAAGCGACGTCATGCACGAGATTGCTCATGTCCTTTGCGAGCATCGATCTCGGGGTGTGGTCATTCAGTTTGGAATCCCGTGCCGGACCTACGATCAGGATCAGGAAGAGGAAGCGGGTTGGCTTGGCGCTTGCCTTCAAATTCCTCGCGAAGGTCTCGTGAAGACCCTCCGAGAGGGCCTTACTGACGAGGAGGTCGCGATTCGGTACGGCTCAAGTGTCAGCCTTGCACGTTATCGCAGGAACGTCACGGGTGTTGTCCTTCAGATGACGCGGGGTGCAGCGTGGCGCTCACGCCCGCGGGGCCGAACGTCATAAACCCATTACCATGCGTATTCCCGAAACAGATCCTATGAGGGTTAGCGGCGCAGGCACTTGGCCTACTGAGCAGTGGGGTAACGCCACAACAGCAGCGAAGTCAGTGATAAGAAAATGGCACGCGTGATGGATTCCGCCCCAGGTGCCCTCAAATCCATAACAACCGACCCCAATCGTGATGGAATTGCCGAAGGAAAGAGCGCTTACGTGCCGCCCAGGTGCTAAATTCGTTCGATTCCGACCAAGCGTTTCGCTGGAAGCTGTCGGGGTACTCTGTCGTTGTCGAGAATGCGTCGTGTAGTATCGTAACGGCTCAAGTGTCGTTCAGATCGGGCGACTCAAGCGCCGCCCAATCCAGGCTAAAGACTGACCCTGCGTGGTACACGGAGGTCAATTGCGGATTGAAATCAACCCGAGAGACCAAGCGTTTGGGCACGCATCAACGCCACGAGAGGCGCGATCACGACTGCACTCAGCCTTGCGATTTGAGTTGCTTGGCCCGGAAACACCTGAGGAAGAACTCAGCGAGTCTCCGCTGACACGGTACACTGTAGGAATGCTGGCCCCCTTCGGAACGGGTGTGCCGCGCGAGGAGCAAGACGAAGAGATCAAAGGCGGGGGAGATGATGAGGAGTCTGGATCCGCCGATTTCGGTCCACCCCTTTCTCAGGCGATTACGCC
>JBOHRF010000051.1:0-24807 GCA_050732575.1 Longimicrobiales bacterium
CGCACGCGCAGCGTGCGCGCGCCCGGACGTCCTGCTTATGAGAGCTCAATGAGACCGATCATTCTACTAATTCTGCTGGCCCTGCCCGCTGTAACGAGCGCACAGGACGTCCGAACAGACTACCAGCGCGCGGAGCAGTTCCTGGGTCAGAACTCGCGGCTGCTGGTGGCAGGTGAAGCGGTCCGGCCCGTGTGGCTGCCGGGGAGCGACCGTTTTTGGTACCGCAACAACACGGGTGCCGGCGCGGAATTCCTGATCGTGGATCCGGTAGCGCGCACGCGGCAACCGGCCTTTGATCATGCGCGGCTGGCGGCCGCTTTGTCAGTGGCCAACGATACGTCGTACGAGCCGAACAAGCTGCCCTTTCAGACCTTCGAGTTCACAGACAACGGGCGCAGCCTTCAGATCGAGCTGGACACGTTGCGCAGTACTACGTGCGACCTGGCGAGTTACACGTGCACGCGACTGGTGCGACCCGCGCGCAAACCGGTCAGCGAAGTGCGCTCACCGGATGGCAAGTGGGTGGCATTCACACGTAATGGCAATCTGTTCGTGCGTCCGGCCACCGGCGGTGATGAGATCCAACTGACCCGGGATGCGCAGCCCGATTACGGCTATGCCTCGCCCATTGGCTGCTGCGATCAGGTGACCAGCGTGCGCCAGCGCCGCGAACGGCGGCCCGTACTGCTCTGGTCCGCCGACTCCAGAAAGATTGCGACCTATCGGGCCGATGAGCGCAACGTGAAGCCGCTCCACCTGCTGGAAACGGCGACCGGTCGTCCCATCCTGCACACGTACCGCTACGCGTTGCCGGGTGACTCGGTGATTCCGCGCATCGAGACGTACGTGATCGACCTGGCAACCAAACAGGTTGTGCGCGGCGAGCGCGGTCCACAGGATGCCGTCAATACCAGTTGCTGCTGGCTGGTTTCTGACACGCTGTGGAAGGATGGGCGGTGGGGCAGCCCGGCCCTGGTGAGCGCGGCTGATGGGCCGGGCGCCGAGCTGACCTATACCCGCTTTTACTACACGCACGGCCAGCGGGATTATCGGAAATTCGAACTGCTGGAGCTCGATGCATTGACGGGCAAGACACGCAAAGTGCTGGAGGAGACCTCACCCACCTTCGTGGAATTGAATCTGAACTCGGGTGGTCAGCCGAACTGGCGAATAGTCAACAACAACCGTGAAGTCATCTGGTTTTCCGAGCGCGATGGTTGGGCGCATCTCTACCTGATGGATGCAGCAACGGGCCAGCTCAAGAATCGCATTACGGAAGGACCCTGGGTAGTCAATGACATTGTGCATGTCGATGAAGCCAATCGGTTGCTCTATTTCACGGCGCGCGGCCGAGAACCCGGCAAGGATCCCTACCTGCGATTCTTCTATCGTGTGCGCCTGGATGGCACCGGTTTGACGTTGCTGACGCCGGAACACGCGGACCACAGCATCTATATGCCGCCTTCGGGCAATTTCGTAGTGGACACTTACTCACGTCCGGACACGTTGCCCACTTCCGTGCTGCGTGCGCCCGATGGCCGCGTACTATCGACACTGGAGCGCGCCGACGCGTCGCGATTGCTGGCCCGCGGGCTGGTCATGCCCGAGCGCTTTGTAGTCAAGGCACGCGACGGTGTGACCGATCTGTACGGCCTGTTGTATCGGCCGTCGAAGTTTGATGCCCGGGCCAGCTACCCGCTCATCGACTACATCTATCCCGGCCCGCAAATTGGTCCGATCGGTAACCGCACGTTCACCGTTTCCCCGCGCGGCGATGCACAAGCGCTCGCTGAGTTGGGTTTCCTGGTCTTTCAGATCGATGCCTTCGGCACGCCCCTGCGCTCGAAAGCGTTCCATGATGCCTACTATGCGAACATGGGCGACAATGGCCTGCCCGATCACATGGCCGGCATCAAGCAGCTAGCCGCGCGCTACCCGCAGATCGATGTGAGCCGGATCGGCATCTACGGCCATTCGGGCGGCGGCTTCTCGGGCACCGATGCCATCCTGCGCTACCCGGACTTCTTCAAGGTGGCAGTCTCCAGCGCGGGCAATCATGACAATCGCAGCTATGACTACAGCTGGGGCGAGAAGTACCACGGACAAGTGAAGAAGAACAGCAGCGGTGGTGACAACTTCGACACACAGGCCAATCACTTGCTGGCGGCCAACCTGAAGGGCAAGCTGCTGCTCATGTATGGTACACTGGATGACAACGTGCATCCGAACGCCACGCTGCTACTCATCAACGAGCTGGTTCGCCATAACAAGAACTTCGATCTGTTGGTCATGCCGAACCGGAATCATGGCTTTGCGAACGAGCCGTACGTGGTGCGCCGAACCTGGGATTACTTTGTAAAACATTTGCTGGGTAAAGAACCGCCAGAAGGCTTTGAAATACGGAGGTTCTAACCCGCTTTCGCTTTCGCTTTCGTTTTCGCTTTCGATTCGCTCCTGAAACGGCCGAAAGCGAAAACGAAAGCGTAACAACTCTTTAACGGAGGACCGCAATGATTCGTCCACAACTAGTTCGCCGCCCTGCGGCATTGCCATTCCTCGCCGTCGCTCTGGCCGTCGCCCTCATTCCGGCCGCGGCCGGAGCGCAGGTCGCGCAGGCGCCCAACCGACCGGCGGGTGACGGCGAAGGCCCATTCGAGCGGCTGATCATTCGGGGCGTGACGCTGATCGACGGCACGGGCGCGCCACCACAGGGCCCGGTCGACATCGTGGTGGAGGGCAATCGCATTCGGGAAATCCGTGGCGTAGGCACGCCCGGGTTGCCCATCAACGCACAACGCCGGCCGCAGGGCGCAACGAAGGAGCTGGATGCCAACGGCATGTATGTGTTGCCGGGCTTCGTCGATCTGCACGCGCACACGGGCGGCGGCGAGCAGTTACGCGGCAACTCTGCTGAGTATGTTTACAAGCTGTGGCTGGCGCACGGTGTCACCACGATTCGCGATCCTGGTTCGGGGAATGGTGTCGACTGGACACTGAGCTCGCGCGAGCGCAGCGCATCGAATCAGATCGCGGCTCCGCGCGTGTTCGTGTACATCCGGCCGGGCGCGGGCTGGGACGGCGGCGCCATCAACTCGCCCGAAAAAGCACGTGAATTCGTGCGCTGGGCGGCCAAGAAAGGTGTGGATGGATTCAAGCTGGGCTCGCACGATCCGCCCATCATGCAGGCCCTGATCGATGAGGCCAAGAAAAACGGACTGGGCACACAGGCGCACCTGGCACAGACCGGTGTTGCGCGCATGAACGTGCTGGATGCGGCAAGGCTTGGACTGGGCTCGATGGAACACTGGTATGGTCTGCCCGAGTCACTGTTCAACAATCGCACCGTCCAGGACTATCCGACCGACTACAACTACAACGACGAGTACCATCGATTTGGGCAAGCCGGCCGTTTGTGGAAGCAGGCCGCTGCGCCGTTCAGCGACAAGTGGAACTCGGTGATGGACGAGCTGCTGAAACTGGGCTTCGTGCTGGATCCAACCATGACCATCTACGAAGCGAGCCGCGATGTGATGCGCGCCAAGAATGCGGACTGGCACGCCAAATACACATTGCCCTCACTCGCCAAGTTCTATGAGCCAAGCCGCGAGAGTCACGGCTCGTACTGGTTCGACTGGACCACAGGCGATGAAATCGAGTGGAAGAAGAATTATCAGCTCTGGATGACCTTCTTGAACGAGTACAAGAACCGGGGCGGCAAGGTCTGCACAGGCTCGGACTCCGGCTTCATCTACAAGTTGTACGGTTTTGATTACATCCGTGAGATGGAATTGCTGCAGGAAGCGGGTTTCCATCCGCTCGAGGTCATCCGTTCGGCCACACTATGCGGCGCGGAAACGCTGATGCAGCCCAAGGGCAAACAGCCCGAGTTCGGCATCATTCGCCCGGGCAACCTGGCTGACCTGGTGGTCGTGCCGGAGAATCCCGTGCACAACCTGAAGATGCTCTACGGCACGGGCTGGCAGAAGCTGGACAAGGATGGCAAGCTGATCACCGTGGGCGGCGTCAAGTGGACTATCAAAGATGGCATTGTCTACGACGCCAAGAAGCTGCTGGACGATGTTGCGCGCATCGTTGAGGAGGCCAAAAAGAAGCAGCCCGTCACAACCACGAGTGACAGGTGAGTGATGCGTGACACGTGACGCGGGACGCGATAACACCTTGTATGGCTGGACCTCCTCATCATTGACGGAGATGGCACCATGAGATCCACGGTGAAGATCAAGCTGCTCGCCGCCGCAGCGAGTCTGGTTGCAGCGCTGGCATTGTGGTCGAATGTGGCGAAGGCGCAGGCTGTGCCCGCAAACGAACTCGCGTCAGGCGTCACGCGTCACGCGTCACGCCAGCAGCAATTCGGTGGACTTGCCGCCGGGCCCTACCAGCGGCTGGTCATCCGCAATGCCATGGTCATTCCCGGCCATGGCGGTCCGCCCGCGGGGCCCTACGACATTCTGATCGAGCGCAACACCATCACGCAGATGATGCCGTTCGATCCGGTCTCGGCCGAGCGGCGCGGACCAGATACGCGTATGACCGGCGATCGCGTCATTGATGCGACTGGCAAGTACGTGATGCCGGGCATGATCGACCTGCACATGCATCTGCGCACGCAGCCCATGGAAGTCGACTATGTCTACTTTCTGAAGCTGGCACATGGTGTCACGACCATGGTGCCCGCGCCCGATCGTGGATTGGACTCCGCGCTAGTGGCACAGAAGGCGAGCGCGGAAAACAAGATTCTCTCGCCGCGCCAATACCCAATCTGGGGTTGGGGGCGCGGTTTCCCGCGTGAGGAGGCAGAGAATCCGGCCAACGCGCCGCGCATTGCCAGAGCCATGGTGGCGCAAGGCGCGCACGTGGTCAGCGTGGGCAACGTGACCTGGAGCCAGGAGTTGTTCGGCGCCGTGTGCAAGGCGGTGTGGGAGGCGGGCGGCATCACGACCATTCACCTGCCGCCTTCCACCGTTGCCGTGGTGAATGCCGTGGACGCCGCACGCCTGGGCGTCACCATGATCGAGCATCACTATGGCTATGCTGAATCATCGCTGCCGCGCTCCACGCAGGACTTCCCGCGCGATTACAGCTTCGACAACGAGAACCATCGTTTCCGCGAGGCCGGACGCGTCTGGGTGGAAGCGAAGCAGACCAGCCGCAGCGTGTTGCTCAATGAAGTTGCCGATTCATTGGTGAAATATGGCGTGACCATGCTGCCCACGCGCGTGGTGTACGAGGCCAACCGCGACATCCTGCGTGCCGAGAGCTTGCCCTGGCACGAGAAGTTCACGCACCAGGCGCTCATCAACTGGAACCTGCCCAATCCGGCGTACCACGGCTCGTACCATTACGAATGGACGTCCGATGATGAGTCCTACTGGACCGATGCCTTTCGTCTGTGGGGCGATTTGATCTACGAGTTCAACAAGCGGGGCGGGCGCGTGGCCTATGGTACGGATGACAACTACATCTGGGCCACACCCGGCTTCTCGAACGTGCGCGAGCTGCAGCTGCTGCGGGAAACCGGCATGCACAACCTGGAAGTGATCAAAGCGGCCACGCTGAACAGCGCGCAAACACTGCGGCAGCCGAAGCTCGGCCTGGTGCGTCCCGGCCACCTGGCCGACCTGCTCATCGTCGATGGCAATCCCGCGTTCAACCTGCGCTTCATGTATTCGTTCGGCGCCCTGACGCTGGATCGCGAAGGCAAAATGATCCGCACGAACGGCATCGTGCACACCATCAAGGATGGCGTGGTCATCGAGAATGCCAAGCTGATGGCCGAAGTCGAAAAGATGGTTGCCAAGTCCAAAGGTGGCATCTCAGCCAGGAATGCCGTGACCTCGCCCTTTGTCGGTGCGAGGGAGAGATAGTTCTAGCGATATAGCGCAGCCTTCTGCCGCTGGCCGGCGCGCTCGTAATGCTTCAGCAGGGCATCGCGAGCGCGCCGTTTCACATTCGTGGGTGCTGGAGATGCGGCGTTCAGCGCTTCGAAGCTGGCGAGCAGTAGTGACTCCGCCTCCCCAAAACCTGCCGGGGCGTCGGTTCGCCTTTGCCACGGTCACTGCACAGGCCACGATCACGACGGGCGAGTCATTCAGCTCCAGCGGCGGCGCGATTACCGCCACTCGAATCTTCAACAACACAAAAGTGGTGTGTGCCGGACTCACTGGCATTGAACCCAGCCCGGAGACCATTCAGGTTGTCGCGCGCAGCGAGCTCGGTGAATTCTGCAAGCTGGTGACCTGGCGAACCGTCGCCGGGTCCGACCTGGAGGCCGAGGTGGTGTGTTACGACAACCAGGGCGCAATCGTGCAGAGGGAGTTCCGGATCCTCGTGATGCAATGAGTGACACGGACGGGTGGACACGACGCATCTGCAAGACGCACAGCCTCGACTATATTCGGTAGGCCGGTACTCAGGAGCCCCCAAATCGAGGCGCGCTTGCCATGTATTGCTCCAGACGCGATTTCCTGACTGGTGCGGTCGCCGCGGCCGTCGCGCTCCCGCGAAGCCTGCATTCATGGCCGGCAGCGCGGCCGGCCGCACGGTACGAGCCGTGGCTCGAACTCGACCCCGTCGCGCTCGCCAACAACGTGCGCACCATCCATCGCATTGCTGGCGCGCGACCCATTATTGCCGTGGTCAAGAACAACGCCTACGGCACCTCCCTGGCCCATGTCGCGCCCATTCTCGCGCGCCTGTCGGAAGTCTCCACTCTGGCCGTTGTGAAGACGGACGAGGCTTCGACTATCCTCGATACCGGCGTGCGCAAGCCCGTGCTGCTGATGGCCATTGCCGATCAACAGGACGCCTTCGACCTGTTGCGCCGCGGTGTGCACCTGGCTGTTTACGATGATGGCGCGCCGCGCCGCCTGCGCGAGCTGGCGCAGCGCCTGAGCCAACCGGTGCCCGTTCATCTGTACATCGACACGGGCATCTCACGCGTGGGCATGCCTTATCACCGCGCATTACCCTGGCTGGAAGCGATTGCACGGGATGGCTCGGTCAGTGTACAGGGCACGCTCATGGCGTTTACGGAGAGCGAAGAATTCGATCGCGAGCAGCTGAATCGCTTTCAGGAACTGGTGCGGCGTGCACGCGAGCGCAACCTGCCCCTGGGTCGTCTGCATGCTGCTTCCTCGCATGCGCTTTTTCTGAGACCCGACGCGCGGCTCGACGCGGTGCGCACCGGTCTGGTGCTCTACGGCGCGTATCCGGCCGAGGTACGCGCGGCCATGAAAGCCGCGCCCAAACCGGAGTTCGAGGGACTACAACCCGCGTTTCGTCTGCGCGCCGGTGTGGTGCGCGTGGAGCATCTGCGCGCGGGTGACAGCGTCAGCTACGGTCGCAACTACATCGCGAGCAAACCCACCTGGACCGCCACAATCCCGGTTGGGCATGCGGATGGGTATCCGCGCAATGCCGTGAAGGGCTGCCAGGTCCTGATTGGCGATCGGCTATATCCGGTGATCGGAGCGGTGAGCGCCAGTCACACCATTGTCGAAGTGGGTGATCAGCAAACAGTGCAGGTCGGTGACGCCGCCACCCTGGTAGGACCCGACCGTCCCGAGATTCATCCCAACACCGTGGCCGAACGCGCCGGAATATCCGTGTACGATGTGCTGATGCACTTGAGCGCGCGCCTGCCCGTGCGCTCAACGACGTGAGCAGTCCGGGCGCGCACAGCTGCATTCCTGAGCATCGCACCGCGCTGGTGATGCACGAAGCGTGCGGCCGACACGACACGGGTTGGGCACATCCCGAACATCAAGGCCGTCTTCCCGCTATCCTGAATGCGATTTACTTGCAAACGCCCGCGTTGCTGGATCTGGTGCTGCAGGTGGAAGCCGATCCGGTCATCGAAGCGGACATTTTGCGGGCGCATTCGCCTGCCCACCTCGAGCGGTTGCACAAGGCTGCTCAGATGGCGCACGAAACGGAGCGCATTGTTGGGCTGGACAGCGAAACGCTGGTATCTCCCGCCTCATGGGACGCCGCACTGGCAGCTGCGGGCTGCGTGCTGACCGCGGCCAGACTGGTGCTGGAAGGCGCAGTGCCTACTGCGTTCGCGCTGTCCCGACCACCCGGACATCATGCCACCGAAGACACCGCCATGGGCTTCTGTCTTCTCAACAACGTGGCCATAACCGCGCGTTGGCTGCGTACCGTGGGAGTGAACAGAATCCTGATCGTCGACTGGGATGTCCATCACGGCAACGGCACGCAGGACATCTTCTACGCGGACCCCGCGGTCTACTACCTGTCGCTGCATCAATACCCGCACTACCCAGGCTCAGGACACCCCGACGAACGCGGTGCTGGCGCCGCGCTCAACACGATCCGCAACGTGCAGGTGATGGCCGGCACGAACGGCCCCGAGTATCGGCAGCTATTCGATACGGCGCTGACCGATACCCTCTCGGAATTCTCGCCCGAATTCGTGCTGGTCTCCGCGGGCTTCGATTGCCTGCGCGCGGATCCACTCGGTGGACTGGCCCTGGAGCCCGCGGATTTGCACAACCTGACGCGCGGTTTGCTGGAGCGAGTCGGTGTCAGCACTTCACGAGTGGTACATGCGCTGGAAGGCGGCTATCACCCGGAGCGATTGGGCAGGGGAGTAGTCGCGGTATTGCGCGCGCTCGCCGGGCTGCCTGAGCGTGACGCGTGACGCGACACGCGACACCTCGGAGAGCCGTGATGACCTGGCCGCGCAACGGCAGCCAGGGCAATCTGCGCCTGACTGCAATGGCCTGCCCAGCGCGGGACCGCCGCCGTGACGCGTCCCGCGTCACTCCAGGGCGATCCTGCCTTCCACCACGATTTCAGGCGGCAGCCCGGCCAGGGTCAGGCGCGCCGTTACGTCCAGACGCTCGTTGCCCCGGATGGCGCCGTTCTCCAGCGCATTGCGCACGTGGTGCTCGATTTCACGCTGCGCCGTGATACCGAATTTCTTGAGAAACTGACGGAGCTGGAGGTTGAAGACCTCCTCGTTCATGCGCGCCTCCGGTGCGGGTCAGGCCTACATTAGGCGCGCCGCCCGGCAGTGTCGATACGTCCCCAACGGGTTGCTGCGGGCGCTCGAGCGCATGCAGATTGAGTGGATACAAGCCCGAACACAGTCCTATCCGCCCCCTCGGAGCCAGCTATGCATCAATTCCGGATGCCCCGATTCCTATTAGCGGCCACCTGTATTGCCGCCGCGCTGCCCACCTCGAGTAGCGCGCAAAAACCCGATTACTACCGGGCGGACGTGATACGTACGGCCGCCAGTTATGTATTCGGCACCAGCGTATTCCCCCGGTTCCTGGAAGACAGTGTGCGCTTCTGGTTTACCTCGACCAACAAGCAGGATCGAGGTGTCACTTATGTGGTCGATCCGGTGCGGGCGACACGGCGGGCGCTATTCGACAATGCCCGGCTGGCCGCGGCCTTGTCGATTGTGGCGGACACGCTGATCGAGCCCACCCGGTTGCCCAGGTTCACCGTGGTTGATACGGGCAAGACCGTCGAGGTCCAGATGCGCAAGAAGGTGTATCGCTGCAACGCCTCGACCTACGGCTGCGATGTTCAGGATACCATCGTCTGGCGGACTGAGCAGCGGCTCAAGACCGGACCCGATTGGGCCATGCGCTCTCCGGACAAGAAGTGGGACGTCTTTCTGTACAACTACAACTTGTATGTTCGCCCGGCCGAGCTATCCGACCAGGAAGCCATAGCCACGCGTGACTCGGTGTTGCGCGCGGCGACGCCCGTGGTTGCGAACAACAGCAATGGCGGAACCACTACCAAGGCGTCCGCGGACACCGCGAAAAAAGACAGTGCGGCGGCGCGGCCCGCGCGCAGTAACCCGGACTCGGTGGCCATTCCCAAGGGGTCCATTCAGCTGACTACCGATGGCGCGGAGAATTGGGCCTATGACAGCGACCAGAGCGCGTTGTTCGGCTCGACGACCATGGCCAGCCGCTGGAAGCCGAAGCGTGCGTTTGTGGGCTGGTCACCGGATTCACGGCGCGTGGGCGTGCAACGGTTGGATTACCGCAACCTGCGTCGCTATCCGCTCTATTCATCGACCGGCACGCAGCCCGCTGACAAGAGCTACTTTTACGCCACGCCCGGCGATACCGTGATCCCGAAATTCGATGTTTATACCGTCGATGTGGTGGACAAGACGACGACCAGGGTCGATCAGCCGTCTTCACCCGCCGTCAACTTCGGCGCGGGTACCGCCTGGGCGCGCTCGGCCGATCGTATGTACGTGATGAGCGCATCGCGTGGGTACAAGCGCATGACACTTTCCGCGGTGGATACCAAGACCGGAAAAGCCACGGTCATTACGCGTGACTCGTTCCCGTCCTGGGTGGAATCACGCGGCTTCCGCGTAGTCAATGGCGGTGAAGACATCTTCTACATCTCGGAGCGCGATGGCTGGTCGCACATCTATCGCTTCAGCAGCGAGGGCAAGCTCAAGAATCAGGTAGAATCGGGGCCCTACGCCGTTACCGGCATTGTGCGCGTGGACAGTGTGGCCAAACAGCTCTACTTCAACGCACTGGGCAAGGAAGCCGGCAATCCGTACTACGCGCATCTGTATCGTGTGAATTTCGACGGCAGCGGCCTGACCTTGCTGAATCCGGAGCAAGGCTCACATTCGGTTTCCTTCATTCCCAAGGCCAACTACTTCATCGACACGTATGCGCCTGCCGACAAACCGCCCACCGTTGTATTGCGCTCGGGCGAAACCGGTCGCGTGGTCATGGAGCTGGCCAAGGGTGATGTGGAGCTGCTGGCGTCGGTGCGTTGGACGCCGCCCGAGGTGTTCAACGTGAAGGCGCGCGATGGCGTGACCGATCTCTGGGGGTTGATGTACAAGCCGTCCGACTTTGATTCCACCAGGAGCTACCCCATCATTGACAACATCTATCCGGGTCCCCAGGTAGGCAGTGTGGGTGGCTGGTCGTTCAATGCCCGGCATGAGCCGCGCGCGCTGGCTGAACTGGGCTTCATCGTGATTCAACTCGATCACATGGGCACGCCCGGCCGTTCCAAGGCATTCCACGACTATTACTTCGGCAACATGGGCGACAATGGCATTCCCGATCACGTGGCGGGCATTACTCAGTTGGCCGCACGTCACAGGTGGATCGACATCAATCGCGTTGCCATCTACGGACATTCCGGTGGTGGCTTTGCCTCGACCGACGCGATCTTCCGTTATCCGGATTTCTTCAAGGTGGCCGTTTCCACCGCAGGCAATCACGACAATCGGACCTACGGTTTCTTCTGGGGCGAAAAGTATCAGGGCCTGTTGACCAAGGACGCCCGCACCGGCAAGGACAATTTCGAAGCCTCAGCCAACTACACTTTGGCCGGCAACCTCAAGGGCAAGCTGTTGCTCATGCACGGTGACATGGACAACAACGTGCACCCGGCCAACACGCTGCGCGTGGTCGATGCACTGATCAAGGCCAACAAGATGTTCGACATGGTGATCATTCCGGACGCCGCGCATGGTTTGCCCGCCTACGCAACGCGCCGGACCTGGGATTATTTCGTGCAACATTTGCTCGGCCTGCAGCCGCCGGACAACTACAAGATGATGGACCGGCTGCCCAGCACCGTCTTCTTCTGATGGTGACGCGTGACGAGTGACGCGTAAACTCGGAGCGCGGACTGATGCTGGTCAGACCACCCCAGCCAGGCGCAGCTTGGTGCTTAGCGGCGGTGGCATGACCAGTTCAGGCCCGCTGGCCGAGTTTACTCGTCACGCGTAACGCGTCCCGCGTCCCGCGTCCCGCGCTGCGCCTAACATTGACCCCCACCAACCCAGGCGCGACATTGCGCAGCGCCATGAGCGAACGATCCTTCCAACACACATTTCTGCGCGATTCTACGGGCCGTGTCCGCACCGACCTGTCCGATCAGGCAGTGGTCGATGCCGTGCGCCCTGGCGAAGCGAAGGTCTGGGCGGATGTCGATTCAGACATGGCACCCAACTGGCCGCGTCTGGCCGAGCTGATGGGGTTTCACCCACTGGCCATCGAGGATACGCTCTCACCCAATTGTCGGGTCAAGCTGGAGGAGTACGATACCTGCCTGTTCATCGTTGTTCGCGACGTCTACTTCGCCTCGGACACGCCGGAGCCGTACGATTTTGCCAGTACCAATCTCTACTTGTTCCTGGGCACGAATTTTCTGATCACCGTGCACGCAGGCCGGTCCCGACCTGTGGAGACGCTGGTTGACCGACTGAAGTCATCACCCGAGTTGATGGAACGCGGCGCCGACTACCTGGCCTACATGGTGATCGACACGCTGGTGGACTTGTACTTCCCGCTGCTCGATGAGATCGACAATTTCGTGGACGGCGTGGAAACCGACGTGTTCGAGCATGGCGGCTCGAAACGGGTGGTGGCGCGTGTATTCGAGCTGAAGCGCACACTGCTCGCGCTGCGCCGTCACCAGGCGCCCATGCGTGAGGTCACGGCCACGCTAGCCAACCGTCCAACCGGCTATTGTACGCCCGGTATTCAGCTGTACTTTCGCGATGTCTACGATCACGTGGTGCGCCAACTGGAATCAGTGGAGACCTATCGCGATCTCATGTCGGGTGTCATGGACCTGTATTTCTCGGTCATCTCGAATCGCATGAACGAGGTGATCAAGGCGCTTTCCGTCATTGCGACCATCGTGCTGCCCCCCACACTGGTGGCCGGCATCTATGGCATGAACTTCGAGGATTCCATCTTTCCGGCCTGGAGCGATCCCCACGGATTCTGGTGGGCCATCGTCTTGATGGTCATGATTACGGGTGCACTGCTGGCCTACTTGAAAACAAAACGGTGGTTGTGAGAGGATCATGAACCTGGGAACGATCAGTGAGTTCGGGCGCCTGAAGCGGGAGTTGGCGCGCATCCAGGAAGCGCTACGCGCAGCCGGACTGGCTGGCTGGCTGCTGTACGATCTGCATGCACGCAATGCCGTGACCGCCTGGCTCACGGAGCTGGGCGATCTGTCGCGCCGGTATTTCGTACTCGTACCGGCCCGGGGTGATCCGCACGCCATCGTGCACAGTATTGAAGAGGGCCCCTGGGCACACTGGCCCTGGACGCGTGAGCGCTATTCCGGTTGGCGCGAGTTGGAAGAGAAACTGCGCGCACAATTGAACGGCAAACGCGTGGCTATGGAGATTTCAGAAAACGACAATGTTCCGGCCATGGACCTGGTGCCGGTGGGAGTGATCGAGCTGGTGCGCAAATGTGGCGCATCGGTCAGCAGCTCGGGTGAGCTGGTCACGCGCTTCTATTCCTGCTGGAGTGCGGACGACCTGGCATCTCACCGCCGCGCGTCACTGGTACTGGTGGAAGTTGCGCGCGCCGCCTTCCAACGAATTGCCCGCGCGCTGGCGGCTGGTGAAAACGTCACCGAGACCATGGCCCAGAGTTGGGTCAACGAAGATCTGGCCGCGCGTGGTGTGGGCGTAGAAGCCGGTTGCATCGTGGCCGGCACGCAGGGCGCGGCCGATCCCCATTACGCGCCCGTGGGACCGGGGGCAGCGCTGCGGCCAGGTGACATTGTCTTGATCGATCTCTGGGGCAAGGAACACGAGCAAACGGTATTTGCCGATCAGACCTGGATGGGCTACCTCGGTAGAAGTGTGCCGGATCGCGCGCGCGAATTGTTCGCCATTGTCCGAGATGCGCGCGATGCGGCCGTACAATTCCTTCAAGATGCCTGGAAAGAAGGCCGACCCGTGCGCGGTGGCGAAGTCGATGATGTAACGCGCGGCGTCATCAATACGCGCGGTTACGGCCACGCTTTCATACATCGCACGGGGCATTCCATCGACCAGAGCATTCACGGCATGGGCCCCAACATCGACAACCTGGAAACCCATGAGACGCGTGTGTTGATTCCCGGAGTCGGCTTCTCGATTGAACCGGGCGTGTATCTCAAAGGTGAAATCGGGCTGCGCACGGAGATCAACGTGTTCATGGGCAGCAACGGTCCTGAGGTCACGGTGCCGCAGCCGCAGACCGAAATCATGGCGGTTCAGGCATGAGCGAAGAAGACAATCCCGTTCTTCAGGACACCGCGCGCGAGAAATCGACGTCACCTAAAGCGCTTTGTTTGGTCGGTATTCAGCGCGCTCGCAGCTGGCGCGGGCGGCGGGTCGCTCACGATGAATCGGGCGCCGGGTTGCGTCTCCGTTACCGCGACCTGGAAGCGCTGGCCCGCCCGGTCGCTTTTCAGGTTCCCGAACTGGACGGCGATGCCGTGCAGGAGCACCAGCGCGCTGTGGAAGCGGCCATGCGCCGGGGTACCATTCTGCCCGCGCCGTTCGGCCTGATTTTCCACGGACGCCGGCCGCTCGTTCGTATGCTTCAGGATCAGTATCTCGTGCTGGACGAAGCGCTCGCGTTCCTGGACGGACAATGTGAGGTGCGTGTGCACGTGCTGGCGGCCGATGGCAATGAGCCCGATGAGGAGCTGCGCCAGGCCGCTAATCAGGTGTACTCGGACCTGCGACGTTTGGCGCGTGCGGCCGTGCCCTTCCCGCGTTCTGGACGACGACTGCTCAGCTCGGCGTTCCTGGTGGAAAAAGCGGCCTGGGTCGAGTTCATCCAGCACGCCGAGAGCCTGGCCTCCGCGCACGCGGAAATCACGCTGGACATCACCGGTCCTTGGCCACCGTACGACTTCGTGCACTTCGTTACCTGACCATGCTGGTTGAAGTCGCGCTGCCCACGCCGGTCCCGCGTACCTTCACCTACCGTTCCGCCCAACCAATCCGCGCCGGCACGCGCGTGCATGTCCGCTTCGGCGGGCGCCGTCTCACTGGATGGGTGATTGGTGAGGCCGTGCCGCGCGAGCTGAAAGAGTTGCATGACGTGGAATCCATACTGGAGCACGAGCCCAGCGTTCCCGCCGACATACTCGAGCTCTGTCGCTGGATCTCGGAGTACTACTTCACGTCACTCGGCCTGGTTCTGCGCAGTGCCTTGCCCGTCGTATTGAGCACGGCCGTACGTCCCGAACAGCCACTCAAAAAGCGAAGACTGATCCGTATCGCGCGTGAACTGCCCACCTTGAGCGCCCGCGAGCAGGCGTTTGGCCGCGCCCAGCGTCAACGAGAGCTTTATGAGCTGCTGGAGGGTTTGGGTGGCACGGCCGAAGTTGGACATGTCACCAGCCAGCTTGGCTTCACGCATGCGATCGTTCGTGCCCTGGTCGAGCGAGAGCTGGCGCATTTCCAGGATGAAGCCATTGTTCGCGATCCGTTCGCCCTATTACCCAATGCCGCGCCGCCCATCTACCCATTCACATCCGCGCAGCAGAATGCACTGAGCGCGCTTCGTGCCGCCGTCCAGCAGAACAACCTCCCCGCCGGGCAAAATCTGCCGTTCCTGCTGCATGGCGTAACCGGCTCCGGCAAAACGCTCGTCTATATCGAGCTTCTGCGCGAGGTGCTGGCACAGAATCGTGGGGCCATCGTGCTGGTGCCGGAAATCGCGCTGACACCTCAGACCGTCGCGCGATTTCGCGCGCACTTTGGTGATCGCATTGCCGTACTGCACTCGGCTCTGAGCGAGGGAGAGCGCTACGATGCCTGGCGTGCGCTGCACCAGGGCGAGCGCGACATCGCCATTGGCGCGCGCTCTGCCGTCTTCGCGCCCGTGCGTAATCTGGGTGCCATTGTCGTCGATGAAGAGCATGAGTCCACCTACAAGCAGGCCGATTCAGCGCCTCGTTATCACGCCCGTGAAGTTGCGGTCATGCGCGCCCGGTTGAGCGGCGCCGTTTGTCTGCTGGGCAGTGCCACACCGGCGCTGGAAAGTTGGCATAACGCACAGCGCGGCAAGTTCCGTCTGCTCGAGCTGCCCCAGCGCGTGGAGGGACGACCACTGCCGCCCGTGCACATCATCGATGTGCGGCGCAAGCGGCAGGGCGCGGACGTCCGCGCGGGCTCGGACGCGGATCGCATGCAGGGTGTGCTGGCGCCCATGCTCGTGGCCGCGATCCAGGACCGCCTGGACCGACAGGAACAGGTCATCCTCCTACTGAACCGCCGTGGATACTCGACGTTCGTGCAGTGTCGGGAATGCGGAGAGGTTTGGCAGTGCCACCAGTGCAACGTCTCTCTGACCTATCACCGAGGCCGGCGCCGCCTGGTCTGCCACTATTGCTTTCACGAAGAGCCGGCACCGATCCGGTGCCTGCGCTGCGGCTCCGGTGATTTGTCATTTCGCGGCGTGGGCACGGAACAGGTTGAGAGGGAAGTGATCGAGCGGTTTCCCGCCGCGCGGGTCAGCCGCATGGACGTTGATACTACATCAGCCCGGTGGGCGCACCACGACATCCTGGGCAAAGTTGAGCGGCTCGAAACTGATATTCTGCTCGGCACTCAGATGATCGCCAAGGGACTCGACTTCCCGAGCGTCACGCTGGTCGGTGTCGTGAATGCCGACGTGGCCATGAATCTGCCGGATTTCCGGGCTTGCGAACGAACATTTCAGCTCTTGACACAAGTGGCCGGTCGCGCGGGACGCGGACCGCAGGGCGGCGAGGTTCTCATCCAGACCGCGTTGCCCAATCACTACGCTATCCGAAGTGCGCTCGAACACCACTACCAAACCTTTGCCGACCGTGAGCTCAACGAACGCAGGTCGCCGGCGTATCCGCCTCATGTCCGCCTGACCAATGTCATTGTCAGCGGCGCCGACGAACAAGCCGTTCAGCACCAGGTGCAGCACGCTAGTGAGTGGCTGCGCGCCGTATTGGTTCCGCGTATGGACGTCGAACTGATTGGCCCCGCACCCTGCCCGATCGATCGCATTCGCGGCCGTTGGCGCTGGCACTTCCTGATTCGGGCAGACCGTGCAGCCGCTCTGGCCGCTGCCTGCCGCCAGTTGTTCCTGCGCTACACCTTCAAACCCGGCCGCGCGGCCCTGCGTTTGACCATCGACCGCGATCCGGTCAGCCTGCTTTGAATCGCCTTCGCCGCCACCGTCATTGGCCGTTCCCATGAAACGTTTGTATTGCTGGAGCGGTAGAATTCCCATAAACTATTGTGCGGGGCGCGGTAGGAGCATTTGACTCGGTCCCGTGTACGCGGTTCCTTTCCTCGGGTCGCTCACCGCCGCTTTCGCCATTTTCATTGTTGCCGTGCAGTTGCGTCGCCGGTCCAGTCGACCTTCGTGCCGGCCGCAGGAGCTTAGCCTAACGACCATGGGATGTCTGGCACTTAACGCATCGTTTGAGCCGCTCACGATCCTGCCCGTGCGCCGCGCTTTGCGGCTGGTCATCGACAAGAAAGCGGAAATACTCGAGGTCGATGAAAGTCGCGTCTTCCGCTCGGAACGCCGCGAGATGGCATGCCCCATGGTCATCCGTCTGGTGCGCTACGTGCACGTGCCGCGCAAGTTCCGCAGACAAGTGACCAACACCTTCTTGTTTGCGCGTGATAACTACCGTTGTCAGTATTGCGGCCGGCATCGTGCTCAATTGCGCGGCCGTGAATTCCTGACACGTGATCACATCGTGCCCATGTCGCGGGGCGGATCGAACGGCTGGCACAACGTGGTCACGGCCTGCTCACCCTGCAACAACCGCAAGGGCAGCCATCTGGCTGACGAAGTTGCCATGCATCCGCTGCACTTGCCGGCGGAGCCCAACTACGTCGAGCTGGTGTGGGCGGTGCGACGCATCACGCCCGTACAGGCCAAGTACATCAAGATGTTTTATGGGGCGGACGTGTTGCGCGCGCTGCAATCCAAACACGAACCCGGGCCGCATACGGCGGCGTGACGGGTGTGGAGCCCGGCTGATCAGCCGGGCTTCTTTTTGTGACTGGACCCGCGCCCGCAGTACACCTACCTTCCCGCCATGTCTAACGTGCAGCTCACACGACGCGTCTCGTTCAATGCCGCACACCGTTATTATCGGCCGGAGTGGAGCGAGGCAGAAAACCGCCGCGTATTTGGCAGTTGCGCCAACCCACATGGTCACGGTCACAACTACGTGCTCGAGGTTACTGTGTCAGGTGAAATAGACCCGCGCACTGGTTTTTCCGTGGATCTGACAACTCTGGACGCATTGCTAGAGCGCGAAGTGGTCCAGCGCGTAGGCCACCAACATCTGAATCATGTATTGCCCGAATTCCAGGAAGGCGGCCTCATCCCTACGAGTGAGAATATTCTGGCGCTGTTCTGGCCGCGCATTGTGGCCGGTTTGCCGGAGGGCGTGAAACTGGTGCGCTTGCGGCTGCACGAAGATCCGACATTCTATGTCGACTACGCCAAGGGCGCGTCATGAGCAGTGATCCAAACGCAGCCAGTGGCGCGAACGGTTCGGTTCCGGTTACGGCAACCAGCGCAGTATCACCGAGTGAGCCGGCCCCGGCACGCTCTGAGAGTAGGTTCAGCGCAGATGATACCGAGTGGATTGCGTACGTGAGCGGTCGCGGCGCGTACGGCACCGGCCCGTGGGGTCTGGCCGCTTTGCAAGCCATTCATTTCGCCCGGGCCGATGTCCCGGACGTGCCGGTATGGGAGGCACTGTTGCCGGCCGGCCGATTCCCCAACCTGTTCCAACATGAGTTGATCGCGTTGCTGCACGCCGCGCGACGGATTGTCATCCCCGAGCCCGGAACGCCCGCAGCCGCGCGACGCATCAGTCTAGAGGAGGACCAATCTTGACTGAATTGTCCTCGACCCTGACCGAATAAAGCAGCAGGCCAGGCGCGCCCTCCGGATCCAGGCACTCGCCGGTCCTCACATCGAACGTTGCGTCGTCGGCCGGGCATGTCAGATGCTCGCCCTCGAGCAAGCCGACGCGGGCCAGGTTGGTGCCATCGAGCGGACATGTAGCACCAAAGGCGTAGTACGTTTGTGCCACGTTGGTAAGCCCAACCGCCTGGCCGTGTGCCTGCACCTCGGTCAACTGACCGGGTCCCAGGTCGCGCGTGTGCACGACCGACTTGTACTCTGCGGATTTGTAGTCTGTCGTTTCGATCACCCCTGACCACCCAACGAGGCAGGGACCGTGCCTCGCGCTTACATTACCCGCCCTTCGCGCCCGGGGCGCACCAAACCCATACTCGAGGCAAGAGTTGGACGTGATTGCTCACAAAAAACGTATCCTGACGGGTGACCGGCCAACCGGCAAACTGCACCTCGGGCACTGGATCGGCAGCATTCGAAATCGCGTGCTGCTACAGGATAAGTATGACTGTCACTTCATTATCGCCGACCTGCACACCTTGACCACGCGGCCGGAAAAGGAGGCGATCGCCGAAGTACCAAACCACATCCGTGAAATGGTGCTCGATTACCTGGCCCTGGGCATCGATCCGCAACGGTCCACCATCTTTGTCCAATCAGCCATCGCGGAAACATCCGAGCTGCAATTGATCCTGAGCATGCTGGTTTCTCTGCCCCGACTGGAGCGCCTGCCGACCATCAAGGATATGGCCGACGCCGCCGGGCTCGAGGTGCTGCCTTACGGGCTGGTCGGTTATCCCGTGCTGCAGGCCGCGGATATCATGCTGCCGCGCGCGCACCTGGTGCCGGTCGGCAGGGACAATTTGCCCCACGTCGAGATCACACGTGAAATCGCCCGCCGTTTCAACAATCTGTACGGCGAAGTGTTTCCGGAACCCGAACCGCTAATCAGCGAAGTTCCGATTCTACCCGGCATATACGGGCAGCAGAAGATGTCGAAGTCACTCAACAACGCAATTCTCATAACGGACAGTGCGGAAGCGGTCGAAAAGCTGGTGCGCAACATGTACACTGACCCCAACCGCGTGCGTGCTGACATCCCGGGCACGGTAGAGGGCAATCCAGTCTTCATCTATCACGACGCGTTCAACACCAACACGGCGGAAGTGGAAGACCTCAAAGAGCGCTATCGCGCTGGCAAAGTGGGCGACATGGAAGTAAAGAAGAAACTGGCTCGGGCCCTCAACGACTTCCTCGAGCCGGTGCGTGAGCGACGGAGCGCGCTCGAGAAGAGGAGTGGCATAGTCGATGAAATCCTGAACGAAGGAAACCGCAAGACGCGCGTGCTAGCCAAAGAAACCATCGCACACGTGCGCGAGGCTATGGGACTGACATATTTCCGGAGTGACGCGTGACGCGTCGCGCGTCACGCTCAACGGCGTCGGCGCGTCCACAGCGCCACCACACCACAATTGGCTTCCCGATTGAACGCGGGCGGCGTTTCCGACGCGCCGTGGTAGATCTCAATGCCGTCGATATCGATGGCGGACACCAGGTCATCCAGAAGCATCTCACCGGGACGGGGCGGACCGCCCAATCGGACGATGGCACCATCCAGATAGAGTGCGGGCGGGCAGCGCGCATTGCGCAAGCGCAGCTCGAAGCGGCGTCCTGAACGGTCGGCGCGCACCAGCCGCACTCCCGGCGCGGAACGGAGGACATCACTCAAGAATGTGCCGCCGCCGTGTTTTTCGATTTCATAACGGGTAAGGAACGTGCCGGCGCCGTGACCTTCGCGCTCGTAGAAACCGGATCTCTGTGAGGGTCTCGACATAGCTTGCGAGTGGTGGCGCGCGGCCGCGCGCACAGTTCGAGTTGCGCGCCCGCTATGGCAGCCGCCGAAACGGCATCGGTCAGCGAACCCACGATCTGCTGCGCGCGGAGGGAATTTGCCAGGAAAGGGCAGACAAGCCATACCAGCAGCCAAGCCAAAGCGGCCCGCGATCGGCTAGACAGGGGAGGAAGAATTCACGCGCAGACGCTGGATCGGTTTCAGGGAACAACGTGTCGCCACCGGGCCTGGCATGGTAGAGCGCTGACACGCCGCGCGGCCGGCGCCATATTGCAACAAATAGGACCCAAACCGGAGAGCAACCCATGCGCTGCTCGATGATTCTGGTTGCCGGGGCGCTGCTACTTGGCGCGAGGGGCTCCACGGCCGCTCAGGCCAGCCTCTCAACGCATTGTGTGCCCCAGCGCGCGAGTGGGCTGGCCGAACGCGAAAGTCCGTACGACTCGCTCAAGATCAACATTGGCAGTCAACAGGCCATGCTCTGTTATGGCAGACCATCGGCAAAAGGCGCCCACATGATTGGCGGACCGGTGGTCGCTTTCGGCAAACTTTGGCGCATGGGCGCCAACGAGCCGACCATTCTGCACATCGCCTTTCCTTCCATGATTGCCGGCATCCACGTGGAGCCCGGATCGTATTCCATTTACAGTGTTCCCGGTCCTGCCGAGTGGGAGATCATCATCAATCGCTCGATAACACAATGGGGCAGTGAAAACCGCTACACGGATGCCATTAAAGCCCAGGAAGTAGGACGCGGCAAAGTGCGCAGCGAAACCATCGGCACGCATGTGGAGACTATGCTGTTCCGCGCGGAACCTGCCGGTGCACGAGGTGCCGACTTGATACTGGAATGGGAAAAAACACGCGTGCGCATTCCCATTCGGATGATGTGAACACCGTGTGACGGACGTGGCGGGCGTGACGGGTGTAGCGGGCGTAACGGGAACAATCGTAAAATGGAATTCCTCGCCCGTCACGCCCGTTCCTGCCGCAACTCCCTGGGCACATGGCCCGTACGTAGTGCGGAGAACCTTGAATCCAAACAGGAGTCACCATGGACCGCGATCTGATTGAGCTGCTCATTCCGCTGACTGCCATAGTTCTGGGCAGCATGATGTTCCTCATTCCCATTGCCGGCATCACGGTGCGCTTTGCCATCAAGCCCATCATGGACTCGATTCGCGTCGGTCGTGAGGGCCAGGCCGGCACGAACGCTCGCGAGATGGGGGTGCTGGAGCAGCGGGTGGCCCTGCTGGAGCAGCAGTATCAGAGCCTGGAGACCTCGGTGGAGCGACTGACCGAGCTGAAGGAGTTCGAGCACCGCCTGGCCATCCCGCCCAGCGCCGACTGAACGCTCGTTCGAGACCGTTCCGGCCGCGGCTACAAAATGTCAAAGACCCGCTAGATTCTTCAGTAGGAGACGCGCGTCCGAGCGACGGCCAAACATATGTCACAAGGGTCGCCGGCCGCGCGTTATTGAACTGAACGCCGGGTATCGGAGCGTCGTGGATTTCGAAGCTCAATTCCAACGGTTGTACCCGTCACTTTTCCGCTACCTGCACCGATTGACCGGCGATGCTGATGTTGCGGAAGACATTGCGCAGGAAGCATTCGTTCGATTGCTGCGCCAACCGCTGCCAGAAGATGAAGTTCGACCGTGGCTCTTCACGGTTGCGATGAACCTGGTGCGGGATCATGCGCGGAAGACGGATCGGCGCCAACGGTTGCTGACTTCTGCTCCTGCACTGGTGATGCCGAGCCGGATGCCGGATGAAGATGTCGAGCGGGCGGAGCGGGTAGCGCGGGTGCGAAGCGTGCTGGATCGCTTACCGTTGCGTGATCGACAGTTGTTGTTGATGCGAGAAGAAGGGTTCAAGTACGAAGAGATCGCCGCGGTCATTGGGGTAGCGCCGGCATCGGTCGGCACGTTGATTGCCCGGGCCATGAAGCGATTTGCCGATGTTTATCAGTCGCGAGAGGCTGGAGATGTCCCACTTCACTGAAGGCGCGCTGCAAGCATACCTCGATCATGAGGTAGTAGCTGGCGCACATGCGCAGGTTGCGGCGCATGTCAGCGAGTGCGCGGATTGCGCGGCTCGCCTTCAGTCGCTGCACGAGCAGAATTCGGCGTTCACACAGGCCATGGCCGCGCTGGACGTGAGTCCGCTGCCGCAAGCCGCGCTGGCGGAGCTACGGGTTCGCGCCGAACAGCAGGTATGGCGCGAGCGGCTGCGCGGGGCGGGTCGCAACTGGACGCGTGCGGCCATTCTGGTTGTGGGTGTAACCGCACTGGCCGTTGCAACGGTGCCTGGCTCGCCGGTGCGTGCGTGGTTGATCAGCGCATGGCGCTCCGTCGCCAGTGAGCCCGAGGTTACGACGCCTGTACCCGCGCCGACACCGACACCCGCGGATCGAGTCACTGAAACGCCTACGCCGGTTCAGGTGATCCCTGTTGCCGGACGCGTCCGCATTGTCTTGCAGTCGCCGGCCGCCGGGACTCGGGTCCACGTCCAGCTAGTGGAAGGGGAAAAGGCGTTGGTTGAAATCGCAGCGAAACTCCGCAGCGGCGACGGAAGGCTGGTGGCCATTGGCGCGAGCGGTGATGTGCGCATCGCCCTACCGCGCCGGCTTACGTCCGCCTCGGTTGAGGTCGATGGTCGGGTTTATGTCCTCAAGGAAGGCGACGACTTGCGCTATCTGGGGCCGACACCCGCAGATCAGAAGGACTCGGGCATCCTGACCTTTAAGCCAGCCCGATAGAACAGTTCACCAGCCCCCGTGCGAACTGGAGCCGGCCCGCAAGGGTCGGCTTTTTAATTCTCCCCTCACGCCATTGCCGATACGAGGCTATATTGCTGTGACCCCCCGGTCCAGCCAGAGGTACCAGGGGTGTATCCTGACCAAAACCCCTCTCGGGACTTACGGATGGTAGCTGCCCTTGCACTCGCGGTTACGGTCGTCGCCAGTCTGCAGCAGGGGCTGGGCACCGGAGGCACGATCCGCGGTGAAGTAAAGAGCAGCAACACCAGCGCGCCCCTCCCGTACGCCACCATCCAGCTCGTCGGCCACACTTCGATCAGCCCCATCACTACCGATAGCACTGGGACGTACGTTTTGAGGAACGTTCCGCCGGGTTGGTTGATGATGAGGGTCAGCCACATCGATCACGCCACGCACGAAATCGAAATGCTGGTCACCGAGGGCAAGGAGATTTTCCTGGCCTTCGATCTGGATTTGCGCCCGGTTCGCTTACCGCCAGTGACCACGCGGGGCATTTCTTTCCGCATTGGCGGGGATACGGCATCGGCAGGTTCAACGGGTATCGTACCGGCGGCCGTGCGCGCCATTGAATCTTCGCCGAGCGTTGCCGAACTCGGGTTGGCTCAGATCGTACAGGATATCCCTGGTCACGAGCCGCCGGATCCATCGGACGTTCTCTATGTGCGCGGCGGCGCCGCCGATTTGAAGCTCGTGTTGCTGAATGGAGCGCCGGTTTATGCTCCCTTCCACCTGGGTGGTCTCATCAACCCGTTGGACCCGGACATTCTTCACAGTGCAACCTTGTATTTGGGCGGCGCGCCGGCCCGCTACGACGGCGGCCTGTCTTACGTGATGGACCTCGAGACCCGGGCCGGTCGTTACAACGCGGAACATGCCTCCCTTTCGGCCGATCTGCTGGGCGGTCGGGCCACAATGGAAGGCCCAATCGTGCCCGATGTGAGCTACCTGCTGGCCGCTCGCGGCGTACATGGGCTGGGCACCCAGCCGTTCACCGGTGGCCCGTTCCCGTACCTGTACGGGGATGCGCTGGGCCGTCTCGATATCGATCTGGGGAAGGCCGGCCGTCTGACCACCACCGGGTTCTGGAACCAGGAATCGGTTCGTCTTGACAGCCTTAGCGGTCACAATAGCCGCGCCATGTGGGGCAACGGCGCGGGCTCGATGCGCTACCGAGGCGAGATTGGCGGCTCGAATGCGGACATAATCGTGGGCGTGGGTAGTTTCCGCACGCAGCTCCCAGTAGGCGGCCTGCGCCCGTTGATTACGGATGGGCAGGTAAGGCGGGTCAGGGTTGGCATCAACATGGATCGTCCAGTCGGACCGGCCCATGTGCACTATGGTCTACAGTTCGATCGGTTGAAGTATGAGTACAAGGCCTGGCCCAGGCCACGCACGATCCGTGAGGACTCGATGGTCCTCCAGGCCGAGGGCGCGGGCGAA
>JBOHRF010000052.1:0-24661 GCA_050732575.1 Longimicrobiales bacterium
AGGTTGATGCGTCCCTGGTTGCGCCAGTAACCGTCCGTGCCGGCCAGTGCGCCATTCTGGTCGAGCCGGTTGAGCGATACCAGGAACGTGGTGTTGGCGCCATTCTGCGTGAGCGACACGTTCTGCTGCGCAAACTGGTTCGGCCGATAGAGCGCGGCCACGTTGTCGTACATCTCACCGGGATAGACGCGGTCCGCAATGCGGCGTGCCGGATCCGATGTACGATTGCTCCAGTTCACAATAGTGCCGTTGGCATCGACGAATTGAGAGCCATCTGCGCTCAACCGATAGTGATGATGGCTGCTGAGCGGGAACTCGCCGCCCACGAAATCCTTACCCAGTTCCGAGCGTACGCTGATGCGCGTCGCGCCCACGGGCGCGTTACGACCACGTCGAGTCGTGATCTGGATCACGCCGGATGCCGCGCGCGATCCGTAGATCGATGCGGCGGCCGCGCCTTTGATGATCTCGATGTTTTCGATGTCGGCCGGATCGATGTCCGCGTCGTAGGTCGTGCGGCCGGTGTTGTCCGGATCACCCACGTTGCGGGCCAGGATCACGCCATCAACCACGATCAGTGGATCGTTCGCGGTCACACCTTCTGATGCGGTGGCCGTGCGCAGCAGGATCGATACACCCTGGCCCGGCTGACCGCTGGTGCGCAGGATGCTCGCGCCCGCCACTTTGCCGGACAGCGCCGTCAACGCCGATCCAGCGGCAGGCACCTGCAGCTGTTCGGACGTCACCTTGGATACCGTGAAAGGCAGCTTGACTCCAGACGTGGGATCGGTCACGCCGGTAACGACCAGTTGTTGAATGGCCAGTGCCGCCGTTTCCAGGCCCACGGGTGCGCTGGTCGATTGACCCGCGCTCACCCGTACGTTGGGTTGGCGCACTTCGGCAAAGCCCAGGAATTGCACGACCAGCGTGTAATTCCCCGGAGCTACGCCGGTCATGGTGAAGCGGCCATTGGCGTCCGAGACCTGACCGTGCCGGGTGTTCTGCAAGAACACCTGTGCGCCAGCCAGCGGCTGGCCATTCTGCCGGTTCGTGACAGTTCCATTAACTGAGCCCGTCTGCTGGCCCTGCATCGCGGCCGGTACGGCCAGCGCCGCCAGCAAACCAAGCAACGTGGTGATGCGCCTGCCCAAATTCACGCGACCTCCTAGGGGGTGAGTGTGCCGAGATCGTGCTTCAATGCATATCGAACGCGGAACAACGACCGCACATGACGGCCGTCCTCCCGCATTAGCGTTGTTCGGTGGTGCGCGGACGCTGCGACTTCTGCTGCTCCACCATGCGCGCTACATCGGCCAATAATTTCTTGGCATCGTAGACTATGCCGTCCTTGATCGTGTAGAGGATGCCACCCACGCGCTCGGCCCGGCCGGTCTGATCGTTCAAGCGCAGGAACCCTGTGCCATACAGCACCTTCAGGTTGTGCACGCGGTTCTCACCCACGACCACCAGATCCGCCAGCATGCCTTCGCGGATGATGCCGAACTCCGGTTCCACGCCCTTGGGCTCGAACAGCGCCTGCGCACCGTGCATGGTCGCGCCGCGCAGCACCTCGAGCGGATGAAATCCCGCTTCCTGCAGCAGCTCCATTTCCTGAATGGTGCTGAACCCAAACGTGTTGTAGATGAAGCCCGCGTCCGAGCTGACGGTCACGCGCCCACCCATGTTCTTGTAATCGTTGAGCAGGTCCATCCACACGCGGTAGAAGTTGCGCCACGCTACTTCATCTGCGGTCGTCCAGTCGTAGTAGTAGGAACCGTGATTGGCGCGGCTGGGTGCATAGAAGTCCATGAGCGTGGGCAGCGAATACTTCTCATGCCACTCCGCCTCGCGGGCACGCATCACGTCGCGGCTGGCCAGGTACGCCACCATGGTCGGATCCAGGATGGTGCCCAGCTTCTTCATTTCCTGCAGCAGCGCTTTCCACTCCGGACTGCCGCGTGGATGAATCAGGTTCCACTGCCGCGCCACCTGTCCAAAGCGATGCTGCTCGTTGTTGTAGTTCATGTCAGCGGGCCAGGGCTGCACATCACTTCCGTTGTAGAGCGCCTCGAACAGGCCGTAGAAGTGCGTGACCGTGCCCAGTCCCAGGCGCGCGGCATCGATGGCATTCATGTTGGCCACACCGGTCTGCGCCAGGTGCGCGGTGCTGCCCAACCCCTGCTTTTTCGCTTCATCCAGCAGCGCCGCCATGATGGCGGGCGGGTGTGCGTTCAGCTTCATGCCATCGACGCCCGCCTGCTTGATCCAGCGCACCCATTCACGGGCCTGCTCGGGCGTGCGCACCGCGCCCTTGTCCCAACCCTGTCCAGGGCGCAGGTACACGAACATGCGCGGCGCCGTGATCTCGTTCTTGGCGCTGCGTGCACGCTCGCTCATGGTAAACTGGTAGGGACCGAACTCGACGCCCCGGCCAGTCGTGATGCCATGCGCCAGCCACAGTTTGTAGACGTATTCTGCTTCCGGTGTCTTGGTGGGATCACCGGTGTGCAGGTGAATGTCGACAAAACCGGGCGACACGTACTTGCCTTCCGCCTCGATGACCTTGGCGCCCTGCGGCACCGGTCGCTGGCGCGCCGCCAGACCTGGTGTGCCCGCATTCGCGATGCGCGCAATGCGATTGCCTTCGATCGTGATGTCGACCGGGCCCACGGGCGGCGAGCCCGTGCCATCGATCATGGTGGCGCCCCGGATCACCATGACCGAAAACGGGCCCTCGCCTTCCGCGCGTGCTGGTGCCGGCCGCTGCGCGGACGCGGTACTGCCGACCAGCAGAGCCAACAAGGGCCACGTAACGGCTACGCGTTGCACCATGATCGACCTCAAAGGTTGGTAGGTGGAATGAACGCTCTCACCTGAAAGCGTTGGCCCGATCCCATCGGCGTGAAGCTCGCGCCCATGCCCCGGCCCAGTTGTGCCGTGTACTCGCCGGGCGGTACCGGACGACCCGCCGCACCACCGCGGCCACCCTGGGGCGGTCCCTCTTCATCGCCGCCACCGCCGGCGCGACCCCCACGACCGGCCGCTGTGCTGTCGCGCGGAGGCGGCGAGCGCAGGTCCCAGGCAACGCGGCGCACACCCGCTTGTGCGGGCGCATTCACGTGCGCCACGGCTTCACCCGCCGCATTGGAGATGCGAATAGTCAGAGGTGAAGCAGCAGCGGTGCGCACGTAATAGGTCAATAACGCGCCGTAGGGCGGATTGGCCGTGTTGAAGCTGCCGCGATCGCCCGCGCCTGCGCGCCGCACGTTGTACTGGAGTGCATCACGGACCGGGAACAGCGTGCCTTCCTGCGCCAGTACCGTGGGCGTGAGCGCGCGCAGTGCACTGTAGTCATCGAGGATGAAGATGCCGCGCCCAAAGGTCCCCACCACCAGGTCATTGACGCGTCGCTGAATGGCCAGGTCGCGCATCATGATTGTGGGTACGTTGCCGCTCAAAGGCAGCCACTGCCGGCCGCCATCGTGGCTGAAGAACAGCGCGAACTCGGTGCCCAGAAAGAGCAGATCCCGACTCACATGATCTTCGGCCAGACTCCAGCTGACATGTCGCGCGGGTAAACCAGCCGAGAGCGAGGCCCATTGGCGGCCGCCATCCGTGCTGCGATACACGTAAGGGGCAAAGTCGCCCCGATTGAAGTTGTGCGCCACCACGTAGAACGTGTTGCGATCGTGAACGGACGCCGCCACGTCGGCAATCACGGCCAGCTCGGGCAGGCCGGGGATGTTGGCCGCGCGCCAGGTCTGTCCCGCGTTGTCACTGATGTGCACGCGCCCGTCATCACTGCCCACGATCAAAAGACCTTCCTGCAAGGTCGACTCATCGATGATGGTGAGCGTGCTCAGCGTGTTGGTGAACAGGTTGCGGCCCACTGCGCTGTCCGGCCAGACCCGGCCCATGATGGGCATGGTGTCCCGATTCAGTGCGCGCGTGAGATCACCACTCACGTTGCGCCAGGTGGCACCGCGATCGTCCGTACGCAACAGTCGCTGCGCGCCGAAATAGAGACGCGTGGGCGCATGCGGACTGGACAACAACGGCGCATTCCAGGTGAAGCGCAGGGGCGGCTCACCGGTTGGATTGCGCGGCCGGATATTCACTGTTTCGTTGAGCAACTGATCCAGGCGAGACAGCGAACCGTTCTGGCTCTGCACGTACACGTAGCGCGTGCCCCTGGGCTCCGCACGCGGCTGCATGCCGTCGCCGCCGCCAATCGAAGTCCAGTGATAGTTCTGAATGTTGCCGGTCAGCGTGCGCGACGGGCCCAGCAACGTGCCATTGTCCTGCAAGCCACCGTACACGTTGTAATACGGCTGCGCGTCGTCCACATCGATCGAGTAGAATTGCGCTAACGGCAGATTGGCAAACCAGGCCCAGGTCCGACCACTGTCGAAGCTCTGGTAAAGACCGCCATCGTTGCCGTTGATCAGATGCTCCGGATCGCGCGGATCGTAGGCGAACAGATGGTGATCCACGTGCACGCCCGCCTGCGGCGCCAGCACCCACGTCCGGCCTTCGTCCTGCGTTACGCGTAGCTGCACATCCAGTGTGTAGATGCGACCCGCCACGCGCGGGTCCGGATACAACTCCATGTAATACTGGGGATCGGTCGGCACGTAATCGCTCTGGCGCGTCCAGGTGACACCCGCATCCGCCGACTTGAAGAAGCCACCCGTGCGGCGCTCCGCCGTCATCAGCGCGTACACGACATCCGGATTGTGGGGGGAAAGCGCCAGCCCGATGCGGCCGATGTCACCGGTCGGCAGTCCGTTCGTCAGCTCTTTCCAGGTGCGGCCGCCATCCGTCGACTTGTGAATACCACCTTCCGGGCCACCGGCGATCTGCATGCCCATGTGCCGCCGCCGTTGATACGAGGCGGCGTACAACACATCCGGATTGCGCGGATCCAGCACCACATCGCTCACGCCCGTGTTGTCGCTCACCTGCAACACGCGCGTCCAGCTGCGTCCGCCATCGCTGGTCTTGTACAGTCCGCGCTCACCGCCCGCCGCCCAGAGCGGCCCCTGCGCGGCTACATAGACCACCTCGGAGTTCCTGGGATCGATGACGATCTCACCAATATGCTCCGACTGCTCCAGGCCCACGCGCCGCCAGGTCTCGCCCGCTCGAAATTCCAGTCCGCGCACCAGCTCCGGGCGCAGAGCATTGGACGTCTGACCCGTAAGGGGCAGAGTCGCGCTCACGACTAGCAACAGGGCCAGGGGCGCGTACCGCTTCACCGTGTCCTCCGGGAATGCCATTCTACGGTCGGGCCGATATTGTGTAGGTGGGAATGAATTGTATAAAATATACGACAGCCACCGCGATTCAAGGTGCCCCGTCACATCCCGCGCGCGTTCCGCAGCACGGCAGGGCGCAGCCCCGGGCATCGCGCGGCGCCTTGTTCCCTGCCGCAACGCCCATCGAACGGAGATACAATGACCACACAACCCATGGGGGAGCGATCCTCGCTCCGGCAACGGCTGTGTTACACAGCCCTGACGTCCCTTGCGGTCCTGGGGCTGCCCGTCGGCACCGGCGCCCAGGAGTCACTGGAGATGCACCGGCGCGCGGCCACGGTGACGCAGCGCTATGCAAATCTCACGGTCGGGCTGGTGCAGGGAGGCCCCAACTGGGTGGGCAGCACCAGTCAGTTCTGGTATCGCTTGTCGGTCACGGGCGGCAACCAGTTCGTGTTGGTGGATCCGGACGCGTGGACCAAGCAGCCGGCCTTCGACCATGCGCGCCTGGCGAGTGCGCTATCCAGCGCTGCGTCTGGCCAGTACACGGCCATCACGCTGCCTTTCACAACGTGGTCGTGGGCGAGCGATCGGCAATCCATGGAAGCCGATGTGGGTCAGTCGCGTTATCGCTGCACGCTGACTGACTACGCCTGCACGCGCACGGGTGCGGCGCGCGGCGATGCCCAGGCGCAAGGCGTTGGACGGGGCGGCGGCGCAGGCCGCGGCGGTGGCCAGGGTGGCGGTCGCGGTGGCGCCGCGGGCGACGAAACACCTACGAGCATCGTTTCGCCGGACAGCACCATGGAGGCCTTCATTCAGGATTACGACCTCGCCGTCCGCCCGTACACGCGGCCCAATGCCAATGCGGCTGGTGGTCGTGCGGGTGGTGGCGGGCGAGCCGGTGGTGGCGGCCGCGGTGGTGCCGCAGCAACGCCGAACTATCGTCTGCTCAGCGTGGACGGTTCGGAGGGTGATGCGTATCAGCTGATGTCGATTGTCTGGTCGCCCGACTCCAAGAAACTGGTCGCGTTCCGCCGCAAGCCCGGTCACAGTCGGGTCATCCACTACGTGCGTTCGTCACCGACGGATCAGGTGCAGCCTCGTTATGAAACCAGTCAGAACTATCAGAAGCCGGGCGATGTGATGGCCTTCAATCAACCGGTGCTCTTCGATGTCACAGCGGGCAAACAAACCATCATCGACCACAGTCTCTTCCCGAAAGCGTACGGCATAACGCGCCCGGTTTGGCGGCGCGACAATGGCGCCTTCACGTTCCAGTACAACCAGCGCGGCCACATGGTGTACCGCGTGCTAGAAGTCGATGCCAATACCGGGACCACACGCGCCATTGTGGATGAGCAGACCAAGAGCTTCTTTGCCTACCGCCCGGTCAATGCCGGACTCAGCGACACGGGTAAGAATTACAGCTTCGATGTGGGCGCCAGTTGCCAGTTTGGCGGTGCTGTCACCATGGACTGTCGCGCGTATGACGGCAAGGAAATCATCTGGATGTCCGAGCGCGACGGCTGGAATCACCTCTATCTGTATGATGGCGCCACCGGGCGCGTGAAGAATCAGATCACTAAGGGCAACTGGCTGGTCAAGTCCGTGGACAGCGTGGATGTCGCCAATCGTCAGATCTATTTCCGCGCCCTGGGCATGAATCGCAACCAGGATCCGTATTTCATTCACTTCTATCGCATCAATTTCGATGGCACGGGCCTGGTCCCCTACACGGAGGCCGACGGCACGCACAACATCGAGTGGTCACCCGATCGCAAGTATTATGTCGACACCTATTCGCGCGTGGATCTGCCCACCGTAGTGGAGCTGCGGCGCGCGAGTGACCGGAGAATGCTGCCGCTGGAAAAGGGCGATATGTCGGCCGCCCTGGCCACGGGCTGGCGACCGCCCGAAGTGTTCGTCTCCAAGGCGCGTGATGGTGTCACCGACATCTGGGGCATCATCGTGCGTCCGTTCACGTTTGATGCGAACAAGAAATACCCGGTCATCGAACAGATCTATGCGGGCCCTCAGGGATCGTTTGTGCCCAAGACCTGGGGCGGCGGTCAGGGCCTGATCGCAACGGCCGAATTGGGATTCATCCTGGTGCAGATCGATGGCATGGGCACCAACAATCGCTCCAAGGCTTTCCATGATGTCGCGTGGAAGAACCTGGCCGATGCTGGCTTCCCCGATCGCATTCTCTGGCACAAAGCCGTGCACGCCAAATACCCATGGTATGACATCAGCCGCGTGGGCGTGTACGGCGGTTCGGCCGGCGGTCAGAACGCGGCGGGCGCCGTGCTCCTGCATGGTGATTTCTACGATGCCGCGTTCGCCAGCTCGGGCTGTCACGACAATCGTATGGACAAGATCTGGTGGAACGAGCACTGGATGGGTGAGATGGGTCCGCACTACGGCGCCAGCTCCAACGTGACCCACGCGCACCGGCTACAGGGTTCGCTCTTCCTGGCCGTCGGTGAGATGGACAACAACGTCGACCCCGCGTCCACGATGCAGGTGGTGGATGCATTGATCCGCGCCGGCAAAGACTTCGAGCTGCTGGTCGTGCCCAACGGCGGCCACGGCGCTACCGGCCCCGATGGCACGCGCCGGCGCAACGATTTCTTCCTGCGCTCTCTGTACGGCATTGCAACACCCAAATGGAATGCTGGCGCATCGGTCGCCGCCGCCGGCAATGGACTCGATTTCCCGGCCGAGGAACCGATGCCGTACGGATTCTTCGAGGATCCAATGCATGGCGTACCACCGTTCTTCTGGTGGTAATGCACACTCCCCCTCCCCCTCACCTTAATCCTAATCCTCAGCACTCTCCTCCTCCTGCCGTTTGAAGGAGGAGGAGAGTGCTGAGGATTAGGATTAAGGGGAGGATTAGGATTAGTAAGAACAAATCAGTTCAAATGCCCATTGCCTCCAGCGGTTGCAGCCGACTCGCCCGCAGTGCCGGCAGCAGGCTGGCAGCAAAGGCAACGATGATCATGAAAGCGGCCGTGCTGACCAGGGTGGGCACATGCACGGCGAGCACGCCGTAAAGCAGCGCGCTGAACAGCCGCGCGGAGGCGATGGCTCCGATCACGCCCAGCCCAACGCCCACTGCGGCCAGGAGCAGCGCCTCGCGCAACACGAGCGCCAGCGCATCGCGCGGGCGCGCGCCCACCGCGATGCGTACGCCGATCTCGCGTGTGCGCTGCGTGACCGAGTAGCTGATCACGCCGTAGATACCCACTGCGGCAAGGGCGAGAGCGAGCGCGGAGAACACGAGCAGCACGAATGCCGAGAAACGCGGCTGGGCTACGGAATCGCTCAGGACCTGCCACATGGGTTTGACATCGAACGTGGCTACGGCGGGATCCACCTCGCGCACGATGCGTTGTGCCGCCAAAGCGAGTGCGGCAGCATCGGCGTGGCCACGCAGTACCAGTGAAAGCGAACGGTAGGAAGCGGCCTGTGCATGCGGCTGATAGACGATGGGGCGCGGCTCATCCGTGATCTTCTCGAGCCGCACATCGCCCACCACACCGATGATCGTGGTTGGCTGTCCCTGGAATTGAATCTGCTGGCCGACCGCGCTGGTGTTGCCGAACACGCCGCGCGCCAGCGCCTGATTCACAATGACGACTGGTGCACCACCAGTGGCATCGCGCTCGTCGAAGTTGCGGCCGTTCACCAACGGAATGCTCATGCCGGCAAAATAGCCGGGCGTAACCGCTGTAAAATGGGTGCGCGCGTTATCGGCTTCTTGATCGGTCACAAAGCCAGGCGCCGTGATGCGTGTGCCCTGGAAGTCGGCGGCCAGCGGAATGTCACGCGTGAAGCCGACCGCCTCTACACCGGGTGTGGCGCGCAGGCGCGTCTCCAGCTCGCGGAACAATCCTGCCGTGCGGTGAGGCTCCGGGTACAGCGTGGCCGGCGCCAGTACGCGCATGGTGACCACGTTCTGCGTAATGATCCCCGTGTCTACCGATCGCATGGTTACGAAACTGCGGAACAACAACCCGGCCGCCACCAGCAGAACGAGCGACAGCGCGATCTGCGCCACGGTCAACGTGCTGCGCAGCCGCGTGTGTCGGCGATCGAAGCCGGCGCGCGCGCCCTGCTGCATGAGCCGGCCGATATCGGTCGAGAAGGCACGTAGTGCGGGCGCCAGTCCAAACAGCAGCCCGGTCAGTGTTGCCAGGCCCATCGTATAGAGCACCACGCGTGCGTCGATCCACGAGCCATCGACAGGCGGCAGCTCGGGCGGAGCAAAACGCGCCAGCAGGCGGATCGCACCCCAGGCGAGCAATAGACCTGCAAGGCCACCAAAAACGGCCAGGAGTTGGCTCTCGATGATGGTTTGGCGAATCAGGCGAACGCGCGCCGCGCCCAGCGCGGCACGGATGGCGTACTCGCGCTGACGCGCTGCCGAGCGAGTCAACATCAGGTTGGCCACGTTGACGCAGGCAATCAGCAGGACCAGGCCCACGGCGCCGAGTAGCACCCACAGCGCAGAACGCACATTGCCCACCAGTACCCGCTCGAACGGGACGAGCCGCACCGTCCATGCGCGATTCGTTTCCGGATAGAGCCGTCCCATTACGCTGGCCAGCGTGCGCATCTCGGTCTCTGCTGATGCCAGCGTAGCGGACGGTGCCAGTCGGCCGATCACGGTCATGAAATGCGCGCCCCGATTGCCACCGGCGAAATCCGTGCGGAACGGCACCCAGATGTCTGTGCGGCGCGGGACCGTGTGTCCTTCCAGATCGATGGCAGGCGGAAAAACAAAGCTGGGCGGCAGCACACCCACTATCGTGAAACGGCCGTTGTTGAGTGCGAGTGTTTGCCCGAGCACGCCCGGGCTGTTGGCAAAGCGGCTGCGCCACAATGCATCGCTGATCAGGACCACGCGCTCGCCTGAAGCGCGCTCTTCTGCGGGTGTGAAGCCGCGTCCCAATGCGGGTTGCACACCCAACGTGGGCAGCAGATCGTGTGAGACCAGCGCGCCCATCACGCGCTGTGACTCGCTGCCCATGATGACGAACTCTTGTGGGGAAAATGCGCCCATGTTGCTGAAGCTGCGGCTCTGCGTGCGCCAGTCATGGAACGTGGGCGGTGCCGCAAACATGAAGTTGCCCTGGGCAATGCGGCTCTCCCAGATCACGGCCAGCCGCTCGGGCTGTGCAAAAGGGAGTGGCCGCAGCAGGACTGCGTTCACCACGCTGAAGATCGCACTGTTGACGCCCATGCCGAGTGCCAGCGTGAGAATCACCACGATCGCAAAACCGGGAGAACGGGCGAGCAAGCGGAGGGCAAAGCGAATCTCCTGCACGAGCGTCAGCATGAGCGTGACTCCGTAGAGGTGAACGAATGACGTAGGGCCCCGGCGCGCGTGGCCCTTCACCATGGACAGTCCGCACAAGCCCGGGGTTGGAGCGCCATTCGCACGGGGCCAGCCCGGGCGACCTGCGACTCTACGTGGGACCCGCCGAAGTTGATTCGGGCGGGAAGCGGGAACGGACGAAAGCGAAAGCGAAAGCGAAAACGAAAGCGTAACGAATTAGAATCGTCCTCTGTCCCAGGGGGCGTAGGTTCGCCCATCCATCAACGTGCCGAGCATCGGGTTGGCCTCTGCGCCGACCGGGCTGCACGCGCCGCGCTGAGAATTTCCTGTCCATTCTCCGGTAGAGATCGCGGTTCCAACCGGCTAAATTTGCCGCCATGTCAAAACTCGAAAACATCCCGTTCCAGGTCGTTGCACTTCCGGTCGACCAATTCTCCCACCTGTTTTCGCTCTCCGACACAGAGCTGCTCGAGCTGGGCGCGCGCCGTTGCATCGTTGACACGAGACCCGGCTACCCGTGCCGTGTCAGCCTGACCGACGCGCAGCTGGGCGAGCGCGTGATCCTGGTGCCGTTCACCCATCATGAGACTGCGTCACCCTACCAGGCGTCCGGGCCAATCTTCGTGCGGGAACAGGCGGAACAGGCGCTTCCCGAAGTGAACGAAGTGCCCGAGATGATTCGGCGGCGGCTGTTGTCCATCCGTGCCTATGACAGTGCCGGAATGATGGTGGGATCGGAGGTCATCGACGGAAGTGCGTTGGAAACCCAGATCCAGCAGTTCTTTGCCAGTGCGGCAGTCGAGTACCTGCACGTGCACAACGCCCGGCCGGGCTGCTTCAACTGTCGTGTGGACCGGGCCTGAACCTTGGGCAAGTAACAAAACGCGCTCGCTACCGTGCCCCAACAAGCGTCGTGAAGTAACTACGTCTCTCCTGGCCGTGCTTTTCGGCCGTTTGCAAAACATCGCAATGCGACACTCCGGCGGAGAGTGCGTTCATGACCCACGACGTCAAGACGCGGGATGTTTGGTGGTTCGATCTCGTCAACCAACGGGTCGTAGGCCGTCACGTTGTGACGCAGCTCCCAGAGCCGAGGCAGGAACAGATCGATTCCGATCTTGCGTCGCGCTGGAGAAGCAGATCGACGGCTACCGATGCATCCAGTCCGATCAACGGCGCTCGTTCAGCGCGCACCGCTCGGGCCGAGCTTTCGCGCGTCCGGCACGTTGCGCAACGCGGAGAGACTCTCCCACAAGTGAATCGCCGCCAGAGCGCGCCAGGGCCTCCACGGTTCGGCGATCGACTCCGCGTCACGCGCACTGAGACGGTCGCGGCCGACGATTCGGCGCAATGCCTTCAGCACACCGAGATCGGAAGCGGGGAATGCATCGGCATCGCCCAGGACGCGCATGCGGATGTAGGCAGCCGTCCAGGGGCCGATGCCGGGCCGCTCGCACAATGCCGTCTGCGCGTCTGCGCCGGGCAGGCGCGCCAGTCGCGCCAGGTCCAGTGTGCCGTCCACAATAGCCCGAGCGCATTCGCGCAGTGCGGCCGTTTTCGCGCGCGTGAGGCCGACCGAGCGGATCAGCTGCCCATCTGCTTTTGCGACGGCGAGCGCCGAGGGAAAGGCACGCAGGGCGGGACCGTTCCACGACGGCCCAGGCTCGCCCAGTAGCAAGACCAGACGCGCGGCCGTGGTAGCCGCTGCGGCTAGCGACACTTGCTGTCCGAGGACCGCTCGCACAATACCCTCGAATGGATCCGCGAAACGAACCAGACGCACGCCCGGGTGCGCCGCTGCCAGCGGGCCGAGAATCGAATCGTCCACCACGTGCGCGCGGAACGCGGCCAGATCAGTGTCAGCGCCGGTCACAGTGCGCGCGATGCGCTGCAGCGTTGTGCGTGATGTGGAGGGTGTGATACGGGCGCGGAACCCAGCGTCTGCACGCTCGAGCGTCAGGACGTGCAGGCCACGGTCAATGCGGACAGCACGTGTGTATGTGTCACCATCAAACGTCTCGACACCCGTTACTGCGCGCGGTCGCAGAAACCTGAGCAGCCAGCCGTGATCGTAACCAGAGAGAACGCGCTCTTGAAGGTAGGCGGTCACTGCTCTCTTGCCGTTACTCGACACCAGCCAACGCGAACGCCTTGAGCACCGCATTCTCTCCAGCTCCCACCGCGATGACCACGAATTGTCGGCCCGCACGATTGCGGAACGTCATGGGCACGGAGTATCCGCGGCCACCCAGATCCGCTTGCCATAACACACGTCCTTCGTTGGTATCGATCGCGTACAACACGGCGCCGCCACCGGTCACGAAGAGGAGACCGCCCGCCGTAACTATGGGACCGGGCGCTCCGGCCACACCGAGCGGCGGCAGATTCAGATCGCGCAGCAGCGGATGGCTCCGCAGTGAAGGATTGTCGCCCAGTGTGACCTGCCAGCGGTGCTCGCCCGTGCGCATGTCGATGGCCGTGAGGTTGCCATAGGGCGGCTTGTTGATGGGCAGCGCATCGAGCGGATCGCCGCCGGCCGCTGGTTGCGGAATCTGCACGCGCAGTGATGCTCCTCGGTCGAAGGAGAATTGCGCCTGGATAGTGTCGGACTCGGGCAGACTGATGAGGCGCATGAGTGCGGGCTGATTGGTGCCCTTGATGTACAACGTCTGCGACTCTGGATCGTACGCGCCACCGCCCCAACCGGCGCCGCCGATCACGCCTGGCTGAACCACGGTCCCCTGCAGCGACGGCGGTGTGAACAGCGGACCCGTGCGCCATTTCGCCAGCTCGGCCAGCGCCAGCTGCTTGATCTCCGGAGTCAGATCGATGACGTCGTCTTCCGTGAAGCCCTGCCTGGTGAATGGCCTGGGTTTAGTGGGATATGGCTGCGTGCGCGCGGCGCGCTCGCCCGGCACATCGCTCGGCGCAACGGCTCGCTCTTCGATGGGCCAGATGGGCGCGCCACTCACGCGCTCGAACGCGTACACGAAGCCGGTCTTTCCGAGTACTGCTACGGCATCGACACCGCGGCCATTCACGGTCGCCGTGTACAACACGGGCGGTGCGGGGATGTCGTAATCCCAGAGTCCGTGATGCACGGTCTGGAAATGCCAGATGCGTTTGCCGGTCCGGGCATCCAGTGCCACCAGCGATTCGGCGAACAGGTTGTCGCCCTTGCGCGCGCCGCCGTAGTAGTCGTTGCTGGGAGTGCTGACCGGCAGATACACGATGCCGCGCTCGGCATCGACACTGAACGGCGCCCAGACATTGGTATGACCGATAGTCTTCCACGATTCCTCTTCCCACGTGTTCACGCCAAACTCACCCGCGTCGGGAATCGTGTTGAAGCGCCACACCAATTTGCCGGTCATGACATCGAAGGCCTGCACATCACCGGGCGGATCACTCTTGTAGACCAGGCGATCACCCACTCCATTGCCCACAATTACCAGGTTGCGCCACACAACCGGGGGCGAGGTGTTGGTGTAGTGGATGAGTTTGACGGGCCGGCGCAAGTTCTTCGTGAGATCCACCTCGCCGTTGGTGCCGAATGATGCGATGGGTCGGCCCGTCTTGCCGTTCAGTGCGATGAGCCGCCAACGACTGTTCATGAAGACGCGCCGCTCGTTGCCGCTCCACACGGCCACACCACGATGCACGAAGCCGGTGCCGTTCGAGGGCTGGCCGGGTTTGTACGCACCCGGATCGTAGCTCCACAACTCGCGACCCGTGCCGGCCTCCAGTGCGATCACGCGATTGAATGGCGTACTCAGGTACATTGTGTCATTGATCACGATAGGCGTGACCTGGAAATCACCGGGGCGAGCAGCCCTGGTGGTGTCAGTATCGCGAATGTTTTTTTCGCCGGGGCGCCATTCCCAGGCGAGTTTTAGCTGGGTCACGTTGCTGCGGTTGATGTTGGTCAGGGCGGAGTATTTCATCGCGCCCGGATCGCCCGCGTAGGACGGCCAATCAACGGAAGGGGGAAGTGACGAGGAAATAGGATTAGGGGGAGGAGTAGGGTGGTAGGGACCAACCTGGGCAACAACCTGGCGCGCGCTAGTTGCTTGGAATTGCGGAGTTACAGTCCCTCCCCCTAATCCTCCCCCTAATCCTAATCCTGTCCCTATCCCTTCCGTTGTTTTCCCGTCTTTCATGACAAACGTGACGCGTCGCAAAGCGGTGATGTCCGACGCAGGATTGCCCCGTGTGGCAATGAGATCGGCGATCATGCCAGGCGCAATCGCACCAATGGAATCCTGCAGGCCAAGCGACTCGGCGGCGCGCGACGTGGCGGATACCACTGCATCCATGGCGGGCTGTCCGCCCTTCTGCACGCGGTAGATGATCTCCTCGAAGTTTCTGCCATGTGCACCGGCTACGGCATCGGTGCCAAACACGATGCGCAGATTTCTGCGCTTCAGCGCGCGCTGGAACGTGTCGAGCGCGCGCGGCACGGCGCGCTCCATGTGAGCAAAGCCTTCCTCCGTGTAATTGCCAATGCCCAGGAATTTGGGCTTGTTGTCCAGATAGTTCTGCAGCACGAGGCCGATGTTGGGATCGTAGAACATGCGGCGCGCGGCCAGGGTGTCGAGTGCGGCATCATCGAGCAGTGCGCCGTGCTCGATGGTGGTGCAGCCGGCCTGGGCTGCGCGCATAGCCGACTCGGGCCCGTGCGCGTGCACGACCGAACGGCGGTTGTGTTTTTGTGCTTCATCACAAGCGGCTACCAGTTGTTCGAGCGTCATGGTCGCGGCGCCGCCATCACGAATGCTGGCGGATGCAAAGATCTTGATCACATCGGCGCCTTCGGCCACGAAGCGCCGCACTCTTGCCCGTATCGAATCCGGTGATCCCGTTCTTTCGGACAACGAGCCGAGGGACGTGATCACACGCGGTCCGGGTGTTTTGCCGGATGCTATCGCAGCGCGGACTTCGCTATCAATAGCGGCGCCCAGGCTCTGCACGGTGGTGATGCCCGAGCGCAGCGTGACCTCCGCGTTTTCGACCGTGTACTGCAGCGCCTGCTCGCGCGTCTCCTGCGCGGGTGGCAAATGGTGGGTTTTGCCATCCGGATCGAAGTGCCAGTTGATGTGCACGTGCGTGTCGATGCCGCCCGGCAGCACGGTGAAGGCCGAGAGGTCGTGTGTGGGGCGCGCGCTGCCCGCCGCCCGGATGGCTTCGATGCGTCGGCCATTGATGACGATGTCGACGTTGTTGCGCTGAGCGCCGCGGCCGTCCAGCAGCGTGCCAGCCCGGATCACGATGCGCTCCTGTGCCGGCCGATCATGGCTGCGCATTGCGGCTGCGCCAACCAGCACTAGCGCAATGGCGGGTGAAAACGCGAGCATTCGAGGCAAGGTCGTGCCTCCGGGAATTGGAGAAACGGTTTGAAAGAGCAAGATGTTGCGCTCGCCTGAAGCGCGGCAATACCTGCTACCCGTTGCGTTCGCTGCCTTGTATGGGTGCGCCGATCGGAGTTGCCTGCCACCGCTGGCGCGCGACAGTGCCGGCATCCGCATTGTCGAGCACAGTGCCGGTGTTTTAGCCGCTCTTCCGCCACAACTCCTTGGTGATCCCGACCTCCGGATTGGTGAGCTGGAGGGCGAACCTGTCTATGAGTTCGCGCGCGTGGCGGGTGTCGTGCCCCTCTCTGATGATCGCCTGGCTGTTGCCGATGCCGGCAACAGTGAAGTGCGTTTCTTCTCCTCGAGCGGCGCATTCCAGTACCAAGTGGGTCGGCCGGGCAACGGACCGAACGAGTTCCGGAACCTCTTTGCCATTTGGCCGCTGCAGGAGGATTCCATGCGCCGCTGGGCACGCAGCTCGGGTGACCGGAATCTCGTGTTGGAACTGCCGCTCACGGTCAACGCGCAATACACTGCGGCGGGTCAGCACGTGTGCCTGGCAGACAGTGATGCGTTCGAGGTGCGCTGTTACACGCGCGCCCGCAAGCTTGCCCTGATCGTGCGCGCCGCGCCACCTGAGCGTCCCGTGACGCAGGCCATCATCGACTCGTTTCTGGTCATGCGCACGCGCCGCCCGCTGGATGAGGCACGGCGCGTGTCCGTTTGGCAGGAAATTCCCTTTCCCAGGACGCTGCCCGCTTACATGGACCTGCTGGGTGATAGTCGAGGCGCCGTCTGGGTGGCGCGCTACCTGGCACCCGGCGATAGCGCTTCCGAGTGGCTACAGTTTGCCGACGACGGCCGCCTCCTGCGCCGACTCCAGATACCCGCATCGTTGCGCCTTCTCGCTGCCGCCGGCCACCGCCTCTTCGGGGTACAGCGCGATTCCATGGGCGTCGACTACGTGTCCGCCACGAGCTGCCCATGGCGCGCCAGTGCTGGGATGAGTGATCTGGACGATTCCTTGCAGTATTGCGTAAAGCATCCGTAGACGCGACCGCCGCGAGCGCGCTCGAACACCGCGAAACGCGCCCGCGAGCGCCCGCCTGGCGCACTGGCGCGCGCCGGTGAGCGCAGCGAACGTTACTAGAACCGGAGCAGTTTGCACTTTGGCGCGCCCGTGAATCCAAATCCTGGGGATACTCGACCTTTTCGGCGACGCGGCCTGTCCCTCGAGCACAAGCTGCCGCTGGTGGTTTCCGGGCTGCTGACAGCCACTCTATTGGTGTTCGTGTGGCTCGCCTATCGCGACATTGCCAGCTCTGCCTTGCTAGCCGCCGGCGAGCGCAATACCAGACTGGCTGCCGATCTCGGCCGGCTTCTCGGCCAAACTTCCCAGCAACGCAGGGCGCTGGTCGCCCGGACGGCCAATAGCCCGGCCGTGCAGGCCACCTTCTCAGGCGGGCCAATTGCCGCGGCTGAAAGTGCTCTGGCGGCCATGCGCAGGCAGGTTGACACCTCGATGACCGTCTTGTTGATCGATTCCACACGACGTCCCGTCCACTACATCGGAGATCAGCCCGGAGTCGAGGTCGTGCGTCGCGTGGAAGAGGTGCTGGTCGAAGCGGAGCACAACGATACTCTGGCCGCAAATAGCACTTTCTTCATCGACGTGGACCGCGTTCGATTCTGGATGGTCGCGCCGGTTCGCTCACGAGGTCGAACCGTGGGTTTCATGGCCGCCCTGCGCGTGGTGTCGGCCAGTGCGGAAACCACGCGCACGTTCAACAATCTGATTGGTGAGAACAGCCGGGTTCTGCTGGGCAATACCAGAGATCCGGATGGCTGGGCGGTCCATCTGGACGGCACGCTGGAAGCGGCTGCCCGCAATGGAAGGCGAGAGGGTCCGGTTGAGAATCTCGAGCGCGCGGGGGCCCTTTACGTAGCAGGCCGCCAACCCATTGCCGGCACTCCCTGGGACATCATCGTGGAAACGCCGGAGTCCGTTGCGGACGCACGGGCCAACCAGTTCCTGCGCCAGGCCGGGTTGATCGGCCTGGTGCTGCTGCTCTTGGCCGTGCCCGTGATCTGGCTGTTGAGCCGCCGTTTCACCCGGCCGATCCTGGCCTTGAATGATGCCGCGGAAGCGATTGCCGCTCACCGCTACGACCAGCGCGTGCAAACCGATCGCACCGACGAACTCGGTGCGCTGACTGCTGGTTTCAATCACATGGCCGACGAGGTGCAGCGATCCCTGGCCGAAGCCGAGCTGAGCAAAGCCGAAGCCCAACGAGCCAACCGCGCCAAGTCCGAATTCCTGGGCAACATGAGTCACGAGATCCGCACACCCATCAATGCCATCCTCGGCTATACGGATTTGATGCAGTTGGGTATGGATGGTCCGCTCACCGAATCGCAGCGCGCACGGCTCGAACGCGTGCACATGAGTGGCCAATATCTGGTCTCGCTGATCGACGATCTGCTCGACTTCTCGGAGCTGGAAACCGCGCACGTCGCCTTGCAACCCCGACCGGCTCCGGCCGCCGAGGCGGTGCGCACCGCCCTGGCTGTCATCGATCGGCAGGCCGCAGCCAAGACCGTGGAGCTCAGTGCCGATATCGCGCCCGAAACGCGCTACGTTGGTGATCCCAAACGCGTCGAACAGATTCTGGTCAACCTACTCGGTAATGCCGTCAAGTTTACGCCCAGTGGCGGACGCGTTCGCATCGATTGCCGTACCATCAAGAAGAACGGCAAGCCGGCCTCTACAGAGTTCGTCGTCGAAGACACGGGCATCGGCATCGCGCCCGATCGCATCGATACCATCTTCGAGCCCTTTGTGCAGGCGCAAACTGGTTACACACGGCCGCACGGCGGTTCCGGTCTCGGCCTCACGATTTCCAGTCGCCTGGCAAATTTGATGGGCGGCATGATCTCAGTGGAGAGCAAGGTCGGTGTGGGCTCGCGCTTCACGCTCCTGCTGCCCGCCCCTGGATGACCGGACATGCCTTCGTTGCCGGAGCTACCGGATACACGGGGCGCGCGGTCGTGCGTGAGCTGGTGGCGCGCGGCGTGCCCACCGTGGCGCACGTGCGTTCCGACTCACCCCGGCTGAGCGAGTGGCGCAGGCGTTTCGCCGCGCTCGGTGCTACCGTCGATGCATCACCGTGGCAAACCGACGCGCTACGCACTGCCCTGACCGCCACCGCTCCCAACCTGGTCTTTGCGCTACTCGGTACCACGCGCGGGCGCACGCGCCGCGCTGCCGCCGCCGGCCGCGACTCCTCTTACCAGGCGGTGGACTACGGACTCTCCCATCTCCTGCTCGATGTCACCCGCGCGGCCAGCCCCGCGGCCCGCTTTATCTATCTCTCTTCGCTTGGTGTGTCACCCAGGACGACTAACGAATACCTGGCCGTACGCTGGCGCATCGAGCAGGAACTGCGCAGCTCCGGACTGGACTTCCTGATTGCCAGGCCTTCCTTCATTACCGGACCGGATCGCGAAGAGGTGCGTGTGCTAGAGCGTGCCGCCGCAGGTCTGGTCGATGGCGCGCTGCGTATCGGTGGTTGGTTGGGCGGCGCTGCACTGCGCGATCAGTTCGCATCCCTGACCGGTGATCAGCTCGGACGCGCACTCGTGGTCGCCGCACTGACGCCCGGGTTGGCCAGGCAGACGCTGGACACCCGCGCGTTGCGCAAACTCGCATAGGGGTCCACAAACGAGCACGCGAACGACCATGGGGCGGGCGGCGCCCGTTAACCCCGCACGATGCGGGTCATGCCGTCATGAGCCAGCTCGGCTTGCACGCCGTGCCGCTCACCCAGCTCGCGCACGCGCGCGGCCATGACCGCGGCATTGCCCGTCACGATCTGCGTCCCGCAGTGCGTGATCAGCGCGCGGGCCACACCCTCCTGCGCGCACCAGCGCAATTGCGTGGACACCGGCGCATGCCCGATCAAACGACGTCCGCGCCGACGCACCAACGGGCGCGTGAGCGAGGCACCATCGCCAATGTAGAGTTGCACACCGTGCAGTGCTTTCCGCTGCTCTACGATGGAGACCAGATCGGGCGCGTAGAACACACTCCCATGGCCTGCACTGATGCGATATCCAACCGCAGGTGCGCGTACGGAGTGTTCGACCTCAAAGGCTTCGATGCGCAGCCCGTGCACGCGCACCGGCCGGCCCGGTCGAATGGTGCGGCGCTGCTCGATGGGAAACCGTTCTATCGTCTGCCAGCAGGCCTCGGTGGCCATCACTACGCAGGGCGCGCCCTGCGCCAAACCAAACGCATGGTCCGGATGCGCGTGCGTCAGCACGATGGCATGCGGGCGAATGCGCGCTAGCCGCCGCACCCAGTCCGCGCCACAATCAATCAACACTCGCCGCCGCTCATGGGTTATCAGCAGCGCTGAATGCCGCCAGTGTCGACGCCGCCTCGCCTCGATCTCCCCTCTCGTCCCGAGAAAGGTCAATTTCACTCGCCCCTCCTAGCCCCACCCGATCCGCTCCCGCTCCCGCTCCCGCTCCCGCTCCCGAATCCCGCTCCCGCTCCCGAATCCCGCTCCCGCTCCCGAATCCCGCTCCCGCTCCCGCTCCCGCTCCCGCGGCCATACCCTCAGAGAACTAGCTCCCCAGCCACCGCGCCGCACCATGCGCTGGGCCGCCCGAGCCCTTGCATAGGGTATGGGGGTATATTATCCTTCCCATGCGATACCCTCCCTGGGTATCAGACGGAGGCCCATGACGCTGTCCGAGCTGATGGTGCTGGCCGCGAGTGCGGCCGGCATCATGTGGATCTACTGGTATTTCTTCCTGGCCCCCGCCCGCGCAGTGGCCACGGCGTCCCGTCGCAACGGCGTGCAGGAAGTGCGCGTGCTGGTGCGGGGCGGTTACCAGCCCGCGCTGATTCGCGTGCGCAGGGGTGAGCGCGTTCGGTTGGTTTTCGACCGGCAGGAGACTTCGAGCTGTTCGGAGGAGATCGTGATTCCAGATTTTGGCGTGCGTCGATTCCTGCCGGCGTTCGAGACGACGGTGATCGAGCTGACGCCGCATGAAGCGGGCGTGCATGAGTTTGCCTGTGGCATGAGCATGCTGCACGGCAAGTTGATCGTGGAGGACTGAGCGATGGGAGCAAGCCGTGCTGGCCCGACGCACGAACCTGCGCGCGTGACCATACCGGTGAGTGGCATGACCTGCGCGGCCTGTTCGGGTCGCGTGCAGCGAGCGCTGGAGCGGCAGACGGGGGTGGACGCAGCCAGCGTGAATCTGGTATTGAAGAACGCGACCGTGGCCTTCGATCCCCACCTCACTTCGCCCGAACAGCTGGTGGAAACCATCCGTTCCACTGGCTACGGCGCTGAGCTGACGTCACGCGATCGTTCTGCATTCGAGGAGCAGGCGGCGCACGAGCGTGCACAGACGGATGAGTTTCGCCAACTGCGGCGCAAGGCCGCGTTCAGCCTGGCGGCGGCGGGTGTAGCCATGGTGGCATCGATGCCCTTGATGGTCCCGGCCGATCATAGTGTGCACGGCGTGACCGTTGACCCGTTCATGCGCTGGACCATGGAGCGCATCACGCCCGTGCTGCGTCCAGTGATGCCCTGGCTGTACGATGTACCGCGGCCCGTGCTCACCTACGGTCTGCTGCTGCTTACGCTCATCGTGATGCTCTGGGCCGGGCGGCACTTTTATACGCGAGCCTGGAGCGCGTTCCGCCATCATTCGGCGGACATGAACACGCTGATTGCCGTGGGCACGGGCGCGGCGTTCCTGTATTCACTGCTGGCCACGGTTGCGCCTGGCCTGTTCGTGAGCCGTGGACTAATGCCAGACGTGTATTACGAGGCCGTGATCTTCATCAGTGCGCTGATCCTGTTGGGCAACATGTTGGAAGCCCGAGCGCGCCGACAAACATCGGCCTCACTGCGAGCCCTGGCCGACCTGCAGCCGCCCACTGCGCGTGTGTTGCGCAACCGTCAGGAAGCGGATGTCCCGGTGGAGCAGGTACAGCGCGGCGAGGTAGTGGTAGTGCGTCCGGGCGAACGCATCCCCGTTGATGGTGAAATCCTGGCCGGCGCCAGTGCTGTGGATGAGTCGATGATCACGGGAGAAGCATTACCTGTGGCGAAGGCCGTAGGGTCGCGCGTAGTGGGCGGCACCATCAATCGCACGGGCGCGTTTCGCTACCGCGCCACTACACTGGGTGAAGAGAGTGTGCTCGCGCGCATCGTGCAGCTCATGCAATCCGCGCAGGGCTCGCGCGCACCCATCCAGCGGCTGGCCGATCGCGTGAGTGCCATCTTCGTGCCCGTGGTGCTGCAACTGGCCCTGCTCACGTTTGCCATCTGGTATGTCACTGCGGAGCAGGCACCGGCCATGCGCGCGTTTGCGGCTGCCGTTTCGGTTTTGATCATTGCCTGCCCGTGTGCCATGGGTTTGGCCGTGCCTACGGCCGTACTGGTAGCCACGGGCAAAGGCGCGCAGCTCGGCATCCTGATCAAGGGCGGCGAGCCGTTGCAGCGGGCCAGTACGGTAACCACGGTGGCGCTCGATAAGACCGGCACCATCACGGAGGGCCGGCCCACGGTCACGGACACGATTGCGCTCGATGGCAACGAGAACGCACTGCTGACCCTGGTAGCGTCGCTCGAACAATTGTCCGAGCATCCACTGGCCGATGCCATTGTCACACAGGCGCGCACGCGCAACCTGACGTTACAGGAAGCGAGCGCGTTCCAGGCGGTGACCGGACTCGGCGCGCGCGGCACCGTCTCCGGTCGTGCTGTGCTGGCTGGTAATGCAGCGTTTCTCCGTGCCAACCATATCGACCTGAGTCCATTGCAAGACGCGGCCGCCCAACTCGCCAGCCAGGCGCGCACGCCTCTTTTCATTGCCGTTGATGGCAAGCTCGCCGGTTTGATTGCGGTAGCCGATCGCATCAAGACGGATTCCGCAGCAGCCATTCGCAGGCTGCATGCGTTGGGATTGGAAGTCGTGATGTTGACTGGCGATCACGAGCAGACCGCCGCGGCCATTGCTGCGCAGGCCGGCATCGATCGCGTGGTTGCCGATTTGCGACCGGAAGACAAGGTGGCTGCCATCAAGCAACTGCAGGAGCAGCGCCGGCGCGTGGCCATGGTCGGTGATGGCATCAATGACGCGCCCGCCCTGGCTCAGGCCGATCTGGGCGTTGCCATTGGTTCGGGGACCGACATTGCTCGCGAGGCGAGTGATGTCACGCTCATGCGCCATGACCTGTACGGTGTTGCCGACACGCTCGAGCTGGCGCGCCGCTCGCTGCGCACCATGAAACAGAACCTGTTCTGGGCATTCATCTACAACGTGATTGGGATCCCGGTGGCTGCCGGAGCACTATACCCGGCGCTGGGCATCGTACTGAGTCCCGTGCTGGCCAGCGCGGCCATGGCCTTCAGCTCGGTCAGTGTAGTAGGCAACAGCCTGCGTCTGCGTCACACTCGCATGGGCCGCGCGCGCATGGCGCCCGCGGCGTGAAGGAGGCCCGTGGCCAAAACCAAGAACGTATTGCCCGCCGTGGCCAGTTGCGGCTGCGCCACGATGGACGCCGAACACGGCCGCCATGCCGTGGCCGTGGATGCCGATATCAAAGACCGCAATCTCAAGCGGCTGCGCCGCATCGAAGGCCAGGCGCGCGGGCTGCAGCGCATGGTGGAAGAAGACCGCTATTGCGCCGACATCATGACCCAGATTGCATCCGTGCACGAAGCCCTGCGCAGCGTGGGCCGTGAGCTGATGCGCAACCATTTGAAGCATTGCGCAACCGCTGCCATCCGCGAAGGTGACACCCCCGCCGAAGCCATGTATGATGAATTGCTCGAGCTGATGTACCGGACCGTACGATAAGAACCGGGGCGTGTCGATCGTTACGGGCGTAGCGGGCGTGCCGGGAACGGCAACAAAGCGACCCCGTTACGCCCGTTACGCCCGACACTCCCGCCTCACCCTGCAGACCGCGAGCCCTGATGCGAAAGTCCGTTCGGCGCGTGATCTACCGCTTCCTGCCCGCGCGGCTGTTACTCGCACTTATTCTGCTGTTCAGCCGTCGCGTGGGGATCGTGAAAGCCTGGGGCTGGGCCCGCTCCGTACGGCTCATGCGCCCGCTCGATCCTGACGACCGGCCCCTGCCCTATTTGCCTTATTGCGCTATCGAGCTGCTCAGCGAGCGGCTCAACCAACGCATCCATCTGCTGGAGTTCGGCGCCGGCTATTCCACGCTGTTCTTCATGAACCGGGTAGCGCACGTAACCGCGCTGGAACATCACGCGCAGTGGCTCGAGATCGTGCGCGCGCGCGCAGCCGCCAATGTGACGCTGCTTCCCACCTCCAACGAATCGGCGGAGAGTTATGCTGCGCCCTTGCGCGCCAGCGATCAGCACTTCGACCTGATCCTGGTCGATGGACGGCATCGCATGGAATGTTTCGCTCTGGCCCTCGAGCGCCTCACGCCCGCCGGTGTCATTGTGCTGTATGACAGCGATCGCGCGCAATACGCGGGCGCCTTTCCCCTGGCCCAGGCCGCAGGATTCCGCGTACTCCATCTGCGCGGCCACAAAGCCGACAGCGTCGACCTGCACCGCACGTCGTTCTTCTATCGTGATGGGAATTGTTTGGGATTGTAACGGTTGGGTTGGTCGGGCGTAACGGGCGTGTCGGGCGTAACG
>JBOHRF010000053.1:0-24645 GCA_050732575.1 Longimicrobiales bacterium
CCGCTCAACCTGATCGGCCTTGTGACGCCCGATGCACGCGTGCCCGCCATCACGCGTAACCGCGTGCTGTTCCGCGATGGCGTGGCGCTGGCCGCGCTGGAAGCGCGCCAGCTGCGCCGTCTCACCGATTGCGAGCTGACGGAAGAAACGCTGCGCGCGCTGCTGGCGCGCAGACCTGCCCTTGCCTCCCTGCAGGCGCACATGCACTCGCCGGCCGCGCGCGAGCGCTGGCTGGCGCGCGCGCGCCGCGTGAACACCACACCTGAAACTGCGCACTCCATCGAGTCCTCGTAGCACAATGCCGGGGTCGACGCTGCTGCAGTCCCTGGCCCAGGCGACAGAAAGACACGCTCTGGAGCGCAAGATGCTGGTGTGCTCCAGCAAAGCCCAGGGCCACGAACTGCTGCGAGCGCTCACACTCTCGGGCACGCACTGGTTGGGTTGGGAGGTCAGTACGCCCTGGCTACTGGCCCTCGAGTTGGTGCACGATGATGTAACCGCGCGCCGCCAGACCGTGGCCGATGAGTTCCGCATAATGCGCCTGGTCGATGAAGCCATCGAAGCGGTAGTAACTGCCGGCCATGATGATCTGCGCGCCGCACTGTACGGCGTTTCCTTCCGCACGGCCGTACATCGCGCAGTCGCGTTGCTGCGTAATGCCGCAGGCGCGCGGAACTACAAGGGCGCCGGCGAGGGCGACGGCGAGGAATCGACAGGCGCGGGCGCGGCACGGATGGGCGCGGGTGCGGGGCGTATTCTGAGAGCGACTCTAGCGGTGCTGGCCGACTACGAGCGACGACTTGCGGCGGAGCAGTTGCTCGATCGTGCAGCAGTGCTGCGCTTGGCATTGCAACGCCTGCACGCGGGCGCGCGCCCGTTTGGCGATGCGCGCGTGTGGCTCATGGCAACCACACGCTTCGGCCTGCGCGGCGAGTTGCTGGACGCGTTGTTGCGTACCGGCGCAGCCGAGTTGCTGCACAGCGAACGCATCCACGGCCTCGACCTCCCCGATGGCCTGCTGCGCAGCACCGCACGAGAAAGCGTCAAACCGCTGGCCCATCTGCACGCCCCCGAATCCTCGCCGTCGCCCTCGCCGTCGCCATTGCAGTTGTTCGCCGCCGCCACTCCAGTGGACGAACTGCGCGAAGTGCTGCGCCGGGTGGTGGAGCAGAAAACACCGTGGGATCAGGTGGAAATCATTGCCACCGATGCGCGCACGTACGGCAACGCGCTGTACGCGCTGGCCCGCCGGCTGAACATTCCGCTCACCATGGCCAACGGCATTGACCTGGCGCGCACGCGCACGGGTCGGGCGGTACGCGCGTACCTGGCCTGGCTGCGCGAATCGTTTCCCGCGGAAGCGTTGCGCGTCATGCTGGAGACGGGCGATGTGGCGCCGCAGGATGCGCCGGGTGTACCGGGCTCGCGCCTGGGCTACCGTCTGCGCCGGCTGCGCATCGGCTGGGGCAAACAGCGCTACTACGTGATCCTGGAGCGCGCGTTGCGCGCGGCGCTGGCGCCGGCCACAGCCGATGACGTTCGCGATGCGCACGAGGTGGAGCGGGCGCGCGAACGGGAGCGCACGGAATTGCGCGCGCTGCGCGACATGGTCATTCCCATCCTGGATGCGGCGCCCGCTGGGCCCGCGCGCTTGCGCGCAGCCGAGTCCGGGCACGCACCGGCCGACATTGCGCGTGGGTTGCTGGTCTTTCTGGACCACGTGGCGACGGGTGATGAGAACGATACCGTGGTGCGCGGACTGGTGCGCGAGCGGCTGCAACGCGCGGCGCATGAGCTCACGCGCACCACTGCGTGGGAGACGGCGCTGGCCATCATCGAACGATGTGCGGAAACGCGCGCGGGTGTGGACGAAGATGGTTCGCCGGCCTGGACCTCGCTGCCGGGCCGGTTGCATTTCAGCGACCTGCGCTCGGGTGGGCTCTGCCAGCGGGCGCACACGTTCATTGTGGGACTCGATGCCAGCCGCGTGTCGGCCATGGCGGGCGCCGATCCCATTTTGACGGACGCAGCGCGCCGCGATTTGTTGGGTTTGCCTACTTCGCGCGAGCGCGCCGTACTGCGCCGTTACGAGCTGGCCGAGCTGCTGGCCGGATTGCCGGGCGCGGTCACGCTTTCGTTTTCTGCCTGGGATGCCACGGAAGGGCGCGCCGTACCGCCTGCCACCGAGATGCTGCAGGCCCTGCGTCTCCTGCGCGGCCATGCGGCCGTCACGTACTCCGATCTTCATAACGCGCTGGGCACACTGGCGAGTGCGGTGCCGCAGGGCGCGGGTCGGCTGGATGCGGGTGATGTCTGGCTGTCCGCGCTCACATCGGCAGCGGGTGTGTTGCACAGTGCCACGCACCTGGTGGAGTCCGTGTATCCGCATTTGCAGCGCGGCCAGCAAGCGCGGCGCGCGCGCGAAGAGCGGCAATTCACTGCGTATCACGGCAAGCTGCGGCGCGCTGCATCGATGAATCGCATCTTCTCGGCTACCCAACTGGAAGCGCTGGGCACCTGCCCGCGCCGCTACCTCTACCGTTATGTGCTGCGCGTAGAGCCGCCCGAGCTGATCGAGTTCGATCCCGAGCGCTGGCTGGATCCGCTGGAACGCGGATCGCTGCTGCATCGCACGTACGAGCATACACTGCGGCGCGCGCGTGAGCGGGGTGTGGACTACGGCGCCCGCGAATTCTGGGAGATCGCCGCAACTGCATTGCGCGAATCGATCACCCTGACGCGCGATCGCCTGCCGCCACCCGGTGAAGAGGTGTTCAAGCGCGAAGAGCGCGAGCTGGCCGAGGATCTGCGCCGCTTCGTCCGTTTGATGCGGCGCGACCGGCCGGCATGGATCGAGCTGGAGCTTCGTTTCGGCGAGGGCGATCGGCCCTTCATGGTAGAGACGGTACTGGGTCCCCTGCGCTTGCGCGGCGCCATCGATCGCATCGACCAGATGGAAGATGGCCGCCTGCTGGTCATCGATTACAAGACCGGCCGCAAATACGGCTACTGGCCGTCCCGTCCGTTCCAGGGCGGTCGCCGCATCCAGCACGTTGTGTATTCGCTGGCGGCGTCACGTCTGCTGGAGCGTGAAGTGGCCAAGATGGAGTATCACTTTCCCACGCTGCGCGGCGAGAATCAGACCGCGGAATATTGGCCGCGTCAACTGGGATCAGCGGAAGAAGCGCTGGCGCGGTTGCAGCGCATTGCCGGTGGCGATGTATTCGCTACCACGGACGATGCCCGCGACTGCCGCTACTGCGATTTTGCCGCTGTGTGCCGCGCCATACCGGGCGAATTCGGCAGCGCGGAGTCGCCGCGCGCGGTCTGGATGCGGGACCACGGCATGGAGCTGAAAGAAGCAGAAGCACTGCGCATCCTGCGGAGGGTCGATGGCTGAGTGGCGGCCGCCCGATCAGGATGAACGCGATCGCATAGTGCACACGCTCGATCGCAACCTGCTGGTAGAAGCCGGTGCTGGCTCGGGCAAGACCACGGCCATGGTGCAGCGCCTGGTTGCGCTCATGGTGAGCGGTGTTACGACTATCGATCACGTGGTCGCTGTGACGTTCACGCGCAAGGCCGCGGCCGAGCTGCGCGAGCGCTTCCAGGATCAGCTCGAGCGCACGTTCCGCGCCGCACCCAACGGTTCCGTGCAACAGCTGCGCACGCGCGCAGCGCTGGACAACGTGGACGGTTGTTTCCTGGGCACCATCCACGCGTTCTGCGGTCGGCTGTTGCGCGAGCGGCCGCTGGAGGCAGGTGTGCCGCCCGACTTTCTCGAGATCTACGGCGCGGAAGAAGAGCTGCTGCGCGGGGAGGCCTGGAATCGGTTCCTGGAGCGAGTGGCCGGGCGGCGCCGCCAGGATGGCAAAGGCTCGCGCCTGCACGACCGCTTGATCGAGGTAGGATTGGCGCCGCGCCAGTTGTTCGGTCTCTACACGCAGATTGCCGACAATGGCGATGTCCGGTTCCCTGCGCCGCCCCACGGCGCTCCCAGTGACCAGGAGCTGATGGCCGTGCGCAGCGAGCTGCAGCGTCTGCTCACGGGAGCACAGCGGCTCATGCCACACCGCGAGCCGGAATCGGGCTGGGACGATCTGCAACGGCGCGTGCGCTCGCTCCGCTTTTCCCGCGATGAGCTGAAGTGGGATCGGCGGGTCGAGCTGTTGAATGCCGCACTCGAAGCCGTGTATGGCAACAAAGACGCAAAACTTAACCGCTGGACCGGAGACCGCAGACATTTTGCGCTGGTGCGCGACCTGGAAACCGAGTGGAAAGCGCTCAACGAAACGGACAACCCGGTACGCAGAACGTGCATGCGCTGGCTGGCCCACCGCTACACGCTGGCCATCCGCTTTGCGCGCGCGGCCGCCGCGTACTACACGCGTGAGCGCTTGCGCCGCGGCCGGCTCACCTTTCAGGACCTGCTGCTGCGCACGGCCGCATTGTTGCGCCAGCATCCGGACATCTGCCGCGAGCTGGGTGAGCGTTACCGTTTTTTGCTGATCGATGAATTCCAGGACACGGATCCGCTCCAGGCCGAAGTGTTGTTCCGTCTGGCTGCACAGGCGCCCAGTGACTCGAATGCGTGGCTTCACCTGGAGCCGCGCGCGGGTGCGCTGTTCGTGGTGGGCGATCCCAAGCAGAGCATCTACCGCTTCCGGCGGGCCGACATTTCACTCTACTTGCAGGTCAAGCAGCGCTTTCGCGCATTTGGTGAAGTGGTCGGCCTGACCGCCAACTTCCGCTCCAATGGCGTGGTTGCGCGCTTCGTGAATCAGGTATTCGAGGCGCGTTTCCCCAAGAGCGATGACCCGCTCCTGCATCAGGCCACATTCGCACCCTTGCTCACCAATCCCGCACGCCAGGAGGAAGGTCGCGTAGCCTGGTATCGATTCCCGCAGGATCCCGGGCGCGGTTGGGTGCACATTGCTCGGCCGGACAGTGCACGCATCGCATCCTGGATCCGCGCCCGCATCGAAGCCGGTGAGCGCGAACCCCAGGACTTCCTGATCCTGACCCGCACCAAACATCAGCTGGACGCCTTTGCGCACGCACTCGAGCGCCATGATGTGCCGTACGAGATCTCGGGCGCCGGCATTGGTATGGAAGAGGAGTTGCGCGAGTTGATCCTGCTGCTGCGCGCGCTGGCCGATCCAGGCCATGCCGTGCTCACGCTGGCCGTGCTGGAAGGCCTGTTCTTCGGCATCGATCACGACACGCTGCACGAACACGCACTGGCCGGCGGACACTTCCACCTGCTCTCGCGCCAGTTGAGCGGCACCATTGTGGATGACGCGCTGGCGCAACTGCAGCGCATGTGGGAGTTGGTGCGTACGGAAACGGCTGATGTCGCCATTCCGCTCATTGTCGATGAGTTAGGCATTCTGCCCTACGCGGCAGGCGGTGAGCTGGGCGCCACGCGCGCCGGTGCCTTGCTGTACACACTGGATGTGACGCGTCAGGGTTGTTTGGTCGGGCGTACCACGCTGGGCGAGGCCATCCAGATGCTGGAGTCGGCGTTGGAGCGCGATGATGCGGAAGCGCCGTTGCTGCCCGGCGCCAGCAACCTGGTGCGCGTGATGAACCTGCATCGCGCCAAGGGGCTGGAAGCGCCGGTGGTCGTCCTGGCCAATCCCATCGAAGCCAACCTGCGCGCGCCCGGCACCGTGCAACGGCGTATGCCGGATGGCTCGGCCGAAGGTTGGTTTGCCGTTTTCGATTCCACTACGCGCGACCGCCGCAAGCCCATTGCGCGGCCTGCAATCTGGGATGTGTTGGAAGCCGAAGAGCGACTGGCGCAGGATGCCGAAGAGGATCGCCTGATGTATGTGGCGGCCACACGCGCTGCGCAAGAACTGGTCGTGGCCCGCTGCGAGAAGATGGATGAGAAGTCGGTGTGGCGCTGCTTTCATGCTCTGCTCGATGATGAGAATAGCGCCGTAGAACTGCCCTTGCTGCCGCTGCCCCCGCGTGAGCGCCAGGAGCTGAACAAGGAACCAAGCTGGTTTGGCCGCCAGATCGAGCAACTGCGCAGCGCGCGTTCGGCGCAGCGCCAACCTGCGTTTCGCGCCGCCGGCATAAGCGAACGCGTGAAGCCGGATGACCTGCCCGCCCGGCGCGGGCGCCGGCGCACGTTAGGCAGCCCACAACTTTCGCTCGGCCTGGCTGCACCACCACATGCCACCACGCTCGGCTACGATCGCGCTGGCAAACCCATCTTCCAGCTCGGGCTCGCGCTTCCAGCCACCCACAATGATGGGACCGCTGAGCGTCCAGAACTCGACACTCCCACAAGTGAAATCAATACGCCCACCGCGGCTCCAGCTTTGGGCTCGGACATGGCACCCGGCGGACCGGCCTGGGGTGATGCCGTGCATTTCATCCTGCACGCCGCGGCCCGCGGCCAAACCGATGATGCGCTGCGCGCAAGTGCGCGCAACGCTCTGCTCCTCGCTGGCTGTCCCTCCGATGCGCAGGGCGAGCCGCTCTGGCTCACGGAACTCCTCGAGTTGGTACGGGCACTGCAAAATTCCGAACTTTGGGAGCGCGCACGGACCGCGCAGCACGTGCTCTACGAAGTGCCTTTCGAGTTGGCAGTGTCGGATCAGGAATGGCAGTCCTGGTCCGAAGAAGTAAGCTCCGGTCTGCCCGAAGTCCTCTCCGGTCGCATTGACCTGGCCTTCCTGGAAAAGGATGGTTGGGTGATCGCCGACTACAAGACCGACGTCGCCGAGCCGAACGTGCTGCGTGCGCGCACCGAGCACTATCGCAAACAGGTCGATATCTATGCCGCCTGCTGGCACCGGCTCACCGGCACTCCCGTCAAAGAACGACGGCTGGTGTTCACGGCGGCTGGACACCATGATGTTATTTGGTGAAACAGAACGGATCGAGGGGGAGGATTAGGGGGAAGGGGGAGGGGGTGGAAGTGATGAGTGCACTGCGCCTGACCAGCCAATCGGCGCATTGTCGAGAGATCAAATATGCCGTTGAGTAGGCTTGAATACGATCGTGCTTGCCTGGCCGGACCCCAGCACCGCATAGGCGCTAAGGCAACGCATGGCCAGCCATGTCGCACCAATCCGTTCCACCCTCCGCCTCACCTTCCCCCTGATCCTCCCCCCTCGATCCGTTGACGTTCCGACATGAAAAGCCTTCGCTTTCATTCGCGTATTCAGAAATCGGGTGTGAATTCGTACGTCACTGTGCCCACACGCATCAGCGCGGCGTTGGCGAAATACGCACAGGCCGGACGGCTTTGCGGTGCAGGGACGCCTGAATGGCGCGCGCATGCGCGGCACCTTGATGCCAGTGGGCTCGGGCGGTCATCGACTGTACATCAATGGTGGCATGCGTGCGGCCGCGGGTGTGGACGTGGGTGACACCATCCGTCTCGAGCTGCAGGCCATGGTAGCTGGCAATTCGAAACTGCCGGCCGATCTCACGCGCGCGTTGCGCGCCGCATCGTCGGCCCTGACTTCCTTCCGTGACATGACACTGGCGTGCCAGCGCGAGCTGCTGCGCTTCATCGATGATGCGCGCACGGCCAGCACGCGTGCACGGCGCATCCAACAAACAGTCAGCCACGTGATGCCGCCGGCATCAGTCACGCCAGTGCGCGTCCACAAGACTCATCGTGGGCAAATCGAACGAGAGCTGTGGACCTGTCCACGCTGCGGCAACCAGTTCATCAATCGCAACCAGTACCATGCCTGCCGGCGCTACGATCGCATTTCCAACCAGGAATGGCGACCCGCAGAGGGCATCTACATGGGCGCCACGCTCGGCTCACGCGCTGCCCTCGTGAGCACTGGCATTTTGGCGGCTGGCGCCCTGGCTTACGTCCTGATCATTGGTGCCATCCTGACCACCTGATGCGTCCGCTCAGGCCGAACGCACTTCATCGGCGGCCTCGGGACCCAGCTTGATCATCTGCATGAACTCACGCAGATGCAGCGGCAACGGTGACTGCTTGATCATGGCCGCATACCACTGGCGCGGTACTCCGCGCGACGTCACACGCACGGCGGTCAGCCTGCCGTCCACCAGGTACGGGGCCGCCGCCCAGCGGGCCAGCGGCGTTACGCCCATGCCCGCCCGCACCAGCTCGATGATCGCTTCGGTCAGCATGATGTGCGATGTCTTGCGCGGTTGCACGCCCGCCGGAACCAGCACTTCCTGATAAAACGTCAGTTCACGCAGCGGAACGCCGTACACGAACAAATGCTCCGCTCGCAAATCCTCTGGCTCGATGAATCGCTTGCGCGCCAGCCGATGATCCGACCGCATCACCAGCACTACTTCATCCCGAAACAGCTTCATGTAGCTCAGCCGCTCATCGTCGGCTTCACTATGCACTATGGCCAGATCGATCCGCCCTTCCAACAGCGCAGCCACTGGCAGATGCGTGGCCTCCGCAACAATCTGAACATCCACCTGCGGAAAACGCCGCTGATAGTCCATCAGTATGGGCGGCAGCCAGTGATAACACGTGTAACACTCCGTGCTCAGGCGAATCACCGCCTCCTGCCCCAGCGCCAAGCGCCGCAGCTCCTCCTCCAGCTGCCGCAACCCTCCCAGCGTGTTACGCGCCGACTCCAGCACACGCTGGCCCGCCGCGGTGGGCACCATCCGCTTGCCCGCTCGATGAAACAGCGGCATGCCCAGCCGACGTTCCAGGTCCAGCAGCTGATGGCTCACCGCCGACTGCGTCAGAAATAACCGCTTGCTCGCGCGCGTCACTCCGCCCTGTTCCGCGATTTCCTGTACGAGCAGCAAATGTCGAGTCTCGAGCAGCATGTCCACCCATGAAGGAAATTTATGATAATGATCGATACCAGTTACACCCCTATTACATACTGGGTACCCTGACGGCTCCCCGTCAAGCGCGTTGTGGGTGACTGGCTCCAATGCGCAGCCCATGGTGGGCGCGCGTCCGTGAATGGCTCCTGTTCACTACGATCGTATGCGCCTGTGTGTGTCATCATGATCGGTGCTGATGGAAATCACGAGAACAATTCGTTTGCCTGCATGTGTGCGCTACTGCGTTATTGACAACGCGCAACGTCCTCGAGTTGTGTCGATGCACATATTGAACGCGGGCGAGGATTCAATTCGTTGCAGTTGTGACGAACGACATTCGCTGTGACACCGTTCGTCCTGTGCGCCGATGCATTGGTCACTTGGTTGACGTTACGCGGAACGATGGGACCGTATAGCGGTGTCGAAAGGAGAGAACAACCATGTTTCGCGAACACATTGCAGGTGCAGCACAGGCGGTGGGTGGTGTGGTAACCGGGGTCGAGCCGGGTGCAAGTCACGAGGAGAAGACAATGAAGCGTCAGTGGGGGATAGTCGCTGCGGTGGTGTTGGCCGGGTTGCTGGCGGGCGAAGTGGGCGCCCAGGAGGTGCGGTCGGTGAGTAGCAAGGCGCCGGTGGTGAATACGCGAGCGGATCGGTTGAAGGAAGCAGCAGAAGCGTTGTACGAGCAGCCGCATCGATTGCATCGAGCGGCTGAGCTGCACGAGCAGGAAGCGAGTCAGCGCGCGGTCAGCGATCCGCAACAGGTGGAAGCTCTGGATCGGGCGGCCCGCCTGTATGCGTATTCGGGTGATGCGGAGCGGGCTCATGTGTTGATGGCCCGTGCGGCGCGCCTGGCCTTGCGGCGCGGTGATGTGGCGCGCGCGGCGCACGCCTATGTGGATGCTGCGTTCATGGCTTTGCGCATGAGGGATGTGCGTCTGGCGCAGGAGATGACCCGGGAGGCTGATCTTTTGGCGCTTTCACCTTTGTTGCCGGAAGTGGAGCGGGTGGCGATCGTGCGGCGCATCGATCCTGCTCGTGCGCAATTGGGCACGGCCGGACATTGACCGGGGAAGGGCTGACCGCGCGTGACCTGCGCTGGATTACGGATGCCTACGAACAGGCACAGCGGGTCAGGTTGCAGGCCGGTGAGCGTATTCGCGCCATCGTTCAGGGTCGCGATGGCCGGCTGGAGAGCGCGCCGCTGGAGGAAGCGGATACCGTGCTGCGTGCCATCCGGCAGGGCGAGCATGATGGGCCGGTGGCGCTGCTCGGCCGCACCTATCGTCGACACTGGGAAGAAGAGCAGGAGTTGAGACGAGCGATGGAGGAAGCGCTGCGCTCGCATCCGGTGTGGGAATGGCTGTCACAGGTGCGCGGCATAGGTTCTACCCTGGCCGCGCGCCTGCTGGCGCGTCTCGATTTATCGAGAGCGCCGACCCCATCGTCGTTCTGGGCGTATTGTGGACTGGCCACGGTGCAGGGCCAGCTGTACCGCTGTGAAATGTGCGGGACTACCGCGGTCACGGCGGCCAGCCGCACGCTTCGATCGGCACACAAAGATCCGGCCGGCCAGCCCTGTAAGGGCGCGCTGGAGCAAGTAGGTGTGCCGGAAGGTTTACGCGTGGCGCAGCCTTCGCCCAGTCGTGGTGAAAGTGCGGCCTACGACCGGCAGGCCAAGAAGATCTGTTATTTGATCGGTGTGTCGTTTCTGCGATCCAAGAGTGTGTATCGAGAGATTTACGATCGAGAGCGCGAGCGACTGCTGCGCGATCGAACGGATTGGAGCAAAGCGCGCCAGCACTTGGCCGCGCTGCGCAAGATGGAAAAGCTATTTCTCTCACACTTGTGGGCGGTGTGGGCGGAAGCCGAAGGAAAGCCCACCGTGCTGCCCTACGCTCACGCGCGGGAGCTTGCACGCAGATTTATCCCACCATTAGCCATAGAAGCCGAGTAACCCGAATGCCGAGAGCGAGGAAAACGCCGTCCGGGACGCCGGGCGGCGTTTTCTATTGGTGGAGGCGCTTCCGTTCACGCTCTTGTTAGCGAGAACGTCACAAAACATGTCGAGCTTACAGTAGTCCCTTGTCCCACGGCCCCCACAGGGCGTAGGTGGCGCCGTGGGTGAGGTTGTAGCTGCGGGTTACACCCTGCTGATTGAAGAAGAGAACGTGGCCGTCGGGACTGAAGCAGGCGCCGGCAAACTCGGTGGGGCGCGGCTTGCCGTCCTGCACGGGTGCGCGCACCAGGTGGAACAGCTCCCCCGAGGGGATGAGGCCGTGGATAAACTGCTCGGCGCCGCCGTCTTCGCAGACGACCAGGCCGCCGCGCGGGCTGATGCAGAGGTTGTCAGGTCCATCCAGAACGTTGCGCGCTGGTGATTCGAAGACCAGGCGCAGTTCTCCGCCATCGGTCTGCGTGGGCCGATATTGCCAGATCTGACCCGCACGCGCGTTGCCGCCGGTAGTGGAATTGAAGAAGACGCTGCTATCACCCCACCAGCATCCTTCCAGTCGTTGAAACCGTGCCGCTCCCTTGCTCCAGCCTTCCTTGAACAGGGCGGAAGAATCCTGTTCTGCGTGAGCCGGATCGGGATCCTCGATATTGACCCAGCGCACGGGAAGAACGGTGCCTGGCGTTTGGTCACGATTGGCCACGTAACGCGGACGATCGCGAATGGCCAACATCTGCAAGCGGCCACCGGCGGCCAATTGCTGTGGTCGATTCGGGATGAAGCGGTAAAATCCCGCGCCCGGTCGCTCCTCGGCACTCAAACCGGGTTGCGCCATGGTGGGGATGTCCATGTCTTCGGTGAGGTAAACAATGCTGGTGCGCGGATCGACGGCCACGGCTTCGTGCTCGAAGCGACCCAGGGCACGCAGCGGTATGGGATCGACTTCTTCCGTGGCTGCCACCGGTACTTCGAATACATAACCGTGTGGCCGCTCGTAGCCCTTGCTCGGTCCTGCGGTGGTCTCTTCGCAGGAGAGCCAGCTGCCCCAAGGGGTGGGACCGCCCGCGCAATTGATGAGAGTGCCGGTCAACGAGGGAAACTCTCGCACTACACGCAAGGCCAGATCCTGCCCCTGACCTGTGATGCTGACCTCGAGTGATGTGGTGCCGCCGCCCGCTTTGGCATCGTAAGGACGTTTGCCAAAAGGCGTGGCCCGGTTGGCCTCGTCGCCCACTTCGTGATTGCGGATCAGGCGAACATTGCCGTTGGGCAGCCGAAACGCGGCCATTCCATCAACAGCGACCGGTACTGTGAATTCGGGGTTGGCGCCGGATGGCAGATGGGTCTCGCTCAGCTTGACCACCTGAAAATCTTTGGGTATCCAAAACTCCGGGCAGGTCGTGCTCTGCACCAACTCGCCATAGTTACCTGCACGCGCCGCTGCGTTCTTGCGCACCAGTAACTCGGAAACGCCATCCGGACCGACCGCGTTCCAGGCTGCAAGTCCGCGCAGCGAAGGAGCAAACAGCGCTGCGCCACCCAACGTGGCCGCATGGCGGAAAAACGCGCGTCGATCGATTTGGCTCATGCAACTTCTTCCTGTAACCGGCTGGCCTGTGCGCCTCTCGTGTTCTTCCCCTCTTCCGTTTTTCCTTCCGGATTTACCCGATCGAGCCAACCATAACGATCTTCGACCTCGCCGTGCACCACCTGCATGAAACGTTTTTGCAACTGACGCGTAATCGGGCCGATGCGGCCGTTGCCGATGGGGATGCGATCGACGCTGCGTACGGGAGTCACTTCCGCGGCCGTGCCCGTGAAGAAGACTTCATCGGCGGTGTACAATGTTTCGCGCGGCACCTGCTGCTCGACCGTGGGCAGACCCAGCTCGCGCGCCAGCGTGAGAATGGAATCGCGCGTGATACCGCGCAGTGATGTGCCATCCAGCCCGGGTGTGATGACCGTGCCTTTGTGCACCAGAAACACATTCATGCCGCTGCCTTCACTCACCAGGCCGCCGGGGCCCAGTGCAATCGCTTCGGCAAATCCGTTGGCCACGGCTTCCATGCGGATGAGCTGCGCGTTGTTGTAGTGGCCTGCGGCTTTGGCGGCCGAGGGGAAGGTGTTGGGCTCCGGACGCTGCCAGGTGGAAATGCAGGCATCTACACCAGCTTCCAGTGCATCGGGTCCGAGGTAAGTGCCCCAGGGCCAGGCCGGCACGTACGTTTCGATCGGGCAATTGACGGGATTCATGCCGGCCGGACCGTAGCCGCGCAGGACCATGGGCCGCAGGTAACACGATTCAAAGCCGTTGCGTGCCACGGTGGCCAGGGAGGCAGCGACCAGCTCGCCCAGAGACCATTTCATGTCCATTCGGTAAATACGGCAGGAGTCGATCAGCCGCCGCATATGATCGTGCAATCGGAACACGGCGGGCCCACTGGGCGTGTTGTAACAGCGAATTCCCTCGAAGACTGAGGATCCAAACTGCACGGCCAGACTCAAGAGATGGACGTTGGCTTCCCGCCAGCGAATGAACTCTCCGTCTTTCCAGATCCAATCGGCCTCGACAATGCGCGAAGACATGGGGACTCACTCGTGGAAGTGGGTGCGGTTCGACCGGCCCCTGACGGGCAGGCAGCTTCTGGGAAACGATAGCAAGTCCAGGCGGCGGGAGCGATGGCGCCGCCAAAAGGTTAGATTGGCATCATCGCACCCCGAACCCGCTGCGAGGGCACTATGGATCGCCAGGTCAGGGTCTACGGCGCCGATACCTGCAAGGAAACAGAACATACGCGAGAATACCTGCAGGAACTGGGCGTGCCGCATGTGTATCTGAACGTGGAAGAAGACTCGCTGGCGGAGGATCGCGTGCGGTCCTGGAATTATGGGAAACGCCGCACGCCCACCCTGCTGGTCAGCAGTCCGGTCGGCTCCGAGACCCTGTCCGTTCCGAGCGATGCCGAGTTGGACAGCGCGCTGATTCGCCACGGCCTGCTGCCCACCTCCAGAGAGCGCGCCAGCCGGCCCTGAGCCCGCTAGACCGTTCGGGCCATCAGCTTCTGTCGGGCCGCGCTTTCCCGGGCCAACCGGCCGCAGATGATGTCACAGAGCCGGAACGGATCGCGATCGGCCAACGCGTAATACACGAACAGTCCTTCCTTCCGCCGCGACACGAAGCCGAGCGAGTGCAGCAGATGCAGGTGCTTGGAGACATTGGCCTGGGACAGCTCCGCTTCCACCATGATCTGCGACACCGTGAGCTCACCAGCGCGCAGCGCATCGAGAATGCGCAGACGCGCTGGCTCGCCGAGCGCGCGGAAGCGCTCGGCCACCATGTTCATCAATTCCGGTGTGAGTTTCGACATCAGACCTCCGCCAGGCTGCTGTGGTCCACCGGATGACCCTTGCGCTGCCACTCTCCAAAACCGCCCACCAGATTGCTCACGTTGCGGAATCCGTGTGCGCGCAGCAGGCTGGCCGCAATCGCGGAGCGGTTTCCACTCTGACATTGCAATACCAGTGGCTCTTCCCGCGGCAGCTCGGCCAGATGCTCGGTCAGGTAGCCAAGCGGAATGTTGGGCACGTTCGGCAAGTGGCCCGCATCCCATTCCGAGCGCCCACGCACATCCAGCACGTGCACAGCACCGTTACCCAAACGCTCGGCCAACTCGCCCACCTGCACCTGCGGGACGGACTCGAGCACGCCGCCCTGCGCTGACCAGGAATTCAGAACTTCATCGCTGAAGTAACCCGCAATGCGATCCAGCCCGATCGTGGCCAGCGCCTTGCTCGCGTCGGCTACCGCAAGCGGCAACCGGGCATCGGCCAGCAGATAAAAATCGGACGTGTAGGAAACCAGCCAGCCCGCCCACGTGTTGAACGAGCGATCCAGCGGAATGTTGATCGTGCCCGGAATATGACGCCGCGCAAATTGATCCGGACGACGCGTATCGATAATCGTGGCTTTGCGGTTCAACGCATCGTTCAGCTCGGCCACGCCGAGTTGCGCGGGCTCTGGAAAACCATTCAGCAACGCTGGACCGTCACGGTTGATGCGCTTCATTTCGGCAAAATACACGGGCGGTTCCGGCTGTCCCGCCAGCACGGCCGCCACAAACATATTCTCATCCGTAGGCTCGAATGCCCAGTTGAAGAGCCGCTCGTAACCCACCGTGCTGTGCGGTATGGCACTCAATCCCTTGCCACACGCCGAGCCCGCGCCATGCCCGGGCCAGATCTGCAAATAGTCCGGCTGCTGCTTGAAGCGTTGCAAGCTCCGAAACAGCGCACGCGCGCTCTGCTCCATAGAGCCTTCCACGCGCGCTGCTTTCTCCAGCAAGTCGGGCCGGCCTACATCGCCCACAAATACAAAGTCACCCGTCACCACACCAATCGGTCGATCTGCAGCCGCACGATCCGTGATATAGAAGATGATGTGCTCCGGCGTGTGCCCCGGCGCATGAACCACGTTCACCAGTATGTTGCCTACCTCGATCCGATCGCCTTCACCCACTACGTTGACATTCGGCTCGTTGCGAAAACCGTACTGCCACTCGGCGCCACCTGCGCCCGACACGTACACGGCTGCGCCTGTGCGCGCCGCCAGCTCGCGCGTGCCCGACACGAAATCGGCATGAATGTGCGTTTCCGTCACGTGCGTGATGCGCACGCGCTCCGCACGTGCCACTTCCAGGTAGGGCTCGATATCGCGATTGCCGTCGATCACCAGTGCGTTACCGGTCGTGCCACAGGCAATCAGATAACTGGCCTGGGCCAGTCGTTCATCGTAGAACCGTTTGAGGATCATGGCTGCTCCGTGTTGGAACTGTATAACTATATAGTAATGTGAAGCCGGTCAATATCGTAGATGCTGGATGGACTACACCGTGGTGGCGGGGCCGCTTACCGTGACATGAACGGCCGGCGCGGGGCGTGTATGCGCTGGAATTACACTTGACCCCCACGATGTCGATTTTCCCGGGGCACAATCGACAGGAGTATGGGAACGCGGCGGCCTTGACGCGCGTGCGCCGGCCGTCGATCTTACCGACCAGTCGGTCGGTAAGCGCGGCTCGGACCCTTTCCCGGTCCAGACCTAAACCCAGAGGCGGTTATGCGTTACTCGGTTCGTTCGCTGGTCAAGTCGCCTGGATTTGCCATCCTCGTGGTGCTCACGCTGGGGCTGGGGATCGGCGCGAACACGGCTGTTTTCAGCGTGTTCCGGGGTGTGCTGCTGCGCCCGTTACCGCACGCGGACGAGGGGCGTCTGGTCTACCTGCAGCAATCGACGGCGCAATCGGGGCAGCAGGAGGTGAAGTTCTCAGTCCCGGAGATCCTGGACCTGCGAACGGGCGCCAAATCGCTGACCGGGTTCGCGGAATTCTCGGCGATGCCGTTCACGATGTTGGGGCGAGGCACGCCGGTGCAGGTGCAGGCTGGGATCGTGAGTGGCAACTATTTCGAGGTTCTGGGACTTTCGCCGGTTCTGGGACGGACCATCGGCGCGCGGGACGATGGTCCGACCGCCGAAGCGGTCATGATGCTGACGCACGAGTACTGGCAGAGCGCGTTTGGCGGGACTGAGGATGTGATTGGCAAAGTGTTCCGCATGAACGGGCGGTCGGTAACGGTGGTGGGTGTAGCGGAGCCGGCGCCACCGTTTCCCGGTGAAACCGATGTCTTCGTGAATCTGGTTACATCGCCGCACCATCTTGACGCGACGATGGTGCACGGGCGCTCGCACCGGATGACGGATGTATTTGCGCGCATAGCGCCGGGCGCAACGATAGAACGTGGGCAGGCGGAGGTCGACCAGCTGGCGGCGCGGATGTACCAGGATCATCCGGAGAATTACGACGCCGCGGCTGGATACGGAGTGCGCCTCACGCCGATGCGCGCTGCGCTGACGGCCAACGCGCGCCGGACGTTGTACCTGTTGATGGCGGCGGCGGCGCTGGTGCTGCTGACGACCTGCGCGAACGCAGCGAATCTGGTGTTGACGCGCAATATCCGGCGTGAGCGCGAGCTGGCGGTGCGCTGGGCGTTGGGGGCAGACCGCGCTCGTCTGCGGCGCATACTGCTGGCTGAAACTGGGCTGCTCGCGCTGCTCGGCACTGCCGTCGGCCTCGCGCTCGCGTATGTCGGACTGGACCTGCTGGTCGGATTCGCCAGCCGATTCACGGCGCGGGCCAGCGAAATCCGGCTCGACGGCGGCGTCTTGTTGTTTGCGATCGCAATAGCGAGCGCCGCCGCGCTCGTGTTCGCCTTTGTGCCGTCGGTGGGTGACGGCGCATCGTTGATGCGCACCGGTTCACGCGCAACGAGCGGTCGACAACGTCTGCAGCGCGGGCTGATCGTGGCGCAGGTGGGAGCCAGCGTCACCGTGCTGACCGCGGCGGGGCTACTGACGCGCACGCTCTTGCAGCTCAATGCAGTGGACACGGGCGTACGCGTGGAAAACACGCTCACACTCGAAGCGCCGGTCAACCAGGAGGGACAGAGCGCAGCGCAGATTGTGAGCCTGCAGGAAGAGATGCGCCGGCAAATTGCGGAGCTGCCCGGCGTTAGTGCGGTGGGTGTTGGTATGTCGGTTCCTCTACGTCCAAATCAGATCCTGTTGGAGATCAAGGCGGAAGGCCGACCTCAGGAACCGGGCGTGCCGATACCGATGGCGGAGTACCGCACGGCCACACCCGAGTTTTTCGATGCGGCGGGTATGAAGATGGTAACGGGTCGCAATTTTGCTGCCACCGACCGCGGCGGCAGCGGCCCGGTTGCGATTCTGAACCAGGCGCTGGCGGAGCGACTCTTCGGCAAGGATGATCCAATCGGCAGGCGGGTCGCGTGGACCGGGCAGGTCCTTTCTGCAATCGGCATGAAGGACGATGCGTGGCGCAGCGTGATCGGCGTGGTGAACAACACGCGCGACAACGGACCGGATGCGCCGCCACCATTGGTCATGTTCCAGCCGTTGGCACAGTATGACCTCGGCTATTTTCCGGGCGCGTTCGTGATCCGCGCCGCGGGCGCATCGGCGCTAGCTCCACGCGTACACAAGATTCTGAACCAGCTGGCGCCGGAATCACCGATTCTGCGCGTGGCTACACTCGAGCAAATCCGCGCGGAAAACGTGGCCGCCGAGCGGCTCAACACGTTCCTGGTGGCTATGCTCGGTGCGCTTGCGCTCGTGATCGCAGCGCTGGGCCTGGCGGGCGTACTCTCGTTCTTCATCAGTCAGCGCACCGCCGAGATCGGAATCCGCATGAGTCTGGGCGCGGCGCCAACCAGGATTCTGGCCATGGTGCTCGGTGATGGCGCGGTCATGCTCGGACTCGGCATCGCGCTGGGCGTGGTCGGCGCGCTGGCGGTCGTGCGCCTGCTGGAAGGATTGCTGTTCGGCGTGGCACCACGAGACCCGGTTACGCTCGCCAGCGTGACGCTGGTGATGGTCGCAGTCGGTCTGGGCGCGTGCGTGGTGCCGGCGCTGCGAGCCGCACGCGTGAATCCGTTGATTGCTATGCGCAAGGAATGAGCAAGAATCGTCGGCGCAGCAAGAAACGGGTGCGCGCGCCCGATGCAACCAGGCAGAAGCTCCTCGCGGTGGCCTTCGAGGAGTTTTACCGCCACGGGTTTCAGGCGGCGAGCATGCACACGATCCTCGAGAAAGCCGGCGTCAGCAAGGGCGGGCTCTATCATCATTTCGTCGATAAAGCAGCGCTCGGCTACGCCGTGGTGGACGAGGTCATACGCAATCCTGTGCTGGACGCTTACCTCGGTTCACTCGAGCAAGACAGCGACGATCCTTTGACCACGTTGCAGAATGTTTTGCGCCAGCGGCCGGACCACTTCATCACCACGGGCATCAATCAGGGCTGTCCGCTCAACAATCTTGCCCAGGAAATGTCGCCGCTCGATGAGGAATTCCGGCTCCGGCTCGCGGCTACCTTTGAAGCCTGGATCGATGGCTTTGCTGTGGCGCTCGAACGCGCGCAGGAGCGGGGGATAATGCGGCCGGAAGTCGACGCGCGTGCGGTCGCGCGTCTGCTGGTGGCCGCGATTGAAGGCTCATTCGGCCTCGCGAAAAATGCCCAGAGCGTTGACCTGTTGCGAGCCAATCTCGAGATGCTGGCGAATTTCCTCGACGGCTTGCGTACGCCGACTCCAGCCTAGATCAGCCCCATGTGACCGTCATCGGCGCGTCTTGCGAACGGAAGAGGTGACGGTGGCGAACCCGGTTTCACCGCCGCCATGGGCCGGCCGGCCGGGCTGGCTCGGGGCCATTTGGGGACTGGCACACGGGACGTCAAAGAGCCGTTCATCAACGGATTCCCGCTTTTAGGAAAGAGGGCAGGTCCGGTTTGGGCGCCAATTACGTATTCATATAGCAGGTGCCTCTTGCTCGAATTCGGCGCAGGTTGGAGCTTAGCTACATGTCGATCGGGCGTTCAGGACTGATACGGAGCATCGTTCTTGGCGTGCTGACCCTCAATCTTCTGGGGGTGCAGGTCGGGATCGAGCCGAGTCACGCCTGTCCGGTCCACGACCGCGACGTGCAACAGGCCGCTGGCCCGAGCCATGCCGGTCATCATCCGGTAAATGGGGACGACTCCGCTTCTTCTCCCGAAGAACCGAATTGCTGCACCTGTCTTGGCACCTGCGCGGTAGCCGCACCGGCGCTGCTTGCTGGCCGCATCGTGCCGTCCTGGCTGTCGCTGGAGAGCACGGCGCGCACACGCGTGGTGCATACCGATGTTCGGCAGCATCCACTTCCCCGACTCCATCCTTTTGCAACTGCTCCTCCGCTGAGCTGAGTGGCGCGGTACTGCTCCACGCGCGTGCGCGCGTGTGCAGACAACTCTCACTCAACATTGCGGAGAACTCATGTTTGTGTACTGCGTTTCGCGCAGCTGCGCAACCATCATGCGACGGCTGCTCATCATAATGGTGCTGGCCTTTCCCGATCTGGCCCGTGCACAGGGCGGTGCCACGTTGACCGGTTCCGTGCGCGCGTCCACGGGTGAACCACTGGCCGGCGCAACGGTCCGTGTGGCCGACACCTCCATCGGTGCTCTGACCGACGGCACGGGCAACTTCCGTCTGACCAACGCGCCCGTGGGCCGGCAGGTGCTGCTGATCGAACAAATTGGCTATCGCACGGTGCGCCGGGAAATCGATGTGCGTGATGGCCTGACTTTGGATTTCCGGTTGCAGGAATCGGCCGTGCGCGTGGATGCGATGGTGATCACCGCGAGCGGCGTCGCGCAGCGGCAGATGGAATCGCAAGTCTCCACGGGTGTTGTCACCGGCCCCGAGATGCGTGAGACGCGGCCCAGCCATCCGGCCGAGGTAGCTGGTCGCGTAGCAGGTGCGTGGGTCAATGTGGCCGGCTCCGGTGAAGGTCACATGACCTCGATTCGCCAGCCGCTGACGACCAGCCCGGTCTATTTGTATCTCGAGGATGGAATTCCCACGCGCTCCACCGGCTTCTTCAATCACAATGCTCTGTACGAAATCAATGTGCCCCAGGCCGGCCGGATGGAAATCCTCAAGGGTCCAGGCACGGCGCTGTATGGCAGTGATGCGATTGGTGGTGTGATCAACGTGGAAACGCGTGCGCCTGCCGGGGAACGAAATGCGGAGCTGTACGCGGAAGGCGGCGGCCACGGCTGGCGTCGAGCGTTGATCTCACTCAGCGGCACACGCAGGTCGGACGGTGTGCGCGCGGACCTGAACCTCACCAAGTGGGACGGCTGGCGCACGGCCACGGGCTACGATCGGCAGAGTGCCACGCTGCGCTGGGATCATCGCTTCAGGGAAGGGCTCAAACTCAAGACGGTAGCGGCCTGGTCGCGCATCGATCAGATCGATCCATCGGCGCTGCCGCGTACAACCTTTGAGTCGACGGCCGAGGACAACTACTTCCCCATTGCCACGCGCAACATCGAAGCGTTCCGCGTGTCTTCCGCGCTCGAGCTGCAGGGGCGCAACTTCGGCGTCACCGTGACACCGTTTGCACGCTGGAACGAGATGCGCCTGCTGCCTTCCTGGATGTTGAGCTTCGATCCTGTGTACTACACGACCGGGCATCGCTCGCTGGGCGTGTTTGCACGCGCTCACTATGAGCTGCCGGCGCTGCGCACACGCGTTACCAGCGGTGTGGATGTCGATTACAGTCCGGGCAGCCGTCTGGAGCGCATCATTGCGCCCACGCGCGAGGGCTCGGTCTATACATCGTACACCGATGGGGCGGTGATCTACGACTATGATGTGACGTTCCGCGGCGCCTCGCCTTACCTGCAATTGGAGACCACACCGGTCAGGCAGCTGCATCTGTCGGCGGGTCTGCGCTACGATCACATCGGCTACCGCTATGACAACCAGTTGGAAGCCCTGACCACAGGACGCCATCGCAAGCCCGCCGATACTACCGTCGATTACGACCACTGGAGCCCCAAGGTGGGTATGGCCTGGGAGCTGGCACCGCAGTTAGGGCTTTTCGGCTCGTATCGGCACAGCTTCCGCGCGCCCTCGGAAGGCCAGTTGTTCCGCCAGGGCAGCAGCATCAGCCCGGTGGATCTGAAGCCGATTCGCGCCAATGCGCTGGAAGCGGGTGTGCGCGGTGCACTGTCGGTCTTCGACTACGAGCTGACCGCGTATGACATGCGCGTGCAGGACGATGTCCTGACCTTCATTCGGGCCGACAATCAGCGTGAGACGCAGAACGCCGGTGAAACGCGCCATCGCGGCGTGGAAGTGGGAGCCGGTGTGAACGTGACCGACTGGGCGCGGCTGGACGTGTCATACGCGCGTAGCAAGCATACGTACGAGAGCTGGAACCCGCGCCCCACGCTGAGTTACTCCGGTCAGGAAATCGAACGCGCGCCGCGCAACCTGATGAATGCGCGCGCCCGCTTCGACCCCGCCTTCCTGCGCGGCGGCCAGGCCACGTTCGAGTGGGTACGCGTGGGCAGCTATTGGGAAGATCCGGAGAACGACAACCAGTACGAGGGCCACAATCTATTCAACGTGCGCACCAGCGTCGGTTTGCCCATGGGCTTTCAGCTGGTCGCTCGCGTGACGAACCTCTTCGATGAGCGGTATGCCGAAAACGCGAGCTTCACGGTGGCCGAGCAGGAGCAGCTCAACCCGGGCGCGCCGCGCATGGTGTATTTGGGCCTGCAGGCAGTCCTGAAATGAAGGCGCCCTCGCTTTGTCACTCGCTTCGCTCGTGGGCGCGCTTGCTGCGCGCGCGGGCGGGCCGCGCCGGGCGCGCTGCGCGTGCACGGAACTACCGGAACTCGTACCGGCTCGGGTTCACGCTCGTGGCCGTGCTGACAGCCTGTGGTCCTGCGGGACCCCGCGTTGACGTTGTGGACGTGCCCAGTGTGGCGGGGGCACGAGAGACGGCGGATCCGGCTATTGCGCGCGATCCTGCGAATGGCGACTGGCTGCTGTCGTGGGTGGCGGGCGATTCGAGTGGCTATCACCTGTATTTCGCCCGCTCGGGCGATGGTGGTGCCAGCTGGTCCGCGCCCGTGCGTGTGACCGATCGTGCGCACGACATCAAGCCCCATGCAGAGGCTTCTGCGCGCATGGTAGCCGTGAACGGCGCCATCGCATTGTTCTGGCCCAATAACATCGAGGTGCCGGGCCGGCGCTTTCCCGCCAGTCACATGCGCTTCAGTCGTTCCACGGATGGCGGACGCAGCTGGACCAGCGCCATCACCTTGAACGATGACACGGCCAGCGCGTTGGCTGGTCACACGTTTCATGGCGCTACCGCACGCGGTGACACGATGATCGTGGCGTGGCTGGATAGTCGCACAGGCGCGCAGCCAGCGCATGGCGATACGGCCGTACATCACGATGGTGATGCCACGATCTATACCGCGGTTTCCGCCGATCGTGGCGTAAGCTGGGCGGCGCAGAATGGCGTGTACTGGGGGAATGCGTGTCCATGCTGTCGTGTCTCCCTGGCCAGTGCGCCTGACGGCCGCGTCCTGGCCGCGTGGCGCGGACACTTCGAAGGCAGCGTGCGCGATCCCGTGGTGGCCACATTGTCACCAGCGCGCGGCGCGCCCACGCGCGTGCGCGCCGATGGCTGGGTGTTTCAGGGTTGCCCGCACACCGGTCCGGCGCTAGCCATCGATGACACTGGTAGCTTGCACGTGGCCTGGTTCACGGGCAAAGAAGGCGGCGCGGGCGTGTTCTACGCACGCACGTCAGGTGCTTCGAGTGCGTTTGGCACGGCACTGCCGCTCTTGACGGCTGAATCCTTGCCGGCTGCACACCCGGCTATAACCATGACCCGTGCAGGCGCGGTGATAGCCATGAACCTCGATCCGAACGGCCGGCGTGCACTCACCATTGCCACCGTGCGAGAGGGTACGGCAACGACTCATGTAGTGCCGAACACGGAGGGCGCCGATCATCCCCATCTGATCGCACTTCCGGATGGCAATGCGCTGGTAGCGTGGACCGAGAAAATGGCGGGCGCGGTCAGGATTCGACTTGCGCGCGTGGTTGCCGGCGAGTGAACTTCTAAAATCGAGGGCCAGGGCGAGGGCGGGTTACTAGCAGCCAGGCAGTGCATGCGGGCAGCCAAACGTATAACCCAGACTGTTGGAATTCTTGGACTGTGGTTCGGAATGACGACAGTGACAGCGGCGCAGGAGCCGGCGCGCTGGCGGCTGAATGCGGACGGTCGTGCATTCGCGCAATACATGCAATCGGGCACGTTAGCCGGAACTCGCGCATTTGGCAGCGCCAACTGGTTCATGGCCGACCTGCGCCGCGAGTCGGGCGATCACCGATTCGTGGTGGCGGGCATGGTCAGCGCCGAGCCGCTCACGCTGGGCGAATGCGGCTATCCCCGCTTGCTCACCCCGGGTTTCCTCTGTTTTGACAATGTCCTGGAAGATCGGCAGCACACCCATCCGCTGGTCATGGGCCTGTCGGCGAGCTACGAACGCGTGCTCAGTGAAAGCAGCCAGGCCCATGTGCAAGCCAGCCTGGTAGGCGAGCCGGCCTTCGGTCCCGCGCCCTACTTCCATCGTGCATCGGCGCAATTCGATCCCATCGCGCCCCTGACCAACGATCTGCTGAATCCGGCGCACACGGCGTACGGCGTGGTGACCGCCGGCGCTACTATCGGTCAGATTGCCTGGCAGGCCTCGGTGTTCAACGGCGCTGCGCGCGACCACAACCCGTACGATTTCGACATTGCGCCACTGCACAGCTATGCGACGCGCGCGGCATTGTTCCTGAGTGACAGAACGCGCGTGCAGGCATCGGTCGCCGATTTCCAGCCGGCGGGAGCCGGGTCAGCACATCATGGTCATGGCGGGGGCCGCATGCGCGCGTGGAGTGCCAGCCTGGAACATCAGGTGAGCGGTGCGGAGCGCACCGGCGCATTGACCATCGCGTGGGCCGCACATCACGCCGGTGGCGAGACCGCGCATTCGGGCTTGCTGGAGGGTCAGGTGACACGGGCCCGCCACACCATGTTTGGGCGCCTCGAGATGGTGGAGCGCATCGAGCTGGAAGCCACGTTCGTCGACCTGCCCGATGGCACTCACCAGCACATAGTAACACCGCGCCGTTTCTGGGTGGGTGAAGTGAACGGCGGCTACGCGCATCGGCTGATCAGCCGATTCGGCCTGGATGCCAGCCTGGGTGCACGGGCCAGCATGAATTCCATTCCCGCCTACATCTCGCCCCGCTACAACGCCGATCTGGGATTCGGATTTGCTGTGTTTGCATTGATCGCGCGCAGCGGGACGGAGCATCACCACTAGCCGCGCGCGGGCACGTAAGGACCGAGTCGTGTCGGGCGTAACGGGCGTGTCGGGCGTGTCGGGAACGGCAACCAGGAAAGAATC
>JBOHRF010000054.1:0-24497 GCA_050732575.1 Longimicrobiales bacterium
ACTATTGGACACGGCGACGCTGTATCTGCACCACGAGGACCAGTTCATCGATCTGCTGCGCGCGCTCATCAAGAGGCACGAAGTACAGCTCATCGCCATTGGCAACGGCACCGCATCTCGCGAAACCGAAACCATCGCCCGCAAAGCGCTCAACGCGGAGCAGGGACCGCAACGGCCCCAGGTTGTGGTGGTCAATGAAGCCGGTGCTTCCGTTTATTCGGCATCCGATGTAGCGCGCACCGAGTTTCCTGATCTCGATGTAGCCTTGCGCGGCGCACCGTCCATTGCCCGCCGGCTCCAGGATCCACTGGCCGAGCTGGTGAAGATCGATCCCAAATCCATTGGTGTGGGCCAGTACCAGCACGATGTGAATCAGCAGCGGCTCAAGAAACGCCTGGACGATGTGGTGGAGACCTGCGTGAACCGCGTGGGTGTCGAGATCAACACCGCATCCGTGCCCCTGCTCTCCTACGTGGCCGGGGTTGGTCCAACGCTGGCCAAAAATATCGTGGAGCTGCGCGACCGGCGCGGCGGCCTCAAGTCACGCAGCGAGCTGCTCGAGGTCCCTCGCCTGGGCGCCAAGGCCTTCGAGCAGGCTGCCGGTTTCCTGCGCGTGCGCGGCGGCACACATCCGCTCGATGCCACAGCCGTGCATCCCGAGCGCTACAAACTGGTCGAGCGCATGGCCGCAGACCTTGGAGTACGGGTGACCGAACTGATCGCGCAAGATGCGCAAATCGATCGCATCGAGCTGAAGCGTTACGTGACCGACGAGGTAGGCTTGCCCACACTGGAGGACATCAGCGCGGAGCTGCGCAGGCCCGGGCGCGATCCGCGCGCGGTTTTCGAGCTGCCCGCATTCCGTGAGGACGTCAAGGAGCTGACCGACCTGCAGCCCGGCATGCAGCTGGAAGGTGTGGTGACCAACCTGGTCGCTTTTGGCGCATTCATCGACATCGGCGTGCATCAGGATGGACTGGTCCACATCTCGCAGCTGGCCGATCGCTTTGTGCGCGATCCTGCCGAAGTGCTGCGCGTGGGCCAGAAAGTCGCCGTCACCGTGCTGACCGTGGACCTCGAGCGCAAGCGCATTGCCCTGACCATGCGCAAGGGTGAGCGGCCCAAAGCGGACGCCCGCGCCAGTGACAAACCTGCAGCCGAAAATGCGGCGCGATCTGTGCCCGAGCCGGCCCGGAAGCCCGATGCGCCCAAGGTGCCTGCCAAGGGCACGGTTGCGCCCAATGGCATGCGGTTCACGTGACGCGTGACGCGAAACGAGTGTAACGAGCAGGAAGTACGAGCGGAAAGTGCATGGAGTATTTGAAGATCGAGCTGTTGACGCACATGCCGCGTGCGCTGCGGGACTTCTACCAGGACCGGCTCGGGTTGCCGGTTGCGCGCTACGATGGGTCCGCAGTGTCGCTGCGGGTGGGCGCCACTACAATCGATTTTGCGCCTACCAACCAGGGCGAGCCGGTTTATCACCTGGCCTTCAACATCCCGGAGAACAAGATCGAGTCGGCGCTCGAATGGCTGACCTCACGTGCCGTGTTGCTGCCGCATTACCAGAGTGGCCGCACGATTGTGGACTGGCCGGATTGGAACGCACACTCCATCTACTTCCTGGATCCCGCCGGCAATGTGCTGGAGGTAATTGCGCGGCACGATCTGGATAACGCGGTGAGCGGAGCGTTTGGTCCGGCGGACCTGCTCAATGTCAGTGAGCTGGGTCTGGTCGTGGACGATCCGCATGCCACGCTGGATCTGCTCCGGCGCGAGCTGGGTGTGCGCAACAAGAGTGTACTCTCGGATTTCGGCGCGGTGGGCGACGATCATGGATTATTTATCGTCTCGGCCGTGAACCGCCCATGGATGCCGACCGATGATCGACCGGCGCGACCTTTCCCCGCGCGCGTGGTAATCCGTCATGAGCGCCCGCTCGAGCTGGCGATTCCGGGGGCGCCATACGTGGTGGAGGGATCGGACGTGGTTTGAACACGTCCGCGTCATTGACGCGCGGCGCGCTCGGCGGTACGGATGAGGCCCGCCAATTCCTGGCGATCGAGGTAACGTCCGCGCAACACAACGCCACTGATCTTGCGCGTGTTGCTGATATCGGCCAGGGGATCGGCATCGAGCAGGACCAGGTCGGCCACGCGACCGGCGCGCACCGTGCCGAACAAATCCGATGCATTGAAGAACTCGCCCACATTACGCGTGGCCGATTGCAGTGCTTCCAGCGGTGTCATGCCGATCTCACGCACCAGCAGCGCCAGTTCATCGTGCAACGACCAACCCGGATATACGAGCGGCAGTCCCTGATCCGTGCCCGCCAGGAAGCGCACACCTGCCTTGTGCATCTCGCGCACCGTTTGTGTGCTGCGCAGCTCGATACTGCTCCAGTCCATGGGCGTTTCCAGCCTGCGCGCATCGAGCTGCCGCTGCCAGTTCACGAGCGATGCCCGGCTCACCGTACGCCGCCGCGCATCGATAACGCCCCTGGTATCGGCCAACAGCCGCGCGATTTCTTCTTCGGTGCGCGCGCGCCAGGCCGGGGCCGGCACCAGCGTGGGTGTGATCCAGGTGCCATTGCGCACGAACTTCTCGAACAGCGCAGCACGCTCAGCCGCACTGCGATCCTGTAAGGCGGCCAGGGGCGGACCGCCATGCTCGATGCTCTTCTGCCCGAGATCCGAGGCATCGGCCAACGACACCTGCGGCGCGGGCGCGTGACCGACCACAGTAAGGCCACGCTCGGTTGCCGCGGTCAGCAACGCCTCATACGCCGCGCGGTTGGCGACCGTGCGCACTTTGATGAAATCGAAGCGCAGTCTGGCAATGGAATCGGCCGCGCGCGCCGCGTCCTGTGCATTCTCCACGCCCAGGCGCAACGTGGGCAGGTCGGTATCGGGAATCATACGCTGCACGTTGCGCAGCCAGGTTGCGCTCTCCACGATGAGACCGGCCGACAATACGCGCGGCGCAATCGCGTCACTCTCCAGCACTCGGCGCAAGGCGCGGAGCTCATCGAGACGGCCGCCCATGTCGCGCACGCCCGTCACACCGTTGGCCACGAAAAGGCCCAAACCGGCCTGGCCCAGCTCAGCGACGTGGCCGTGCATGTCCCAGAGTCCGGGAATCACATACTTGCCACTCGCGTCGATGACGCGCACGCCGGCGCGCGGCCGGTAGCGTGCTGTATCGACGGATGCAATGCGCTCACCATCGACGACCACAGTGGCGCGCCGCGCGGGCGCCCCTGTGCCATCGATCACGGTGGCGTTGTTGATGACGAGCGTTTGGGCGGTGGAAGCGGCGGGCCCCCAAAGCCACGTCATGGCTGCGCTCGCACACGCGACCAGCGGATGGCGTGCCCGACAGAAGCGACGGAGTGGGTGCATGACACAACGTTGTCGATGTCTCGTGAATTGGCGCAATGATCGCACGGCATTTCAACGGTAGCTCCGAGTGGAACGGCCTGTCCCAGCCAGGCATGGCGACGCCCACCAATTACTCTTCCCTTTCCATCATGGATCACCCTGCCATCATCGCCCGGTTGGATGAAGAGCTGCGCCTGCGCCGGTACAGCCCGCGCACGCGCGGCGTGTATGGCGGGCACGTTCGCCGGTTCCTGGCACAGCTCGGCCAGTCAACCACAATCATGCCCGACGATGTGCGCCGTTACCTGCTCCAGGGGATCGATAACGGTCACTCCCGCTCGCACCAGGACCAGGCGCTCAGCGCAATTCGCTTCCTGGCGCGCAACGTCCTGCGCCAATCCGAGCTGCTGGTCCTGATCCCGCGGCCCAGGAAAGAGCGCAAGCTCCCCAACGTGCTCAGCCGCGCGGAAGTGCGCAGACTGCTGGATGCCATTACCAATCTCAAGCACAAAGCACTGTTCATGCTGATCTATTCGGGTGGACTGCGCGTCGGTGAGGTGGTACGATTGAAGCTGGAGGACATCGATACCGACCGGAAGTTGGTAAAGGTGAAGGCAGGCAAAGGCGCCAAAGATCGTCTTACTTTGCTCGCTGACAGCGCCATTCTTTGCTTGAGGGAATATCTGGCGATATACGAGCCGTCACGCTGGCTGTTCCCGGGCCCCCGTCCAAACCGGCACCTGCACGCGCGCAGCGTCCAGAAGGTCGTGCAGGCCGCAGCGCGGCGGTCGGGCATTATCAAGCGTGTCACCGTGCACACGCTGCGGCACAGCTTCGCGACGCACCTGCTTGAAGGTGGAACGGACCTTCGCTATATCCAGGAGCTGCTCGGTCACGCCAGCCCGACAACCACCGAGATTTATACACACGTGAGCACGCGGGAACTGTCGCGGATCCCGAGCCCATTGGATCAGCTTTGACGTGAGTTCGTTAGGCTGGGGAGGCATCCGCCAGAGTTCGCTTACACGAACCACGTCGCATATGCTCCGGAAATCGTTGGCATTTGCGAAGTATGTCGGTAATTTCCTGTCATGCGCAATGCTGCGGCAGGCATCGGAAGATCGGCCTTCCTCGGGCATTCTGTTTTCATTAGAATGGAACCATGACATTCTCGATTGAACTTGAACAAGAAACTGACGGCCGCTGGATTGCCGAAGTACCTGACTTGCCTGGAGTCTTGGCGTACGGTGCTACTCCTTCCGAGGCCAAAGCGCGTGTGCAGGCCCTTGCTCTGCGTGTCGTCGCAGATCGTCTGGAGCACGGCGAAGCCAATCCTGATTTCACAACCATTTCCTTCGCTGCAGCATGAGTTCCTGGCCGAGTACTCGCGCTTCGCGAGTCCTCGCCGCCTTACTCCGCATCGGCTGGTCTATCAAACGACAGGCTGGATCGCACCGAACGCTCGCTCGTGAGGATTGGCCCGACTATGTCTGGGCATTCCACGACTCCGAAGAACTTGGCCCGCGCATTCTATCCCGTATCGGTAAGCGGACCGGGCTGACACCTGACGACATCTAGGCTGCTCCCCAGCGCCGCAGCACAGCGCATAACATCGCATTACTGCTGCGCCGCGCTGCGCGCGTCTTGCCGCTGCGCGGACACCCACCTACAGTTCGCAGCGCACGTTGTGCGCTGCTCACCTCCGGTGGGCGTCAGTAATGCTTACACGTTAGGCGCCAAACGTGCTACCCCAGCATTGGCGATGAGTTGGGATCGCGTGAAGGAACCGAATGCCCCGACCCAGTTGGGTGACGCCGCTACAACAAGGCTAGTAACGCGCCGCCCTGCGAGCCCGACAAACATGATCAAGCTACGCCCACGAGCTGGATTCTCAGCGATCGTACTGCTTACCGCGGCGTCGTGTGCCTCTCCGACGGCTGATCCACTTGCGCTCACCGCCAAGGTCACTCTTTCCATTGGCGCATTTGATGATGACCGATATGCGTTCTCGCGCATTGAAGGGATCACAGTCGGTCCAGGCGGACACATCTTTGTGCTTCAGCACGAGGACGCGAACGTTCGCGAGTACGATTCGACGGGTGCATTCGTCAGGTTCATCGGCAAGCGCGGCATGGGTCCTGGAGAATTCTCACTTCCAACAAAGATGTGGTGGTCCGATGGCTCCTTGTGGGTGGCTGACGGCAATCTCATGCGTGCCACGCGGTTCGAGCGGAGCGGCGTTGCGGTTGAGACACAGGCGATGGCAGCACCTGGATTAGGTTTTTCATTGCAGAATGCCGACCTTCTACGTGACGGCTCACTACTCGGACAGGAACAGTTCGTTCCCGGGCACCCCCGGTTCGACCGCGACAGTACACCGCTCGTGCGGGTACGCGGATCAGTCGTAGACACGATCCTTTGGCTGAACGTTCGGAATTTCGCCGCCTTCGTTGGCGATCCCGCAAAGAAGCGGTTTTTCACAATGCGTCATCCGTTCGCGGATTATGACGTGTACCGTATTGCACCGACGCGCGATACGATCGTCGTGACCCGCCGCAACGTGAGATCCCAACCGGGGCGCGCGGAACTTCTGTGGTTTGATCTCAACGGCATACAATTACGCCGGCGGCAGTTCAATTTGGCGCCGGTTCCGATTCCCGGCGCAGTGAGGGACAGCGTCATCGACTTCTTTGCGGGTGCCATCACCAGATCCGGTATCGCGCCGACGATGACCGTGGGCCGCGAAATCACGCGGAGGTCCTTGACCCTTCCTCAGGACTATCCGCCCTTCGGCGAAGTACTTCTCGCGGCAGACGGTTCGATTTGGGTCTGCCGGGGCCAAAGTCAGTCGACGGATCTTTGGCTGATCATTGGTACAACCGGCCAGCCACTCGCACGTGTCACTGTCCCACTCGGGTTGCGATTGCTTTACATTGCACCACCGCACGCGTGGGCGGTGCAAACAAATGAACTCGGCGTGCCCGCGGTTGTCCGCCTTACAGTGCAGTAGGGCACGCACGTTCAGCGCCTAACATCGCATGAGCGCGTCGTCGCCTGCGGCGCCTCCGCCCTGCGGGAAACTCGGCTCACCTCCCGTCGCACTTGCGTGCTCCGGTCGGCTTCACCGAGTTTCGCTCATGCTCACACGTTAGCCGAAACTCAGCCCCCGGCATACAAGGGATGCGAATATGATCTTCGTAGAAACGCGTTTGGATGTTGCTCGGCCCGCTGCCGAGGTGTTCGCCTTCGTAAGCGATCAAACGAACGCGCCGCTGTGGCAGCTCGGGTTGCACGAGGTTCGACGCATCACAGAGGGGCCCATCGGCGTCGGTACTGAGCATGTGTTTGTGCGCCACTTTGCCGGCTCACGAATAGAGTCTCGCAATCGCTTCGTGCGCTTCGATCCGGTCGAGCTCTTTGTGGAGTTCGAGATCCCGGACGGCAAAATCACGGGCAAGGCCTCATACCGCGTTGAGCCAATAGGCGCCACTAGATGTCGCCTTATCAGTCAGATGCATTTTACAGTGTCGGGGACTGGCACGCCTGGCCACTCCACTTTGGTGCTCGTTTTGAAGCGCGACGCCGCGCGCGACGACTTGACGCTTAAGCACCTATCGGAGACAGCGCCGGCGCCGTCACGACCGTAGGGTAATACAACACCCGCTCGGTGCGGTAATTGAGACGCTTTGCGGGTATAACCGCCCGCTATGGCCAACGGCGGCTGTCGACGGCCCGCGGATGGGTCGAGTGTTTAACATGGAATTTCGTCGGACCGGGCTGAGCTTCGGCTAACACGCGAAACCAGGTGCGGCGCTTCGCGCCTTGGCCTTCGGCACACGTGCCTGGCGGCGCGCGTCTGGTTTCGCTGATACGTTAGGCGCCAGTGGTCCTTGAGCTTGTGCGAGAAACGGACTCTTGAGATTCCATTGTGACTGAACTGCCACACGCTGAACGCGCTATCATCGACCGCGCAAATCACAAACTATCTATTGTCGCCAACCCACCCAACTGGTAGGGCCAAGGCGAAGTTCCTTTTCAGCCTCGGATTCAACCAAGCTGAGCCGGAACTCTTGGCCGCCGCATTCCGCCAGCTCATTCTTGGACCAGCCCAGGTCGAGGCCCACGACACAAGCTTTGGCACCAAGTATATTGTGAATGGGGATCTGGTTGGCCCGGCCCGCCACGCTCCAGTGCGAACCGTCTGGATTATCGAGCGCGGAACTCAGTTGCCACGCTTCGTTACTGCGTATCCACGGACTTGACTATGATTAAAGAACTCGACCCCGTCGCATTGACTCACGACCTGGCTGAGCATGGTCTTCTAGCTGGTGACATCGGTACCGTGGTCCATGTGTACGAAACTGGTGCTGGCTTCGAAGTTGAGTTTGTTCGCGGCAGCGGCGAGACGGTCGCCGTGGCTACGCTGACATCCGCGGACATACGGCCCCTTGGCGCCGCCGAGATTCTGCACGCGCGCAAGCTGGCCTCTTAGGAGCACTCAACCTATCGACACTGTGGACTTCATCCGAGCACGGACCACCAGCGCCTAACACCGCATGAGCGCGTCGTCGCCTGCGGCGCCTCCGCCCTGCGGGAAACTCGGCTCACTTATGCGCAATTCTTGCTTGTGGGTGAAAGTGACATTCTTCGTTGCCTGGCGGCCGAATGGAGAGACTGGAAGAACGTGCCAACTATCTTCCGTTCTGGACCCTATCGCTTCTATTTTGTCAGTCATGACATATCGGAACCACCACATGTCCACGTTGACGCGACAACATGACTGCCAAGCTCTGGTTGAATTCTGTCCGCCTTGAGCGAAGCCTTGGTTTCGCTCCTCACGAACTCCGCAGGCTGGAGGTGCTCGTGACTGAACACAGAGGGGAACGCTTGGAGGCTTGGAATGACTTCTTCGGCGCCTAGCTCAGGCGAACGGGTCAAAGATGTCCGCTTCACAGACGACGATACGCTGAGTGTGGACCTCCTCGACGGTCGTACGATCTCCGCTCCGCTGGCTTGGTTTCCTCGTTTGCTTCACGCCACGCCTGAGCAGCGAGCCAACTGGCGGCTGGCCGGCGGTGGATATGGGATCCACTGGCCCGACGTTGACGAGGATATCAGTACGGAAGGTCTGCTTCGCGGTGCAGCGGCTCCTGGGCATCGCTCCAGCGCGGCATGATGACAACGAGCATATCGGTTGACGCTGAAACGCAAGAACAGCGCATGACATCGCATGACTGCTGCGCCGCGCTGCGCGCGTCTTGCCGCTGCGCGGACACCCACCTCTAGTTCGCAGCGCGCGTTGCGCGCTGCTCACCGCCGGTGGGCGTCAGTAATACTCACACGTTAGCGGCCATCCAGAGCCGGAACGGATTAACGGAGTGCAGGACTGTGGCATCTGGCCAAATGGTCCGGTAGTTTGGTTCGATGCATTTCCAGATCGTCGGAGAGCTGACCCAGATCGTCACCATCGCATCCGGGCGCTCGATCCGCGAACTCGAACGCTTGAAGAGGATTTACGGCGAGGCGCGGTGGCGCAAAAAGAAGGGCGTGGCTCGTGTTCGCCTCAAGGACGGGTCGCTCCGAAATGCGGAACTTCACTGGTACGAAGCGACTGGCCTCGGTCGGAAGGAATTCAAGATCAAACGCTTTCTTGAGAACTTATGAAAACCAAGTCACCAGGGCGTCGGTTCGTGGTTTGTGTCGACAATACCGGCTATCAAGCTTCTCTGGAAATCCGCAAGATCTACGAGGTCGTGCCGGATGCCGCGGCTGCGCGCCTGCATCAGCTTCGCGTGATCGACGAGTCGGGCGAAGACTATCTCTTTCCCGAGGATTTCTTCCTGCCCATTGAGTTGTCCCAGGAGATCCGGGCAGCTCTTCGAAAGGCGTCCTGAGCACTGCGGCACCGGCCCTGGACGGCGGCTAACATCGCATGAGCGCGTCGTGCGCTACGCGCCCTCCGCCCTTCGGGACAGCCGCTCATGCACACACGTTAGCCGCCATACGCCTACCCAGGCGCAAGGACACTAAACATGAACTGCCTACGGCCTTCGCTAGCCATGGTCCTGCTGCTCGGCATCTCGCAGAAAGCTCCTGGCCAGCTAATTAGGGGCCATTTGATCGACGATCGTTCCGACCTTCCCGTAGCCGATGCCACGCTAAGCCTGTTTGCCCGCAGTGGAGCGCGGCTATCAGTCCAGAAAACCGACTCTCTCGGCACATTTCAGTTTCGGCTTCGTGACGCGGGATCGTACACGATCTCGGCCAGTCGAATTGGCTATCGTGACCAGACTGCTGGGCCGATAACCGTTTCGGCCAGTGAAGTTGTAGAAGTCGAAATGCGCATCTCCAGTGTCCCAGTCCGTCTGGACAGCCTCGTCGTGACAGCGAGGCGACCGCTACCTAGAGGCCGTGTGGCGGAGTTCTACGACCGTGTTGAGTGGGGCAGAAAGGCAAATGCCGGGCAATTTGTCACGCGCGCACAGTTTGATAGCCTCTCGCTGCCCAACGTAACCGACTATATGCAACGACTGGCTAGAGTCCCCATCGTCGGCTTTGGAACGGGGGCCACTGTTCCGCCCCGGGCGGGCACTGAGCGTTGCGTCTTGGCGCTCCTTCTGGACGGGCAACGAATTACCGGGGCAATTAATGGGCTTGTGTCGCCGATCACAGTTGAAGGTGTAGAAATCTACCGCAGCAACGCAGACGTCCCCATTGAGTATCGTCGGTCGGGCTACTGCGGCGCCGTTCTCCTATGGACCCGTCAAGGGCAAGTTGCCACAGCCAAGCATGCGGTTGCAGCCACTGTCGCCGGGCGCGTATTGGAAGAGACAACTGGTATGCCCGTGTCTGGCGCAGATGTGCGATTGGTGAGAGTTGACGGTGCGGAGCGCGGCCAAGCGGTGACCGATCGCGCGGGATCATTCCGGCTGGCCACAGCCGAGGCCGCGCGGCTTGCAATACGCGTGCGCCATGTTGGGTTCGTGATCTACCAGTCGCAGCCACTCCAGCTCGAGCAGGGGCGCGAATTGCAGGTCACAATTCGACTGGGTCGCCAGGTGATCCCTCTAGAGCCTCTGGTCGTGATCTCGCGCGGAGCGAGTTCCACCAGGTTGGCCGGTTTTCGCGAGCGTCGAGTCACGGAAGTCCATGGAAAATTTGTCTCACGTGAGGAAATAGATCGACGACCCACGGCCGAGGTCAGCGATTTCTTCCGCATGATGTCTGGCGTCTTCGTATTGCCCGTCAAGCGCAATGCCAATCCTGATGGCATGACCACCTATCTGGTCATGATGCGAGGCTCGGGCAACACGGCCGCGCCCGCTGGCGCCGACAGCCAGGCCGCTGGCCATTGCGCACCCTCGATCTTCCTGGACGGGACCGCGATTCAACAGAATACGTCGTTTCCACTGGACGATTTGATCCGGTCCAACACGCTGGAAGGCATCGAGGTTTACACGTCGTTCACCGGCGTGCCCGCAGAATTCCAGACATCGAACACCTGCGGGACGATCCTGCTCTGGACGCGCGAAGCAAGCGGCGTTGGCAAACGCAGCTGGATACGAATGACTGTCGGCCTGGCCGGCTTGAGCTTGATCGTGCTCTTATTGAAGTGAACGCCGCCAGACGCGACTGCATTGGAACGGTGAAAGACTGTCACCCTGCTGCCAGGCGCTGCAGGCTTGATTATGCCGATGCGGCCGGGCTTTCGTTCCGCCCATCGAGTGAACCTCGCGCATGGCGTACGGCGGCTAACACCGCATTGCCGCGTCAGGCGCTGCGCGCCTTCCGCCCTGCGGGAACCTCTACTCCGCCTCCCATCGCACTTGCGTGCTCGGGTCGGCTCCATGGAGTTTCGGCAATGCTCCCGCGTTAGCCGCCATAGGCCCTACCGCAGCAGGATTCCGCGAACTGCATGAGCGAAATAGATTGGCTGTACGACCTGACAGGACAATTCGATGAAATCCTTTACAGCCGTAATCGAGAAGGACGCCCAAACCGGCATTTTCGTCGGCTACGTTCCTGGATTCCCGGGTGCACATTAGCAGGGGGACACCCTCGAGGAGCTCAACGGGAATCTGCAAGAGGTCCTTGAGTTGCTTCTTGAGGATGGTGAGCCGCAGTTCGAGGCCGTTGAGCGCCATCCGCTCCAATATCCTCTCGTCGATCCCCCGATTCGTCGGGCTGTGCTTCGCCGCTTTCCGTACAGCATACTGTTCACCGCCGATGACGAGGAGATCGTAGTGTTGTCCTGTTTTCATGAGCGTCGCGATCCTAAACGGTGGCAACGGTCGCGATGATGGAGCGTGGGCGCGGAACAGGGCGGCGAACAACGCATTGCCGCGTCAGGCGCTGCGCACCTTCCGCCTGCGGGAAACTCCACTCCACCTCTCGTCGCGCTGGCGCGCTCGGGTCGGCTCCGTAGAGTTTCGGCAATGGTCCCACGTTAGGCGAAAGCCGCCCTACCCATACAAAAGACGAACAGCGTATCTTCCTGCGTTTCGATTCTCCGATACGGAGGCGCCTGTCTGCCCAAGATCAGCGAGTTCTTTGGAATCGTCATCTATGTGTACTGGCGTGACCACGGTCCTTCTCATTTCCATGCGTCGTACGGCGACGACGAAGTGTTGGTCTCGATTGATGATCTCACCGTGCTCGAGGGTAAGGTGCCTCCCCGGGTAATGGGTCTTGTCATCGAGTGGGCGACGTTGCATCAAGATGAGCTTCGGGTGGTTTGGCAGCAGGCCGTGAATCTTGAGCCACTGAGCAAGATCGATCCTTTGGTGTAGGAGTGGGCGTCATGCTGTATCGCATCGTGGAGGTTAGGGTACGGCCCAATTATCGAGTCTGGATTCGCTTTGAGGACGGCGTTGAGGGTGAGGTCGATCTTTCCGATCTTGTGGGGCGAGGTGTGTTCGCAAGTTGGAACGATCCCGCGAGATTTGCCAAAGTTCGAGTCGATGAGCAGAGCGGTACATTAAGCTGGCCGGACGGACTGGATGTCGCGCCTGACACGCTGTACCGCGAGTTGGCTGGCATCACGTCTGGGTGAGATGCAACGCTGCCGCCCCGGCAGCTCGGCACGGGCGGCCTTCGCCTAACACCGCATTGCCGCGTCAGGCGCTGCGCGCCTTCCGCCCTGGGAAACTCGGCTCACACGTTACGCGAAATGTGACGCCGTTACCTACCTTCTGACTCTACTGGTTTGACAGCAGACGGTCGTACGCCGCATGCGAGCCGATCCAGAACCAAATGACGTCGTCGGCATTTCGCACAGGCAGCGCTCGAAAGCCAAGTCCTACGCGCGCAGAGAAAGATGGACTTGGAGGGATGAACTCGTTTGAAGTGCAAGCTCGGATGATTCGGGTCACGTATGAACGTACGACACGCCAGGCCGCGGCACTGTCGACTCCGCGCCTTCCTCGGTAGTGTGAGCGAACCCGTGACCCGACCGCGGGCCGCGGGGACCGTCCTACTCTTGCGCGGAGGCGCAGCATGAGATTCCTGGTTGACCAGGAGGTCGCTACCGACCCCGGCAGCGCATTCGACGCGATGGCGGACGTCCGGAACGAGCCCCGGTGGAACGATCAGGTGAGCCGCTCCGAGCTCGTTTCCTCGGGCTCGATTGCCATGGGAAGCCGCTTCAAGACTGTGAACCGCGGCTACGAATACGACGCCGTGATCACGACCTACGAGCGGCCTTCCCGCCTCGAGTTCGAGGTGACCGGGCGGCAGCTCGACATGTCGGTCAGCTTCCGCTTCGAGGCCTCGGGAGCCAACCGCACCCGGATGCATAGCGAGTTCGACATGCGTCCCAAGGGAGTCCTGAAGCTCTTCTTCCCCCTTATGACGCCGCTGGTTCGCCGCGACGTCCCCAAGCAGATAGCCGGCTTCAAGCGGCTCTTCGAGGGCCGGCCGGACCGCTGACGGACGGCGCGGGGGCCCCCGCGTGATCGGGCCTCCCACGTGGTGCCCGGACCGCCGTCGGCCGGGGCAAAACCCTCCGGGCCCTCGCGGCTGTCCAAGGGTCGTAACCCCCAGCCCAGCCCAAGCGAGGAGCCATGGCCCCCGACACTCCGCTATGCCCTGCGCGCGCTGTGCTGCGCGCTGGCGTGACGTGACCCTCTATCGGTCTCGCGTGCGCGCACGTGCGAGGGCACCGATAGCTGAGCGAACGGGCCGCCTCAGGTTCGAAGCCCCTTGAGCCCCCTTCGCGAGTCCCATCACCCGGTATGCACGCGTGGCCTTTTCCACCACGCCCCTCTCCCCCAAAGCTGCGGCCTTCGGCCGCCGGGCGAGTAGCCAATGGGGCGCTGTGCACAACGCTGACCTCGAACCGTCTGAGCGATCTATCGAGGAAGTGATTGGCTGGCCGGGCAGGGTCAAACAGCGGCTAACAACGCATTGCCGCGTCAGGCGCTGCGCGCGTACCGCCCTGCGGGAAACTCTACTTGCGCGCTCAGGTCGGCTCCGTAGAGTATCGACAATGCTCACACGTTAGCCACCAGAGCGTCCGCTAACGGAAATTGACATGCACAAATCCTGGAGCAAACGGCTTCGAGACAAATCGGGACGTGGTAGCGGCTTTCCCGTCGGTACCATCGCGTTCTACGGACCCACCAATCGCGAGGCTTCCAAGGTGGCCGTGGTCATCATGGCCCATGATGAGATTCGCCCTGGAACGTTTCCATGGCGATAACCTCGATGTCCGAATCGATCCACGTATGGGTGACCTGGTCTCCACCTTCTTGAGGGGCTGGGCCGTGAAACGTGTCATCGTCGCGGATGGCATTATCGGCTGTCCTCACGAGGAAGGCATTGACTACCCTGAGGATCAGGAGTGCCCGACCTGCATTTTCTGGCAGGGCAAAGATCGCTTCGAGAACGCGAAGCCCAACGATTAGAACATCGAAGTTCCCGGCAGCGAACGCTCCAGCGCCTAACATCGCATGAGCGCGCCGGCGGGCGTGCAGAGAATTGTCTGTCGGGCTGGCCGCGAAGGCGCTTCGCTGGCCCACGCGTCAGGATGGACCACAGTCCCGCCCTGGACGGACTGGCCCCTTCAGGCCAAAATCCGCTGTGAGAATGCCGAGCCGCTGAGCGTTACTTCGATGGGCGCCTGCGGTGGCGATTTGGCCCTGGCGCCGAAGTCTGCGGTGAGCAGTGTAACCACGGCGACGATCGCACTCTCGATGATCGTAACGTTGGTCTTTGTTGTGCGCCTCGCCTCGGGCGTCAGTCTGTACTGGGCAGCATCCAACATGGTTGGGTTGATTCAGGCACAGATCCTTCGTCGCGAAGCCCATGCGCATGCACGATCAGCGCAAGAGCTGCCGGCCTCCAATTCCAAGAGCGCCACTACGGTTCGGGAGCCAGTCATGACTACAGCTCGCGTCGTGCTCGCGCTGACCACTGCCATCTTCTGGCCGCTCGACAGGGTGGAGGTCGACGCCGCTTCGCTGCGCAGCCCTCTATCCGCCCGGCTCGAGACGCGGACTGCAGTTCTTGCCGGCGGCTGCTTCTGGGGGATTGAGGGGGTCTACGAGCATATCAAAGGCGTAATCAACGTGGTCTCGGGCTACACGGGCGGATCGGACAAGAACCCCACCTATGAAGCGGTGAGCTCCGGCCGCACCGGACACGCCGAATCGGTGCGCATCACGTACGATCCCGTGCAGGTGTCGTTCGAAACACTGCTGGAAGTGTTCTTCCACGTGGCCCACGATCCCACGCAATTGAATCGGCAGGGACCCGATGTCGGCACGCAGTATCGCTCGGCCATTTTCTACGCCAATGATGAGCAGGCGCGCGGCGCGCGTGAGTACATCGAGAGGTTGAGCAAACAAAGAGCTTTTCGCGACCCCATTGTCACGCAGGTCGTAGCGCTCGAGGCGTTCTACCTGGCCGAGGAATATCATCAGGATTACATGGAGCACCATCCCAACCAGCCTTACATCGTTTACAACGACCGGCCCAAGGTCGAGCATCTGCGCAAGCAGTACCCCAAACTGTTCAAGGAACGAAATGCTGGTACGTAACCGTCCCGACTAACATTGCCGTCATGAGTGGCAACTCTGACACCAGGCAAAGAACAACTCAGCCCGCTGATGACGCGACCAACGGCCGACGCACCATCGCACTGGTGCTGGGCTCGGCTCTTGTATTCGCGCTCGCTCCAACGGTGCTGATCGGGACTCGAACAGGCCAGTTCGTGGGCCTGGGGAACGCCGCTCTGCTGCTTCTCTTCCTTGGTAAATTCCTGGCTCGTGGGGATTCGTGGGCCCGCTGGGCGTTGGTGTTTTGGTTCGGCATCAATGCGGTGCAGCATGGCCTGACTGCCCTGGGTGGACTGGGTGCGTCCTTACTCAACGACCCCGTGCTACCCAGCTTCGTGTTCTTCGGGTTTGCCGTCTTGTACGTCAGTATAGCCGCGGTGCTGACTCTCTCTACCGCCATTGACGAATTCATACGACGCGCAAAACCTGAACATCGCTAACCTCGACGAATCGTTCTTCGAGTCGCTTGGATTCGCGCGCGGCCTTCCATCGTATGCGAGGCGCAAGCCGAGATCACAGAGCCACCAAACGAATCCTCCGTCTGAACCAGGATGAACCATGGCGTTTCGTATGATGGAGATCGGTGCTACGGAGGGCAACTGAGGGCCGCTGGGTGGCGCGCCGTTTTGCGAGCATGCTGCTGCGTGGCACGGCGGCCAGCGAAACGGCGCTGCGCAAAAACCATAGCCGATGCGCCAGTTGTGCACCTGGCCACGCACGGCGTTGCGTTCAGCTCGGAAGGGCGCGCCCGCGACTCGTTCATGGCGCTGGCCCCGGACTCGGAAAACGATGGATTGCTGACCGTGGGGGAGGTGCTGGATGAGCTGCCCGCGCTCAAAGCCGAACTGGTGGTTCTGTCTGCCTGCCAGACCGGACTGGGCAGTCTCACGCAGGCGGAAGGCACGGTCGGACTGCAGCGCGCGTTCCTGGCCATGGGCGCGCGCAGCGTGCTGGTCAGCCTGTGGAGCGTCTCCGATGCCGCAACCGAAGCGTTGATGAGAGCGTTCTACACGCACTGGCTGGACGATGCCGACGGGCCGAACAAGCCGAAGCGCTTCGACGCGCACAGGGCGATGTGCGCGCCCTGCCCGGGTTCGAGCATCCTCGCTACTGGGCGCCGTTCCAGTTGGTCGGAGGTCGATAAAGGCTACGATGATCTGACCGGAGACATGTGCAGCACTTCCAACACATCGATGCGATCACGTTTGATTTCTTCAACACGCTGGTTCGTCACCGGGGTGGTGAGGGGCGCGGCCTGAAGGTCATGGAGTATCTGCAGGCTCAGAGCCTGGCCTCGGATCCCTGGGAACACAGTGTTTTGTATCATGTCTTTGAGCCGCATGGTCGCGAGTATTCGCCGACCCTGCCCCGCGTGCAGAAAGATCGCTATTGCGTCCGTGTTACTGAGCGCCTGTTCGAGCGTCTGAAGGTACGCGTCTGGCTGAACGAGGCCGCGCAGCACGCAATCAGAATTTGGGAGCTGATCGGGCCCGATAGTCTGGACGTGTTCCCCGATGTGCACGCTGCGCTGACGCCGTTGCGCGCGGCCGGCTATCGGCTGGCGGTTGTATCCAACTGGCAGTGCGGACTGCAGCACTTCTGTGCTGAGCTGGGATTGGCAAATTACTTTCACGAGATTCTGGCATCCGCAGAGGTGAACTCGGAGAAGCCCGATGCCCGCATTTTCGCAGAGGCTTGCCGACGTCTCGGCGTCACACCGCAGCGCACGCTGCACGTGGGCGACACGTTCAGGGACGACGTAGAAGGCGCCGGTAGCGCTGGCCTGCACGCGCTGCTCATCTGCCGCGGCATCAATGAGTCGGCAAAAGAGATTTCAACGATCAGCAATCTGCAAGAACTCCCGCCGCTGCTGGGCGTGAGAGATGGGAGGTCGCCATGAACAAGGTCAATCTGGCCGAAAAACTCGGGCACATCGACCAACCGTGGACGCCGAAACTCGTGGCCCAGGTAAACGAGACCGAGGTGAAGTTGGTCAAGCTGCACGGCGAATTCATCTGGCATCACCACGACCGGGAGGACGAGCTGTTCCTGGTCTTGAAAGGCCGCCTGCTCATGCAATTCCGGGATCGTGAGGAATGGATTGAGGAAGGCGAGTTCATCGTAGTACCGCGCGGCGTCGAGCACCGGCCGGTTGCGCCACAGGAAGTTCAGCTGATGCTGATCGAGCCGCGCGGCACACGCAACACCGGCAACGTGATCAATGAACGTACGGTTGCGATGGTCGACCCCATTTGACGCCCAGGCTGGCGGCGCCGCATGCGATAACCCCTCCGAACGCGCCAGGGCTCGCTTCAGCTCTAATTTTTTGCCTACGCAGGCGTTGCAACATCAAGCGGGAACGCTATTTCGATGGCGTCCGCCCGGTCGTTTGGGTGGTCGAATCTAACCGCGGCGCCGACCAGGCGAGGTGACCACTAGCTGGCCAACTTTTCCTTCTGGCCCATCTTGTGCTTGCCTTGTCTGGATCAGCCGTCAGGGCAATTTGAAACCGTCATTAACTCCTAGATGAGCGCTGTGGACAGAAACGACTCCGCAGGCCACGGTTCTGCACTGCACGCGCAAGCGCGTTCGGCGGACGAACGTCGGTCCCACACCAACCGGCGGGCGAGCAATCGCCTGTACCAGCTGCTGATCGAGAATGTGCGCGACTACGCCATCTTTGCGCTGGACAAGACCGGTCATGTGCTGTCGTGGAATGCCGGAGCGGAACGGATCAAGGGCTACACAGCAGAGCAGATCATAGGCCATCATTTCTCCGATTTCTATCCGCAGTCGGACATCGACGCCGGCAAACCGGATGGTGAGTTAGTCGTGGCTGAAGCGGAAGGCCGATTTGAGGATGAGGGTTGGCGGGTGCGCAGGGATGGCTCGCGTTTTTGGGCCAACGTAGTCATCACGGCACTGCGCGACGAGGACGGTGAGCTGGTGGGCTTCGGCAAAGTGACACGCGATCTCACCGGGCGGCGCAATGCGGAAGAGGCCCTGCGCATCAGTGAAGAACGTTTCCGGTTGCTGGTACAGAACGTCAAAGATTACGGCATCTTCATGCTCGACCCGACCGGTCACGTAGTCAGCTGGAACGAGGGTGCACAACGTATCCTGGGTTACCAGTCCGAGGAAATCGTGGGCCGCCACTTTTCCGCGTTCTATCCGCCCGGCCAGCATACCACGGGCAGACCGAAGGAGGAACTCGAAACGGCGCTGCAGGAGGGACGCTTCGAGGAGGAGGCGCGCCGGCTGCGCAAAGACGGCACGTTGTTCTGGGCCAGTGTGGTGGTCACACCGGTGCGCAGAGCGGATGGTGAGTTATCCGGTTTTTCCAAGGTGGTGCGCGATCTGACCGAGCTGCGCTCAGCGCTCGAGGGCGCAATTGCCGATGCCAGCCGCGCGGCCGCGGCCGAGGCCGCCAATCGCGCCAAGAGTGAATTCCTGGCCGCACTCTCCCACGAGTTGCGCACACCGCTCAACGCCATTGCCGGTTACGCCGATCTGCTCTTGCTCGGAATCCACGGACCTGTAAATGACCAACAGATCGAAGCGCTCGAGCGCATCAACCGGAGTCAGCAACATCTGCTCGGCATCATCACCGACCTTTTGAATTTCAGTCGCATTGAAGCCGGCCGCATTCACTACGACATTGCGCCCGTGCCGGTGCACAACCTGATCCAGACCGTGAGGTCCTTGGTGGAGCCGCAGGCTACGGCCAAACAGATCGCCATCGCGTGGCCCTCAGGCGAGAGCAATACAACGCTGCGCGCGGATGCTGCGAAAGTAGAACAGATCATGGTGAATCTGCTCGTGAACGCGGTCAAATTCACGGCCCGCGGCGGACGCATTACCGTCACGTACGAAACCGCCGACAGCGTCGTCAAGCTGCACGTTTGTGACACCGGCATTGGCATTCCGACCGACAAGCTCGAAGCCATCTTCGAGCCGTTCGTGCAGGTAGGCCGTTCTCTGTCTTCGGCGCACGAAGGCGCCGGCCTCGGCCTGGCCATCAGTCGAGACCTGGCCCGCGCCATGGACGGCGACCTCACCGTGGTCAGCACCGTAGGTGAGAGTTCCACATTTAGCCTGTGCTTACCCGAATACACCCGAAGCGCTGGTGATGCAGGCGGCCGATAAACATTTGTGGTGGACGCGGCGCAACCACATGGACTTGCCAGGCACGGCCAGGTCGGGCCATCCTAGGAACGATCCCCCGGTCATGCCAAGCGGTAAACGCTGATTTCGATCAACCCGGATGTGCCCATGAAGAACATCCAGATCGCCAGCTTCCACTATCGACACGAGGGTGAACAGGCACGCGGATACCTTGCCGACGCAGGCATTGGCAGCCTGCTGCACGGGGACGCGGGCAGTGCGGCCAGTGGAGCCAGTGTGCCGGCCGCCCGCGTGCGGCTGTTTGTGAGGGAGGATGACGCGGATCGTGCGCGGGCACTGCTGGACGATGCCGACGATCTCGTGTTTGGCTGAGCGCTGAGAACTATCGATGTCACGAGCGTTCGTGAAAGAAGATGCGGGCGATGCGCCGCGTCATTTTGGTTTGCCGCATCCATCCGATCCGGGCTATGACGCAGCCGCCGCGTGGGCATTGCTGGAGGCGGCGCGGGATGGCGAGACTTCGGTGGGCGAAGCGGCCACCGGATATCGCTGGGGTGAGCCGTTGCTGCACGCACATGTGCGGCGCATCCTGGACAAAGAACTGGCACGCGACGAGATGGAGCAGGACACGCGGTTGATCCGACTGGCGCGCCGTTTCCTCGACGCGCGCTAACCGAACGTGCAGCCTGCGCTACTCCGTCTCAATTACATTGCCCTCGCCTTACTCTTTGCCGGCAGTGTGCTGGCGTGGCCCGCGCTGCCGGGCCGCATTCCCATCCATTTCGGTTTGAGCGGCGCGCCCGATGTGTGGGTGGCGCGCACCTGGCTGAGCTGGCTGCTCCTGCCTCTTTTGGCGGCCGGTGTTTTCGCGCTTGTATATGGCATTGGCGTGCGCAGTGCGAGACGACCGCACTTGTGGAACTTACCCGAGAAAGCTCGCTTCCTGAAAATGAGCGCGGCCGAACAAGCGCCTATCATTGCCTTGCTGCTGCGTTACCTGTCGGGCGTCACGCTAACCATGATTTCGTTCCTGGGCCTGACCCAGCTTTGCATTTTCCTGGTGGCCACCGGATACACACACAGGTTGCCGTGGTTCTTCTCGGCCGGCCTGGTTCTGACGATGGGCGGAATTGTGATCAGCGCGCTGCGCCTTCGTGGTCGCATCAGAGAACGGGTCCTGAGTACGTCGCGGTCACCGGGTACAATGCGGTAAGAACATGCCGTCGGAATTATGACTTATTGTGAGGCGGCGCCCGGCCATCCCTGGCACGGCCCTTACCACGAGCGTGAGTACGGCTTCCCCTTGCGTACCGATGCCGAGCTCTTCGAGCGTTTTGCGCTGGAGATCAATCAGGCCGGCCTGTCCTGGCTCACGGTACTGCAGAAGCGCACTGCGCTGCAGCGCGCGTTTCGCGCATTCGATGTCGACCGGGTAGCGCGTTTTGGCGCGCGCGATCGAGCCCGACTGCTGAACGATGCCAGCATCATCCGCAATCGGTTGAAGATCGATGCCGTGATCGAGAATGCGCGCCGGTTGCGCGAGCTGCGCCAGCAATTTGGCGGTTTTGCCGGCTGGTTGGATGCGCATCATCCGCAGCCGCTGGATGATTGGGCTCGCCTGTTCAAGCAGACGTTTCGTTTCACGGGTGGCGAAATCGTGCGCGAGCTGTTGGTGAGCACCGGATATTTGCCGGGCGCACACGTGCCCACCTGCCCGGTCTACGCGCGTGTCCTGACGCTGAACCCGCCCTGGCGGAAAAGTGAACGTATCGCGCGCGCCCGGAGCTGAAGCGGCCATGCGTGCAACCGGGGGCATTACCCTGCAGCGCGCTGTCGATATGGCCGGATTCCTGGAGCGGGCCGGCGCCTGGCTTCTGGCCAGTGAAGCTGAGAACAACTTGATGCTCGGACTCGCAGCTCGGCTCAAAGTCGAGCCCTGGGCCTACGCGCCGCCTGTGTATGCGGCCATGCTCGAGCTGGATGCGGATGTGGTCGGCTGCATTATGCGCACACCGCCGCACAAGCTGATCCTGAGCCGCATGCCTCTGGAAGCGCTGCCGCTGGTCGTGCAGGACGTGCAGATGATGTATGGCTCGCTGCCCGGTGTACTCGGACCGGAATCCGTGGCATTTCGTTTTGCCGAGCTGTGGAGCGCTGCCACACAAAAGTCCGTTCAACACGGCCGTGCGTCCCGCATTTACCAGCTGACGCGCGTCATCCCGCCCGCGCGGCCGGCTCCCGGGGAGCTGCGCGTGGCCGAGCCTGCCGACATCGATGTGATTGCCGAGTGGATTGCGGCCTTCGGCCAGGAAGTGAACATGCCGGCCTCGCGTCCGCGCAAGATGGCCGAGGAACGCGTGCACCGCCGCGAACTTTTCCTGTGGGTCGATGGTCGGCCGCGTTGTATGGCGGCCTGGGCGGGCAGCACACCCAACAGCGTGCGCATCGGCTACGTGTACACGCCGCCCGCCGAACGTGGCCGCGGCTACGCATCGGCGATCACGGCCAGCGCATCGCAGCGCGCACTGGACGCGGGCTATCGCTACTGTTTCCTGTTCACCGATCTGGCCAATCCCACATCGAACGCGATCTACCAGGCCCTCGGCTATCAACCCGTGAGCGATGTGATGGACTACCTGTTCGTAGTGGAGGATTGAGACGTGTCGGTCCGCCCCAGCCTGTGGCTGCACGAGGAGTTGCTGCTCCTCACTCTGGAAGCCTGGCAAGGCCGTCTACCGTGGAGCAGCACGCGCGGCTTGGCCCTGGGCGGGGCCGTACTGCTCGAGTTGACTCTCACCGATCGCATCCGCCTCGATACCAGCAAACGGTCCAAACTGGTCATGATCAGCAATACCAGCCTGTTGGGCGACCCGTTGCTGGATGAGTGGCTGGAGCGTATGCGCGCAACGCGCAATACATCAGCCAGAAATTGGGTGTCACGCATTGGTTCGACACGCGGCCTGCCGCATCGCATAGCCGAGCGACTCTGGCTCAAGGCCGTGGTGCGCCGCGAGGAGCGACCTTTCCTGCTGTTCTTTACCCAACGCGTTTACCCGATGGTGAATACAGGCGTTACCCGCACATTGATCGAGCGGCTGCGGGCCGCGTTGCTGGAGCAGCAAATCGTATCCCCGCGCGATGCCGCATTGCTGGGACTGCTGCGCCACGCCGGCGCGCTACGCGCCGTTTTCAGTGCGCAGGAGATCAAGCAGCAGAGTAGACGAATCAAGCAGATTGCCCAATCGTCAGCCGGTGCCCGTGCCGTGACTGATGCGCTGGCGGCCGTGCACGCTGCTATAATGGCGGCCGGCTGATGTCAGCGACTGCATGAGCGACGCCCACCGGGTCGCCATCATTGGCGCGGGCATCGTGGGCCTGGCTACCGCGCGCGCGTTGACGCAGGCGCACGTTGAGTCGGTCATTGTGCTCGAGAAAGAGCCGGAGATCGCACGTCACCAGAGCACGCACAACAGCGGCGTGTTGCACGCCGGGTTGTACTACGCGCCCGGTTCGCTGCGCGCCCACCTGGCGCGCAGTGGCATTCGCGCCCTGACCGAGTACTGCGCGGCACACAACATAACCCACGAGATCTGCGGCAAGCTGGTGGTAGCCACACGCGAGCAGGACCTGCCCGGACTGCACGCGCTGCACGAGCGCGGCCAGCGCAATGGGCTGCGTGAACTGCGCTGGCTGGAGCCCGCCCAGGCCCGCGACATCGAGCCCCACGTATTCTGTCGGGCCGCGCTGCACGTGCCCGAAGAAGGCATTGTCGACTACGCCAGTGTATGTCGCGCTCTGGCCCACGAGATGGTCCAGGCGGGCGGCGCCATCCGCACCAGCGCTGCCGTACGGCGCATCCTACGCGCAGCCCGGGGCTGGGTGCTGGAAACCGAGGCCGGTGCCGTGTACGCCGACTTCCTCATCAACTGCGCAGGACTGCACGTGGATCGCATCGCGCGCTTGGCCGGCGAGCATCCCACCACGCGCATTGTACCTTTTCGCGGTGAGTATTTCAGGCTGCGCCCCGAACGACAACACCTGGTGCGCAATCTGATCTATCCCACGCCCGATCCGGCCTTTCCGTTTCTGGGCGTGCATTTCACCCGGCTCGCATTGGGTGGCATCGAAGCCGGTCCCAACGCCGTCCTCGCCTTCGCGCGCGAAGGGTACCGCAAAACCGACATCAATCTGCGCGAACTTGCGCAGGCGCTCAGCTTCCCAGGCCTCTGGCGATTCCTTCTGCGCCATCCGCGCACCGTTTCCGCCGAACTGGTGCGCTCCTTCAGCAAGCAACTCTTCGTGCGCGCACTCCAGCGCCTGGTCCCTGAAGTACAGGCCGCAGACCTGGCCCCGGGCGGCGCCGGCGTGCGCGCCCAGGCCCTCTCGCCCGACGGCACGCTGGTGCAAGACTTCGTCTGGATCGAACGCACGCACGCCATCCACGTGCTGAGTGCACCCAGCCCGGCCGCCACCGCATCACTGGTCATCGGTCAGGAGATTGCCGGGCGGGCGTTAGTGCAACTGCGGGACGCGTGACGCGGGACGCGTAACCTCGGAGAGCACAAAGACGCTGGCTAGCCTTTCGATAACCAGGCGCATACTTGGCAGACGTTGACCAGCCAGCGCGGGCCCGCGTGCCGAGGTGATCGCGTCACGCGTCACGCGTCACGCGAGGCTTTGCGGATGTACTCGAACATGGCCGGATCGATGCCGCTCCGTTGCTGCATGGCCGGCTCCTTCTGATACATCTGTTTGACCCTGGCCGCAATTTGCGGATCGCCGCCCGTGAACTCCTGCACCAGTGACTGCCAGCGCAGAGCAACGGATAACCGCGGTTTTTCTGGAACTGCGGGAACAGATTCCCGGGACGGGGCGGAACGGATTCGGGGAGCGGGAGATCGGGGACCGGGCGCGGGTGCGGGAACGGATCTCGGGG
>JBOHRF010000055.1:0-23494 GCA_050732575.1 Longimicrobiales bacterium
CTTCTGGACCCTGCGTGCGCAAAATTGGTATTCTTAACCGTACCCCTCCCAAGCGAGGAGCGAGATGGAAAGGGTCAAGGTTTTCATGCTGATGGCCGGCCTGACGGCGTTGCTGGTTGTCATCGGCAACGCGATTGGCGGCTCGAACGGCGCCATGTTGTTCATGGTATTGGCCGCAGTCATGAATTTCGGGATGTATTGGTTCAGTGATAAGGTCGTGCTGCGCATGTACAAGGCGAAGATCATCGATCGTGCGCAGGCACCCGAGCTGTATGACCTGGTGGATCGACTGCGGCAGCGTGCCGGACTGCCCATGCCGGTAGTAGCGGTTGCGCCATCGGAACAGCCTAATGCGTTTGCCACGGGCCGCAACGTGAACCGCGCTGTAGTGTGCTGCACAGCCGGCATCCTGAAGTTGGTGAACAAGGACGAGTTGGAGGGCGTGATTGCGCACGAGCTGGCGCACATCAAACATCGCCACATGTTGGTAGGCACGGTGGCGGCCACCATGGCGGGCGCTATTGCGATGGTGGGCAGCATCGTGCGCTGGGGCGCAATCTTCGGTGGTTTTGGCCGGGATGACGAAGGCAACAGCCCAATCGCGCTGTTGGCGCTCGCGATTGTTGCACCGATTGCCGCCATGATCATCCAGTTTGCCATCAGCCGGCAGAACGAATACCAGGCGGATGCCACGGCCGCGCGTCTGACCGGTAAGCCGCGCAATCTGGCGAGTGCGTTGCAGCGGCTCGAGGGATTCGCGCACCGGATTCCCATGCAAGTCAATCCCGCTGCGGCTCAGCTCGCCATCGTGAACCCGCTTTCGGGCGGGCGCGGCATGGGTCTGTTCAAGTTGTTCAGCACGCATCCGCCCACGGAAGAGCGCGTGGCCAGGCTGGAGGCCATTGAGCGCGATCCTTCGTTGTTGCGCGCGTGAGCGTAGCGCCCAAGTCATCGATCGTGCGTGCGGCCGGCCCTTACGCCGGCCGCATTTGCATCATTGTAAATCCGGCCGCCGGCCAGGAGGAAACGGCTCGCTTGCGGCGCAAGCTGGGCGGCGCGTTTGCCGCCCGCGGCGCTGCCTTTGATTTGGTTACCACCGAATACGCCGGTCATGCCACCATCATCGCCTGTGAGGCGGCGCAGCTGGGCTATCAATCGGTTTGTGTGGTGGGCGGCGATGGCACTCTGGCCGAAGCCGCAACAGGTGTGGCTGGAACATCCGTACCTCTTGCCATCATCCCGCGCGGTACGGCCAACCAGGTGGCGCGCAATCTGAGTATTCCCGTGGCCTTCGAGAGAGCGGTCGAAGTGGCGGTCCACGGCACACCCACGGCTATCGATTTGGGTCGTGTGAACGGGCGGTCCTTTGCTTTGCTTGCGGGTGCCGGATTCGATGCCGCGGTCATGACCTCGGCCACGCGCGAGCTCAAGGAGCGCTGGGGTTTTGCCGCGTACATTTTTGCCGCCGTGAAAGAGGTGTTGGCCGTGGAGCCCGCGCGTTTCAGCATTCGCGCCGATCAGCGCGAGCTGGAAGTCAGTGCCGTGACCGTAATGATTGCCAACGTGGGCGAGTTGTTTACGCGCTATTTGCCCCTGCGCCTGCCACTCACACCCCATCCGTTCAGCTCGTGGAATGATGGCCTGTTCGATGTGGTCATCATCGCGCCCCGCAAATTCCCGCACTGGGCCACTGTGCTGTGGAACGCGGCACGCCATCGCTTCGGCGGTACCGATGAGCTCATACATCTGCAGGCCCGGGAAGTCACCATTGACGCCGAACCCGTGGTACCGGTGCAGATCGATGGCGACCCCGCGGGCACTACCCCCATGACCGCAGTGGCCATCGAGCGTGCGGCCCGTATCCTGCTCCCACGCGGACCGTGATCGACGCTCGTGCTCACACCATTGAGCAGCATACCACGCCCGACGGCGTCCGGGTGGCGCTGCACCGACTGGGTCCGCGCAAACGTGTGCCCGTGTTGCTGGTGCCCGGCACATTCTCCAACCACACGTTCTGGTTTGGCACGCGCGGTATTGGTTTTGCCCGCGCACTGGTTGAGGCCGGTTTTGAAGCCTGTGCACTCGATCCGCGCGGCCATGGCCAAAGCCAGCGTCCAACCCACCGGGACCGCTGGGATTTCGACGACTGGGCGCGTCAGGATGTGCCCACCGTGCTTCGCTCCCTGATTGCCGAACAGCGCCGTCCGTTTCTGATTGGCCACTCCGCCGGTGGCGCGGCCGCTCTCATAGCGCTGGCCGCAAATCCCGAGCTGCGTCCACAGGTGCGCGGCGTGGTCCTGGTCGCCACCCCCGTGCCCTGGCTGCAGCCCTGGCGAGGCGCCATGCCCTGGCTGCTCAAAACGATTTCTCGCTTGCTCGGTCGGTTTCCTGCCCGCTTTCTGCGACTGGGTCCCGAAGATGAGCTGGAGGGTGCCATGGCCCAATGGATGTCCTGGCAGCTGGCTCGCCGCTGGACCGGTGATGATGGGACCGACTACGAAGCGGGGTTGCGCGTCCTGGATTTGCCGTTGCTCGCTATCGCCGCCACCGCCGACCGCTACTTCGCGCCGCCGCCCGCGTGCCGCGCGCTGTACGAGCTCATCAAATCGCCCGATAAAACGCTGTTGATGTGTGGACGCGCAACGACCTATGGTGAGGATTTCAGCCACGCGTCCATCCTGACCGGTCGCGCGGCTCGAACCGAGATCTGGCCCAAAATTGTCACCTGGCTCCGCCAGCGCACGCCTCGCAACCCCGATGCACCCCACACGCCCCCGACGCCCGATACGCCCCTGACTTGAATCACCCTCGCTTCGGCCCGATCTTTACAGGCTGACCAAATACGCAACCGGGAGTTCAATCGCCATGGCCGTACCCGCAACGCAGATCCGTAAGGGCAACGTCATCATCTTCAACGGCGACCCCTGCCGCGTCATTGAATTCGAGCACCGCACGCCCGGCAACCTGCGCGCATTCATTCAAGCCAAAATGAAGAACCTGCGGAATGGCTCCACGCTCGAGCACCGGTTTCGCGCGGCCGACCAGGTGGAGAAGGCGGAGATGTCAACGCAGGAGCTGCAATACATGTACAGTGATGGTACGCACCATCATTTCATGAACACACAGAGCTTCGAGATGCTCGAGCTCTCGGATGATGCCCTGGGCGAATCGGCACAGTGGTTGTCACTCAACATGGTGATCCTGGCGGAGTTCTTCAACGGTCGTCCGGTCGGTGTCGAGCTGCCCGCCGCGCTCGAGTTCGAGGTCGTGCAGACGGAGGCATCGCTGGCCGGCGCCACCAAAACGGCCATGACCAAACCGGCCAAACTGGACAATGGCGCGATTGTGCAAGTGCCGCCCTTCGTAAAGCAGGGAGATCGCATCCGGGTGGATCCACGGGAAGGCAAATACCTGGAGCGGGCCAAGTGAGCGCACGTTCACGTTCTCGATTTCGTTCCCGTTAACGGCCGTCAACAGACGTGAACGAAAACGTGAACGGATGAAGGTCCAACGTCTCGAATGGATCCGCCGCGAGCGGGTCGCCATCCTCATCATAAGTTTGCTCGTTCTCGCAGCGCTGGGATTGATCGCCGCTTCCTTGTCGCGGCCTGAACCGCCGTCGTTCCCAGTGGCGAACGATGCCATCCTGATTGATGCCGCGCAGCGGACGCGTCGGCTCACGATCGATGCCTCAGATCCGGTTGCCTGGAGATTCCTCTCTCTGCGTGAGGGACGCGTCCTCGCGCAGCCCGGACCGCTCGCATGGGACCTCGCCGTGCGCAGATTTCATATTGCCACCAACGGTGGGCCAGGCTTGGCCGGCTCCGGCGCGGCCGGCGTGGTGGCTGCCATGGATCAGCCACCTGCGCTGCAGCAAACATCGGCGGATACAACCAAGTCCGGCTTTGGCAAGTGGTATGACTATGGATTCACCAGCCATCTGCTCACCCCCAAGCCGCTGACCTACTCGGTGCTGGCCGCCGATGGATCACGCTACACCGTGCGCATTCTGAGCTACTATTGCCCGGGTGCGCAGCCAGGCTGCATAACGATCGAGTACAGTCCACAATGATCTTATCAAATTCCTTGAGTTGTTTACGTTCTCGTTCACATTCACGTTCTCGTTCACGGCTGTTAACGGCCGTTAGCGTGAACGTTTAACGAGAACGAGAACGTGAACAGATATCACTATGCCCGATGAAAAGTTGATCGTGCGCGGCGCGCGCGAGCACAACCTGAAGAACATCGACGTGGAAATCCCGCGTGACCGGCTAGTGGTGATCACCGGGCTTTCGGGCAGTGGCAAATCGTCGCTGGCCTTCGACACGATTTACGCGGAAGGGCAACGCCGCTACGTCGAGTCTTTGTCCGCGTACGCGCGCCAGTTTCTGGGCATCATGGAGAAGCCCGACGTGGATGTCATTGAGGGTCTGTCGCCGGCCATATCCATCGAGCAGAAGACGACCGGCCGCAATCCACGCTCCACGGTAGGCACGGTCACGGAGATCTATGACTACCTGCGTCTGCTCTGGGCGCGCGTGGGGATACCGCATTGTCCATCGTGTGGCCGCCCGGTCCGCCGGCAGTCGGCCACCCAAATCACAGAGCAGATCCTGGGTTGGCCGACGGGCAGCAAAATCGAAGTGCTCGCGCCGCTCGTGCGTGGACGCAAAGGCGAGTTTCGCGATTTGTTCGATGAGGCGCGCAAGAAGGGCTTTGTGCGCGCGCGTGTCGATGGCGAGCTGATTGAATTGGAGCGGCCGCCCAAGCTGAATCGCTACGAAAACCATGACATCTCGATTGTAGTCGATCGACTGGTGTTGCGTGAGGAGGATCGCTCGCGCCTGGCCGATTCCATTGAAACCGCGCTCAGGGCGGCCAGTGGCATCGTGGAGGTGATGCTGCACGGGGATGAACCCAAAACGCACCTGTTCAGCGAGCGGTATGCCTGCGTCTATTGCGGCACCAGCATGGCTGAGCTGGAGCCGCGCCAGTTCTCCTTCAACTCACCGTACGGCGCGTGTGAGGGGTGCGGTGGCCTGGGTACTCGCCGTGAGGTGAGTCCGGAACTGGTCATTGGCGATGCCATCATCTCGATCCTCGAGGGAGTCGTCCTGCCCTGGGGCGAGCCCTCCGGACACTTGCGCCGCTCCATCATTCCCGGACTGGCCGACCATTTCAAGTTCGACGCCAACACGCCCTGGGGTCAGCTCAAGGAATCGGCGCGCCAGGGACTCTTGCACGGCACGGGCGCGAAGAAGGTCAAGTTCCCGTATCGCGCAGGAGGCGCCAAAGGCACGTACGAGGAACCGTGGGAGGGTGTGCTGGTCAACGTGAAACGGCGTTATGACGAGACGACGTCGGATGCCGTGCGCGAACAGCTGGAACAGTTCATGTCCACACTGCCTTGCCAGGTCTGCAAAGGCACGCGCCTGAAAAAAGAGAGCCTTGCGGTGACTGTGGCCGGCCGTTCGCTCGGTGAGGTGGTCGAGTTGAGCGTGAATGATGGACTTGCTTTTTTCACCAACCTGCGCAGCTCGAATTCGCTGCCACCGGAAATTGCCGGACCCATCCTCAAGGAAGTAACCGAGCGGCTGCAGTTCCTGGTGAATGTGGGTCTCGAGTATCTCACCCTGGGCCGTTCTGCTGAAACATTGTCGGGCGGTGAAGCGCAGCGCATCCGGTTGGCCACCCAGATTGGCAGCCGGCTGGTGGGCGTGTTGTACATCCTGGATGAGCCGTCGATTGGCCTGCACCAGCGCGATAACGAGCGGCTGCTGGCCACACTCAAGCAGCTGCGTGACCTGGGCAACACCGTTCTGGTGGTCGAGCACGATCGGGACACAATCCGTAATGCCGACTACGTCATCGATCTGGGCCTGGGCGCCGGTCGTCATGGCGGTGAAGTGGTGGCTACCGGCGCACTGGAGGATGTGCTTACCAGCACCACCTCGCTGACAGCAGCCTACCTGCGCGGCGACCGCGAAATTGCTGTGCCCAGGACGCGTCGCCGCGGCCGGCATGACCAGGTGCTGCGTGTGCGCGGCGCCCGTGAGCACAACCTGCGCCGCATCGATGTCGGCTTCCCGCTGGGCACGTTCATATGCATCACGGGCGTCAGCGGATCGGGCAAGAGCACCCTGGTCAACGACATCCTGTACCAGGCGCTGGCTCGGCATTTCTATTCGGCGCGCGTCATTCCCGGGGCGCACACCAGCATTGACGGGCTCGACAAGATCGACAAAGTCGTGGCCATCGATCAGTCGCCCATCGGGCGCACACCGCGTTCGAATCCGGCCACCTACACAGGTCTTTTCACACCTATCCGCACGCTGTTCGCCGAGTTGCCCGAATCGAAGATTCGCGGCTACTCGCCCGGTCGCTTCTCCTTCAACGTGAAAGGCGGTCGTTGCGAGGCGTGCCAGGGTGACGGCCTGGTCAAGATCGAAATGCACTTTCTGCCTGATGTCTATGTGCCTTGCGATGTTTGCCGGGGCCGTCGCTACAACCGTGAGACCCTGGAAGTCTTCTACAAGGGCCGCACGATCGCCGATGTCCTGGAAATGACCGTTCTGGAAGCACTCGAGTTCTTTGACGCGGTACCCTCCATCAAACACAAGTTGCAGACGCTTTCCGACGTCGGCCTGGGCTACATCCACCTCGGCCAGTCGGCCACCACGCTTTCCGGCGGCGAGGCGCAACGCGTAAAGTTGGCCACCGAGCTCTCCCGTCGAGACACCGGCCAAACCCTGTATATCCTCGACGAGCCGACCACCGGACTGCATTTTGAAGACGTGCGCCTCTTGCTCCATGTGCTCCACCGGCTGGTGGAACGGGGCAATACCGTCGTGGTCATTGAGCACAACCTCGAGGTGATCAAGACGTCCGACTGGATCATCGACTTGGGCCCGGAAGGTGGTGAGGGTGGTGGCCAGATCGTGGCCGAGGGAACGCCCGAGGATGTGGCGAGTAACCCCGTATCGCATACGGGCAGGTTTCTCGCAGACCTGCTTGGACTTGCACCCGTGGGGTAGAACGGCGGCAAAGGTGACGGTGACGGTGACGGTGAAGCGGGGTATTCTCTTTCTTCACGGACACCCTCACCCTTCACCTTTGCTGGGCAGAAACGGAAGGGCTGGCACGGCCGTACAGCTAGTAACCAGCAAGGAGATGGGAATGACAACCAGAGAAGACCTCGAGAGCTACCTGCTCCGTATGGGCGTCGAATACGACGAGGTGGAGGACGCCATGTGGCTGCTGAAGCCGGGCAATGGCGCGAGTGTCGTCGTGAATTATTCGCCGCCCGTAGTGCTGTTGCGCCTGAAGGTGATGGAGCTGCCGCAAGACCATGACGACCCGCGGCTTTCCATGTTCTTTCGCAGGCTGCTCGAATTGAACGCGACTGACATTCTGCACGGCAGCTACGGCATCGAAGCCAACGAAGTCGTGCTTTCTGACGCGCTGGAGTTGGAAGACCTGGATTTCTCGGAGCTGCGCAGCTCCTACGAGAGCATGGTGATGGCCGCGGGCAGTCACACACCCGGGTTGACCGAGCTCGTACCCGTCGCCCACGAAGGATAAGACCATGGGAATCTGGCAGAAGTTGTCTACCCTGATCCGCTCGAATATCAACGATGCGATCGCCAAGGCCGAGAATCCGGAGAAGATGCTCAACCAGATTCTGCTGGACATGCGCGACCAGCTGGCGCGGGCCAAGCAGGAAGTGGCCGTTGCCATTGCGGACGAGCGGAAACTGAAGGCGCAGGCCGAGGAAGAGCAGAAGCTGGCGGCTGAGTGGGAACATCGCGCTATGCTCGCCATCCGCGAGAACCGCGATGACCTGGCCAAGCAGGCGCTCATGCGGCAGCAGGAACACGGCGAGCGCGCCATGACCTATGCTGAGACCTGGCAGAAACAGGCGGGGGAAACGGATCGGCTGAAAGAGTCGTTGCGCCAGCTCAATGATAAGATCGAGGAAGCCAAGCGTAAGAAGAACCTGCTGATTGCCAAGCAGAAGCGGGCGCAGGCGCAGCAGCGCATTCACGAAACCATGGCCGGGTTGAACGACCGCTCCGCGTTTGAGGTCTTCGATCGGATGGCCGAAAAGATCGAGCAGACGGAACGCATCACAGCCGCCTCCATCGAAGTGCACGAGGCCATCACCACGGGCGATACGCTCGAGCGTGAATTCACAAAACTGACTGCGGGCGCCGCCAGTGAGTCCGTGGAATGGCGGCTGCTGCAGTTGAAAGAGAAGATGGGCCTCACACCGGCGCTGCCCAGTGCCAGTGCGCAAGGCGGTGCCATGCCCAAGTCATTGCAGCCGGGCGCAGGCCAGGAAGATGGCGTGGTCAAGGACGTGGAGATCGAAGAGGCGTAAAACGTGGTAGAACCGCGTCGAGCGTTCTCGACGTTCTTTGGCATTCTCTTGATTTCGCTGCTGCTGCTGTTCTTCTACAGCGTAGCCGAGATCCTGCTCCTCGTTTTTGTCGCCATACTCTTCGCGATCTATCTGGCCTGGATCACGGAGATCTTCCAACGCAAACTCGGAGCGCCGCGATGGCTCGGGCTACTCGCGGCGCTCGCGCTTACGATACTGGCCGCGGCCGGTATCGGTGCCCTCATGATCCCGCCCCTCGTCGAACAGACCCAGGAGCTGATCGCGGCCATGCCCGCGCGTATGCAGGCCCTGGAAGCGCAGCTGCTGGACCTGGCGCGCCGATCGCCCATGGTGCGCCAGATCCTGCCCCAGCTGGCCCCCGGCGAGAGCTACACGGGACAGCTCATGCTGGCCGTGGGCAACCAGATGCGCGGCTTTGTGTCCTACGCGTTGAGTGGCGCCGGTTTCGTGGTCCATTTCATCAGCGTGCTGGTCATGGGCATCTATCTGACCCTCCGGCCCGCCATCTACCGTGAAGGACTGATCCAGCTCGCGCCTCCCGTGCATCGAGAGTTGGTGCGCGACATTCTGGGTGACCTGGGCCGTACGCTGCGCGCCTGGATCATCGGTCAGATCCTGGCCATGGTCGTGTTGGGTGTGCTCACCTGGGTGGGCCTGGAAATCCTGGGTGTGCCCTACGCACTGGCCTTCGGCGTTTTCACCGGCGCCGTAGCCATCGTGCCATTCTTCGGCACCCTGGTCTCTACCCTCTTGCCCGCGCTCTTCGTACTGGGCCCGGCCGGGCCGGGCCAGGCATTTCTGGTCGCCATGTTAGGTGTTGTCGTCCATGTCGTGGAGGCCAATTTGGTCGTGCCCATGATCATGGAGCGCCAGGTTCAACTGCCACCCGTACTCTCCATCCTGAGCGTGCTGATCATGGCCCACCTGCTGCACCTCATCGGACTGTTGGTGGCCGTACCCGTGCTTTGCACAGTGATGGTGATCGTGCGCCGCGTTTACGTGCACCGGATTCTGGAAGGAAAGGGATTCCGACGCGCCATACGCGACAAACCCATCGAGATCCGGCTACCCGAGGACGGCATGGTCATCCTGCACCCGGTTGCACTTGAAAACAGCGTACCGGCGTTGTTGGAGGACTGAAGCCCCCCCCGCCGACGCACTTCACCCACCCGCCGCCACAACTCCCTTCGCTTCAAAGGCGGAACTTCAAAGGCGGAACTTTCGAAGGCGGAACTTCGAAGGCGGAACTTCGAAGGCGGAACTTCAAAGGCGGAACTCCTAAGGCGCAACATCGGGGGTCGGTACTTCAGGGGGCGGGACCTTAGAGCGTCGCCCCCCCGCCCCCGGAATTCGGTGTTTAAGTTCCGAATTCGAAGTACCGAAGTTAAAGTACCGAAGTTAAAGTTCCGAAGTTGATGTTCCGAAGTTGATGTTCCGAAGTTGATGTTCCGACGTTGCCGTTCCCGAACATTTCGAACCGAAACCTGCGAGAATAAGCTGGGAAATGGGCAAAAAAGGGGGGGAGGAGGAGTCCCACAACAAAATGCACAAACGGGCGAATATGGTTGGCAGGTTTGCGTTGCTCCTCGCAGTGGCCAGTGTGGCTGCGTGGCAGGTACCACTGCGTGCGGGCGGCAGCGACCCCAACTACAACGCACGGTTCACGTTCACTCGCATCCGGTATAACGGCTCGTTCGGCTTTCGCAACCGTGGCGGCTCGGCCTGGGCGCACGACTATCCACAAGCAGACCTCAACCTGCCCACCGTGCTGGCCGAGCTATCGCGCGTGCGGCCCACATTGGGCAGCAGCCTGGTGTTCGATCTGGAGGATCCGGCCTTCTTCAAGCATCCCATCATCTATGTTTCGGAACCGGGCTTCTGGAGCATCACCGATGAGGGTGCAAAGAACCTGAGGACATTCCTGCTCAAGGGCGGCTTTGTCATCTTCGATGACTTCGAGGCCGAGCAGTGGCACAACTTTGCCGAGCAGTTCCTGCGCGCCATGCCCGAATACCAGTTCATCGAGCTGGATGTGACACACCCGATCTTCCACTCTTTTTTCGATCTGCAGAAACTGGATACGCCCCATCCATTGGTACGCGTGACGCCCATTTATTATGGCGTTTTTGAGAAGAACGATCCCACCCGGCGCATGTTGGCCATGGTCAACTTCAACAGCGATCTGGCCGAGTACTGGGAGTGGTCAGGGCAGGGGTTCTTTCCCATCGATCCAACCAACGATGCGTACAAGCTGGGTGTGAACTACATCATCTATGGTCTCACGCATTGAGGTGCCCGCCGGCACTTGCTGCGCGTGCAACATCCGTTCACGTTCTCGCTCTCGTTAACGAGTACGTGGACGGCGGCCCTGGATGGGTTTGGCCTGCGCTGCCAACGGTCAGATCCACCGTCCACGTACGCGGAACGTTTTCAAGTCAACGAGCAACGGTCCCGTTGCCATCCCGAGCCGCGCGCTTTGGAGTGGTCGGACGGCCGGCTACCATGATGCGGGAGCCTGGAGCGGGAGTGAGGAGCGGGAGCAGGCGGGAGCGGGCCTGTGCGCACCGATCATCGGCAGGCCGGCACCCGCGCCCGGCCGCGCCTGCTCCCGTTATGCGCTCCCGCTCCCGAACATGGTGAACCGAACGCATGGCTCTCCTGGTCGGACAGACTCGTCACGTCAACGTTCACGGCCGTTGCCGTTCGTGAACGTGAACGAAAACGAGAGCGAGAACGTGAACGGACAGGGAGGTTCCAATGGATCTTGCGATTCAGGATGTTTCGAAGACCTACGCCAATGGCGTGCGCGCGCTGGATAATGTGTCCTTGCACATTGGTGCGGGGATGTTTGGGCTGTTGGGTCCAAACGGGGCGGGCAAGTCCACCTTGATGCGCACCATTGCCACATTGCAGAAACCCGATGCCGGCCGGTTACGGCTGGGTGAAATCGATGTGGTGACGCAGCCGGATGCGGTGCGCAAGATCATCGGCTACCTGCCCCAGGAATTCGGCCTCTATCCCAATCTTTCGACTGAGCTGACGCTCGACCATTTCGCGACGCTCAAGGGGATTGCCGGTCGGGCCGAGCGGCGCGATCTGGTGCAGGCCCTGATGCAGCAGACCAACTTGTGGGACGTGCGGCGCACCAATGTGGGCGGTTTTTCGGGCGGCATGAAGCAGCGTCTGGGCATTGCCATCGCGTTGCTCGGCCAGCCGCGTCTGCTCATTGTGGATGAGCCGACCGCCGGTCTCGATCCCACGGAGCGCAATCGTTTCCTGAACTTGCTGGCCGATATTGGGCAGGATGTGATCGTCATTCTGTCCACCCACATTGTGGCCGATGTGCGCGAGCTGTGTCAGGCCATGGCCATCATGGATCGCGGCCGCATCGTGCTACACGGCGATCCGCAGCGCGTACTCGACGAAGTGCGCGGCCGCATCTGGCGCGTGCGCGTGGCCAAGGCCGATTTGCCCGCCTTCCGCACGCAACACCAGGTCATCTCCACTCGCCTGGTTGCCGGTCATCCAGTCGTGCACATCTACAGCGAGGCACAGCCGGGTGATGGCTTTGCCCCTGTGGAGCCAGGGCTGGAGGACGTGTATTTCCATCGGGTAGGAACCCTCGAGGCGGAGGTCTGACCATGTTCTGGGCTACCTTGCGGTTCGAGGTCTTCTATCACCTGCGCCGCCCCGTCACCTACCTGTACGCGGTGGTGCTGTTCCTGCTCGCATTCGCTTTTATTTCTTCCGAACAGATAGGGCCGGCCGGTGGCCTGTTACGTCGCAATTCTCCGTTCGTGCTCACCCAGATCGTCCTGGTCCTGACGGCCGTTGGACAGGTGATCACGACCGCAATTGTGGGCGGCGCCGTGCTGCGCGACTACAACTACCGCACGCATGAGTTGCTGTTCACCACGCGCATCTCACGTTGGGGGTACCTGGGCGGCCGCTTCTTTGGCGCCGTCACCGTCATGGCGCTGGTATATGCAGCCATTCCGCTGGGCGCTATGCTGGGCACGTTCATGCCCTGGATCGATCCCGACAAAATGCTGCCCTTCCAGGCCTGGCATTATGTGCAGCCGTTCCTGCTATTCGGACTCACCAATGTTCTCTTCGTCAGCGCATTGTTCTTTGCCGTGGGCGCGCTCACGCGCAACATCTTTGCCATCTACACGCAGGGGATCCTGCTGCTCGTGGCCTGGAGCGTGACGCAGCAATGGCTCAATGGCCTGGACAACGACACGATGGCCAATGCCCTCGATGCATTTGGCCTGGCCACCTTGGACCTGACCACGCGCTATTGGACGGTGGTCGAGAAGAATGCGCAGCTGCTTTCGCTCAACGGGGTGGTGCTGACCAATCGCCTCATCTGGATGGGTGTGTCTGTGCTGCTTCTGGCCGCAACCGTGGTGCTGTTCCGGTTTGAAGCCGCTCCCCGCAGGCTGGGCTGGCGCAGGCGCGCACGCGCAGGCGTAAAGTCGACGGCGCCGCCTGCACAACCCAGCGCAGCCCCTGCGGCCGCACCGGATTTTGGTCGCTCGACGCCCATCCACCAGTTGGCCAGTATGGTGCGGTTCTCGTTCCTGCGCATCGTACGTGACATCCCGTTCCTGGCCATTTCCGCCATTGGCGCCATCGATCTGTTCATGAACTCCTGGTACGCGGACCAGTTGTACGGTGTGACCGTTTGGCCGGTGACCTACACGATCGCGGAAACGGTTTCCATCGATTTCGTGTTGTTCATGATCATCCTGACTACGATATACGCGGGTGAATCCATCTGGCGCGAGCGCGCATTGGGCAGCGATCAGATTGCCGACGCGCTGCCGGTCGCCACGCCGGTCACCGCTGCGGGCAAGATTGTGGGGGTCATCCTTTCACAGGCGCTGCTACTGGTCATCTTCATGCTGGTCGGTATGCTGGCGCAAACCGTGAAAGGCTATTTCCAGTACGAACCCATGCTCTACCTGCAGTTCCTATTCGGCGCGACCCTGCCCTGGATGATCGCGGTGACCTTGTTTGCTTTTGCCGTTCATGCGCTGGTCGATCACAAGTTCATGGGGCACGTGGTGTTGATCGTGTACTGGCTGGGGACAATCGTGCTGAGCACGGTTGGCCTCGAGCATCAAATCTATTCGTACGGCATGCCACCCGACTTCACCTATTCCGACATGAATGGCTTCGGTCATTTCATTGGCAACCTGATCGTATCGGCGGGCTATTGGAACGCGGTTGGACTGATGCTGGCCACCCTGGCCCTGTTGGCCTGGCGGCGAGGCACCGAAGCAGGTTGGCGGTTGCGCTGGCAGGAAGCACGGCAGCGCTGGCCGGCCACTCGACTCTACACCGGTGGCACGGCGCTGGCCTCGATCGCGCTCGGCGGTTTCCTGTTCTACAACACGAATGTCCTGAACCAGTATCGCACCGAAGACGATGGCAACGAGGAGCTTGCGCGTTGGGAGCGCGACTATCGACGCTTTCAGCATCTGGCGCCGCCCCGCATCGTGGCCGTCGAAGTGCAGGTCGATCTGCAACCGGAGCGCCGGGAAGCCACGGTGCGCGGGCAGTATCTGGTGCGCAACCAGCAAGCTGTTGCCATCGATTCCGTGTTCGTCAACTGGGACCCGGACTACCGCCGTGATTCACTGTACTGGGACCGCAGCGCCAGGCTGGCCATAGAGGACACCGTCACGGGCAGCCAGCTCTTCGTGCTGGCCCAGCCGCTGGCGCCCGGTGACAGCATGGTGCTGCGCTATCAGCTGCACTTCCAGGCGCAAGGATTCCCCAACTCGGGCCCCAACAATCGCATTGTGGCGAATGGTACGTTCCTGCCCGGTCTGGGACCATCGCTCGGCTATGATGACAACGCTGAGTTGAGCGATGCGGACGAGCGCAAGAAGCAGAAGCTGCCGTCCAAGGAACGACTGCCTGATTTGGATGACCCAACTGCGCGCGCCAACTCGCAGTTTGCCATTGATTCCGACGAGATTCGCTTTGCCGCAACCATCAGTACGTCGCCCGACCAGATTGCGGTGGCACCCGGCTATCTCGAGCGCGAATGGACGGAGAATGGCCGGCGCTTCTTCCGCTATGTGATGGATCGGCCCATCGCCAACTTCGCGACTGTGGTATCGGCACGGTACGCCGTGCGCCGCGACCGCTGGCAGAACGTGGACATCGAGATCTACCATCATCCAACGCACACCTTCAACACAGATCGGATGGTGGACGCGGTCAAAGCTTCACTCGATTACTACACGACGCACTTCGGTCCCTATCAGCATCGCATGGTGCGGATTCTCGAGTTTCCGCGCTATGCCGCCTTTGCCCAGTCGTTCCCGGGCACGGTCCCTTACTCTGAACAGATCGGCTTCATCCTGCGCGTGCGCGACAAGGATGACGACCTGGACATGCCGCTTTTCGTTACCGCGCACGAGGTGGCCCACCAGTGGTGGGGTCATCAGGTAGTGGGTGCGCGCGCCCAGGGCTCGGCCCTGATGGTCGAATCCATGGCCGAGTATTCGGCGCTGACCGTCATGGAGCAGCGCTACGGTCAGAGTCACGTGCAGAAGTTCCTGCGCCACGAGTTGGACCGCTACCTGGGTGGACGCTCCGTGGAACGCAGGAAAGAGCAACCGCTGATCCGCACCGAGAACCAGGCCTATATCCACTACAACAAGGGTGCGCTGGTTCTGTATGCGCTGCGTGATTACATCGGTGAGGAAGCCATGAATAGGGCCGTGCGTGGGTACCTGCAGGCGCACGCGCACGAGCGTGCGCCCTATTCAACCGCGCGCGATTTTGTGGCGGCGCTGCGCCAACAAACACCCGACTCATTGCAAAGCGTGGTCACCGATCTGTTCGAGACCATTACCCTGTTCGACAACCAAACGGAGGACGCGAGAGTGACGCGCCGGCCCGATGGCACGTACTCCGTGCAGCTCGACGTGAGCACGCACAAATTCCGGGCAGACAGCCTGGGCGCCGAACAGGAGGTCCCCATATCCGACTACATCGATGTGGGTGTGTTTGGTGAGAAAGAGAAGGGAAACGCGCTGGGCAAACCGCTTTACGTCAAGAAACACCGGATCACGGGGCCGCGCACCACCATCGAAGTCGTGGTCCCGGAGCTACCGCGCAAAGCGGGCATCGATCCTTACAACAAGCTGATCGACCGGGTGCCCGGAGACAACGTCAAGGAGCTGGGCCGGCCCGAGCAGTAGGCACGCTGTTCACGTTCTCGCTCTCTCAACATCACTCAACAACACGGTCGAAGTGACCAACGGGCCGCCCCATCACACCACCTGGGCGGACTACTATGAGAACATTGCCGGGTTGAACACGGCGCTGCAGGCCATCTCCAAGCACAACCTCACGCTGCGCAATTCGGCGGGCGTGGACGTGACCACGGAAGCGCATGCATTCGCCAAGTTATCGCAGGGACTCAATCATGGCTACATCGCGCTCCTGTTTGACAAAGGGTACGTGTACAGCGAGTCCGTGGATCTGGACACGCTGCGCTTCACGGGCGGCAGTCAGGGCGTCCAGAGTCTGATCCGTCCCCATCGCGAAGTGATGGATACAGCGCTGGCCGAATTGAACGCGGCCATTACGTTGGCCGGTTCGAAGAATTTCACGCTGCCCAGCGTGCCACAACTTGTGGTTCCTGGGCATCGCACGATCCAACACCGACCTGGCGCGCATTGCGCGCGCCTTTGCGGCCCGTTTCATGGTCTACGTGGCGCGCAACCCGACCGAGCGTCAGGCCGTGAACTGGAATACTGTGATTCAGTTGATCGATCAGAGCATCACTTCCGATTTCACGGTGTTGGGCACGGTCGGCGTGGTGGAAAGCTCGTACAAGAACCGGGCGGCGCGGCAGCGCACCACGACCCCGGGCGACTTTATGCGCGTGGACTATCGACTGCTGGGACCCTCCGATGTGAGTCAGGGTTTTGTCGGCTGGTACGCCCAGCCCTGGGCGCAGCGCACGCCCTTCCGCATGCAGACCATCGATCGGCGCATCGATGGCCTGACCGCTGCCGAGCGGCCCGCCACCTGCGCGCAGGCGGCCGCAAGCAACGGCAGCTGCGGTTTCTACATGGGCTATCACAACACCACGGTCTTCAACGCCGATCGCGGTCTGGGCCAGCGCTCGTTCTACTTCTTCCACCGCTATGGCCAGGGCACGGCGTACCAGAGCGGGCCTATCCAGATCATCAACGTCGCCGAGTTGGAGCTGCTCAAGGCGGAGGGATTGATTCGCCTGGGTCGCTCCAGTGAGGCGCTTGCGCTCATCAACAAGTATCGAGCCAATGGCCAGCTGGCGGCCATCACCGTGGACGGTGTTCCCGGTACCGCCCAACTGCGCACCGCGCAAGACGAATGGTGCCTGCGGCAGCGTGTGGGACGCGCTCATGTACGAAAAACGCGTCGAGACTCTTGGCTTGGAGGGCGGGCCCGCGTACTACGATGCCCGCGGCTGGCAATTCCTGGCGCAGAACACGCCCATCCACTTTCCCATGCCGTTGCGCGATGCGCAACTTCTGGGTCTCAACCTTTACACGTTTGGTGGCGCAGGCGGCACCGACGCAGCACCAGCTCCTAACTGGGAGCGTTGCCCGGTGGCCTTGCCGCGCTGCCCATAACCCGACAAGAAACACGCTCTCGTTTTCGTTCACGCTCACGGCCCTTAACAGCCGTGAGCGAGAACGTCAACGAGAGCGAGAACGTTTTTGGGGCCGTTTAGCGTGCGGGAGCAGCTACATTGCCAGGGCAGGGCAAGCGGCGCAGCGTAGCGGTGGTTTCGGGCGCGCGTCCGCCTTCGGTTGCTGCATCGCCCAGCAAGCGAGCCACACCCTTGAGGCCGTTATTGGCGTCCCGGGCAACGTGCAGGGAAATGCCGTTCAACCCGCTCGACCATGTGATGGAAACGGAGTCCGCGCTTTCCAGTCGCCAGACGTGGAAACGGAACGGCGTTGCCGGGATGGGTGGTAACGGGCGCACGACCAGGGCGCGCGGACTGCCAGGATCCGTGGCGTAGCGCCACATCAATTCAATGCGCTCGTGCGGCCGGGAGGTATCTCGCTCGCGTTCCAGCAGGCGCGCCGGGTTGCCCGGCCACTCACCCAGCGCGACCTCGTAGCAGGCTGCAATGCTGGGCTTGGGTTCGGCCGGCAGCACTTCGTTGCGTGCCACCGGGCGGTAGCGGCCCTGTTCGATGAACCCCAGTACAGCGCCGTACGGATCCGCGGAATCACTCACCGCAAAATTGACGATCGACCCGGGTCCCATGTACCTGCGACGCGGCTGTTGCATCTCATGCAGCGCATTCCAGGCCGGGTGCAAGTAGCGCCCGCTGACATCAATGGTGTCCCGTGCATGAACGCCTTCCAGGTCACCCATCTCGACCACGGTGAGTGGACCGTTCTGACCCAGGTACTCCTGGAAGTCAGCGCTGATGTCGGCCCGGTACGGCTGCAGTCCGGGCACCACGATCTGGCCGCCCACAATGACCACATCGTTCACACTGCGGCCGTTGGGCGGCAGCGTGCTGTACAACTCGAGGGGTGTCTGCCGGTAGCTGTTGTCCGTAATGGCATCCAGCGCCGTGAGCAAGGCCACGAAGTTGACCGTGCGCAGGTACTGCTTTTCCGGATCGCCGCGCCAACCACCCGATTCAATGAGCACTGTGCGCGTGCCCCAGCTCTGCATCAAATCGCCAAAGGCGCGCGCGTTAAAAGCATCGTCGTAGCGCGTGATGTGACCGCCCACCAGTGGAGCCAGAGCCCGCCGTAGGGTGGCCGCCATGCGTTTCGCCTCCAGCATCTGTTCGTCATCCGTGCGGCTGGCATCCTTGGGCGGAGCGAGCAATGAAATGGCGGCCAACCGGTCCGTATTGCCCACGCGTGTGCGCGGGTTCTGGTCGTGCAGATTGAAACCAAAGTGCGGACGGAAGCGATCGTGTACGGCCTTCAGCGCGCGCGCTTCGGGCGTGGCCAGCGCCCGTGCGTCGCGATTCACATCGATGCCCAAGTCGTTCTGACGCTGGTAACGGTCCGCGCCGTCGGGATTCAACATGGGCAGAAAGGCAATGGTCAGGTATTGCGCCCAATCGCGCACGCGTGCACTGCCCGACTCGTGGAGGTAACGGGCCAGGTCGGTAAGGGCCAGAGTAGCGGTGGACTCGTTGCCGTGCATTTGCGACCACAGCAACACGCGGGTCGGTCCGTTGCCAAAACGGTAGAGGTAGAGCGGTTTGCCGCTGGCGGATTTGCCGACCTCCTCACGTTCCAGCGGTGCATTGGTGTAGGGCTCGAGCGCGGCCAGCAAGTCGTCCTGACGAAAGCGCCGCTCGGCCAGCGTCGGGTTGCGGAAGCGCCGATGCTGCTCGATCAGCAGGCGTGCACTCGGCACCACGTCAGGCAAGGCAAACGTGGGCGCGGTCAATGACGTCCATACGATGCGTGACAAGTCAGCGCCCAGCCGCGCAGCGCTCAGTGTATCGGCTATGCCGCGCGTCAACACCACCAGCACGTAGGGAGCACGCTCGGGCGGATAGATAATGCCGCCATCATGCCGGCTACCCGTGATCCAGCCGGTCTTGTGCGCAACCCGGGTGCCCGCGGGCAAGCCGGCCGGAATCATGTCGTTGAATTCCTGTATAGCCAGGATTTCAACCATGTCCGTGCAGGTGGCACGCGTAGTTAACCGACAGCGTGCTATGGCTTCCAGCGTCCGGGCAAAGCCATCGGCTGTCGTCGTGTTGTTGAGACCGCGGCGAAATGCGGGCCCATCTTCCACGCCGCGCAGGACGTTCATGCCCTGCGCATCAATGGCGGTCAGGGTGGAACGAATACTGGCGGTCCGCACGTGCTCGATCAGGATGTTGGTAGCCAGATTCGAGGAGCGTGCGATCATCAATTGCACCAGCAGGCGCATGCTCTCACGTTGGCCCACGCGAGCATATAGCGTGCTGTCGCTATCCTCACTTTGCGAAAGCGCAAACTTGCTCTGGTCCGCAATGCTGGTAAACTCGTTCACTACCGGGATGGAATCGGTGAGCCGCAAGCCCTTCTGCTCGGTCTGACGAAACAACTCCAGCATGACCGGCACCTTCATGGTGCTGGCGGCGTGCATGCTGATGTGCTCGTTGATGCCGAAGCGGATGCCCGTTTCCAGGTCGGCGATGGCGATGGCGACTTCACCCGAATCGAGCCGGGCAATGCGCGCGCGCAGCAGCGAATCGAGTTGTTTCAGCGAACGGGAGGGCGCAATGATGGGCTCATCGGGCAGGGGAATGCTGGCCGACTGCGGCGAGGGCGTCTGCATGCACGCTGCGCATACGATGAGCCCGAGCAACCCGAACCGCTCGTGACGCGCGCCTCGCCCGGTACGCCCCATCAGTCCCTGCATTGCGCCTACTGATAGAGAAGGTAGGGCGCACGACTGCGCTTGAATGCTTCCACCTCGGCGCTCCAGTTGCCTGTGATATCTCGTGCCGATGCGCCGGCCACAATCTGTTCGCGCACCCGCGCGCGACCCGCCAATCGATCGAAATGGGCCACGGCAAAACGCAACGAATCGCCGTGCAGGCGCCGGATTTCGACCAGCGTTTGCACAGCCGTGACCGTGGGGTCGTAGCGATTTCGATCGGTGGTATGGAAGCGTAGCCCGCGTACGGCCTGGTCCGCAAACTTGCCGTCTCCGGGCCGCTGCGGCGTGAACGACACGACCTCCACCCGCACGCCGGGCAGACCCTGCTGGTTGAGGCGGCGAGCCAACTCGTCCGCGTTGAGCCAGGGCGCGCCGATCTGCTGAAAGGCCATAGGCGTGCCGCGGCCAACCGACAGATTGGTCCCCTCGAACAAACAGGTTCCTGGGTAGTGTGTCGCGCTCTCCACGGAGGGCATATTGGGCGAGGGCGGTAACCAGGGGATACCGGTGTCCTCCCACCATTGCGAGCGTCGCCAGCCCTCAACGGGGATGACGCGCAGATCAACGCCGATCTTGAATTCGCCGTTCACCCAGCGCGCCAGCTCGCCGGCCGTGAGACCGTGACGCATGGGCACGGGGTAGAGGCCCACATGATCGCGCCGATCGCGCGGGCCACCCTGGACCAACTCCCCGCCAAGTGGATTCGGCCGATCCAGTACGACGAAAGTCTTGCGCAATTCAGCGGCAACTTCGAGCGCCAGGATCATGTTCCAGACGTACGTGTAGTAGCGCGTGCCGATGTCCTGAATGTCGAAGATGAGCACATCGATCTCGCGCATCATCGTAATTGTAGGACGGTAGTTGCCGTTGGCATCATAGAGCGTATGAATAGGCAATCCGGTCTTTTCATCAATGCTGCCACTCACGCGCTCGCCCGCTTCCGCCGTCCCGCGCAGGCCATGCTCGACCGCAAACAGGGCCACCAGCTTGATGCGCGCGTCTTGCCGCAGCACGTCGATGGTGCTTTCTCCACTGCGCGTGCGGCCCGTGTGATTGGTCATGAGACCCACACGTTTTCCCGTCAGGTCCGCCAGGTTTGTGCGTTGGAAGACCTCCACACCAGGGGTAACATTTGGAGCTGGCGATTGCGGCTGCACGGCCCGCGGCGTACTGGCGCAAGTGATGGCCGTACAAATAATTACACACCATCTACCATATTGCGATCTGGGCCTCACGTGGATACCTTGAAGGTGCAGGTAGCTCGTTTTCGTGCGCGGCCGGCCGCTCGTGCGGTTCGGCCGCGCCGTGTATTGGACGGCGCTCTTCACATCTACGCGGATGCGCGACTCATGGTCCGTTTACGCTACCTTGCCGGTGCACTGCTGGTCACCGGCGCCTGCGCTCGAACGGTGGTGCAACCACCCGCGCCACCCATACCGTCTGAGGCGAGACCACCTCAGGCCGTCACCGTAACGCCTCCCAGTGTGGATTCCGATGTCTGGGTCGACCAAACCCTGACCTCGCTCACTTTGCGCGAGAAAGCGGGACAGTTGATGGTTCCGCGCATTTCCGGTGAGTATCTCGCCCTGAACAGCCCGCACTACCTGCGGCTGCGCGACTGGGTCTCCAACCTCGGCATCGGTGGTGTGGTCATTACGCAGGGCCCGCCGCTCGAGATGGCTTCCAAGCTCAACATCATGCAAAGCCTGGCCAAGGTACCGATTCTGGTGACTGCGGACATGGAGCATGGGCCCGGACAAATTCTGCAAACCGGATACATTCTGCCGTTCGGCATTGATAACGGCAGTGCTACGCGTTTTCCGCCCATCATGGGGCTGGGCGCAGCGGGTGACGAGAAATACGCACTGGCGCTGGGCCGTATCACCGCCCTCGAAGGGCGCGCAGTCGGCGTTCATGTAGCGTTTGCTCCGGTAGTAGACGTCAATAATAACCCGGCCAATCCCATCATCAACACGCGTAGCTACGGTGAGGATCCGCAGCTGGTGGCTCGACTGGCTGCCGCGCACATACGTGGCCTGCAGGAAAATGGAATGCTGGCCACGGCCAAGCACTTTCCCGGTCACGGCGACACGGGTACCGATTCACACATTGAACTTCCCGTAATCACGGCTGACAAACAGCGCGCCGACCAGGTAGAGCTGCCACCCTATCGGCGCGCCATTGGTGCAGGCGTGGCCGCGGTCATGAGCGCACACATAGCCTTTCCGGCCCTCACTGGAGATAGCGTGCCCGGCACCTTGAATCCCCGCATCATGACCGGGCTTCTGCGCGAGGAGTTGGACTTCCGCGGATTGATCTTTACCGACGCTATGGACATGGGCGCGATTGTAAGGAATTACGGCAACACGCGCGCGTCCGTGCTTGCGCTCAAGGCTGGCGCCGACGTGCTGCTGCAACCGTTACCCCAGGATGTGCCCGCTATCATCGACGCCATCGTGCAGGCGGTGCAGACCGGTGAGCTGAGTGAAGCCCGGCTCGATTCTTCAGTGCGCAAGATCCTGAAGGCCAAAACGGCGGTCGGACTCCATCGGCTCCGCACCGTTGATCTCAACGCCATCCCGGGCGTACTGGCCAGCCCTGAGCATATGGCCCTGGCGGACGAAGCTGCCGATCGGTCCATCACTCTTGTGCGCGACCGTGATGGGCTGCTGCCGCTCAAGGGCGGACCCACGGTCTCCATTGTTTATGCCGACGATTACGATCCATTCACAGGCCGTTCGTTCCAGCGTGCGCTGGTCGCGGCCAATCCGCGCGTGCGCACCGTGCTCATAGACGGCAGCGCTACGCCGGCCCGTCTGGACAGCCTGTATGCCAGCATCGATCGGGGCGCACAGGTTCTGTTTTCACCCTACATCCGCGTGACCGCCAACAAAGGCGACGTGGCCGTCGCTCCCACCATCGCTGATTTTGTAAATCGACTGGCTGCATCCCACAAGCTGATCGTGACTGCGTTCGGTAATCCCTATGTGTTGCGCCAGTTTCCTCAGGTGGGAACCTATGTGATCGCCTGGGGCCAGTGGGATGTCTCGCAGCGCGCGGCTGCGCGCGCACTCAACGGGCAAATCCCCATCACGGGCAAGCTGCCCATAGCCATTCCGCCCCTGCACCAGATGGGTGAAGGATTGCAAGTCGCTGCCACTACAGGCGCCACGCGCGGGCAATGAGCGCGGGCCGCGGCAGCTCACGTTCGCGCTTTCGGTTTCGTTCACGACCGTCTACGGATCGTGAACGAGAGCGAGAACGTGAACGGAACGGGTGGTACGGTCTGGGCGCGACCATGACCCTCGCTCTCCTACTCGCCGGCTGTGCCTCCGCGCCTGCGCCCGCGCCCACGCTCGTCCCCGGGCCGACGCCCGTACCCACGCCCGCACCGATCTCCTGGACTGACTCGCTGCTTTCCGTGCTCACACTGGAGCAGAAAGTCGGGCAGATGTTGATGGGCCGTATCGAAGGTGACTTCGAGAACTTCGAAGGCGCCCAGATGGAGCGCGTGGTGCAGTGGATTGCTCAGCATGGCATCGGTGGATTTGCGGTAGGTATTGGCACACCCGCCGATGTTGCGTTGAAGCTGAATTATCTGCAGTCACACTCGAATGTGCCGCTCTGGTTTGCCGCCGATCTGGAATGGGGATCGGG
>JBOHRF010000056.1:0-23487 GCA_050732575.1 Longimicrobiales bacterium
AGATGAACCGGCCGAAACTGCTCGACGAGCTGTTCAAGGAACTGGTGGAACAACATATCCAGGCCCCCGTATTCATTGTCGATCACCCGCGCGAGCTGTCGCCGCTGGCCAAACCCAAGCGCGGCAACCCGACCGTGGTGGAACGCTTCGAGCTGGTCGCGATGGGTCGGGAATTGGCCAATGCGTTCAGCGAATTGAACGATCCCATCGATCAGCGCGAGCGCTTCGAAGCGCAGGCCGCGCTGCGTGCTGCCGGTGACGCGGAGGCCCAGATGCTGGACGAGGATTACCTGCGCGCATTGGAATACGGCATGCCACCCACGGGTGGCGTCGGTATCGGCGTTGACCGGCTGGTCATGCTGCTGACTGATCAACCGTCCATTCGCGATGTGATTCTGTTTCCCACCATGCGGCCTGAGCAGATCGGCGCATGAAACGACTCGAATGGTTCATTGCTCGCCGCTACCTGGCCTCGCGAAGGAAGGGTCGATTTCTTTCGCTCATCACGATCATTGCCGTGGGCGGCGTATTCCTGGGTGTCATGGCGCTCATCACGGTGATCGCGGTCATGACCGGGTTGCAGCAGGACTTGCGCAGCAAGATCCTGGGCACGAACCCGCACGTGTACGTGTTCCAGTTTGGCGGCCAGGGCTTTCGCCTCCAAAACTGGCGCGCTGTGATGGATAGCCTGGCCACGATACCTGGCATCGTGACCATGCAGCCGTTCATCATGACGCAAGCGGGTGTGATGGGCAGCGGCCTGGCGACGTCGGGCATGTTGTACGGCATCCAGGTCGATTCGACGCGCCCTCCGCTCAACGACATCGAACGACAAATCCGCGCGGGCGAGCTCAAGCTGCGGCCCACGCAGAGCGGCCATCCGGGCCTGGTCGTCGGCTTTCGGCTGGCAGATCGGCTGACCGCAGGGTTGGGCGACGAAGTGCAGATGATCTCGTTCGAGAACATCAAGTCGGACCCGCTCGGGAACCTGATTCCCATTGTTCGCAAATTCGAGATCACGGGCGTATTCCGTACGGGCATGTACGAGTTCGACAATGAGTTCATGTATACCGAGCTGGCGCCCGCGCAGGATTTGCTCTCGATAACGGATCCGACCGAGGTAGGCGGCATTGCGATCAACGTGAAAGAGCCGTGGCATGTGGAGGCCGTGCGCGCTCGCATCGATGAGCGGCTCGGCTTTGGCTACCGCACCGACGACTGGAAGAGTTTGAACGGCGCGCTGTTCGAAGCCTTGAAGCTGGAGAAGATGGCCATGGCGGTCATCCTCTTCCTGATTGTACTGGTGGCTGCCTTCAACATCATCAGCACCCTGATCATGGTGGTGACCGACAAGACGCGTGAGATCGGCATTCTGAAATCCATGGGGCTGACCGGGGGCAGTGTACTGCGCGTGTTCATACTGCAGGGTGTGACCATTGGTGTGATCGGCACGTCACTGGGCGTGGCCGGTGGCCTGGCCCTCACCTGGCTGATCGATCGTTACGATCTCATCTCGCTGCCCGGCGACGTGTATTTCATCGATCAGCTTCCGGTGGCACTGGATCCGCTGGACCTGGTGCTCATCATTTTGACCAGCCTGCTGATCGCGTTCACGGCCACCATCTATCCGGCGCGCCAGGCCTCCCAGCTGCTGCCCGTCGAAGCGATTCGCCATGAGTGAAGCTCCCGCTCCTCGCCCTGAGGCCCGCGCCCCTCTGGCAACACCAAAACAAGGAGTCATGACCGGCGCCAGCGCCGCGTTAATTGGGCACGCGCTGTACCGAATTTACAGGCAGGAAGATGGCAGTGAACTCCGCATCCTCGAGGGGGTAGAGATCGCAGTTGCCCCCGGGGAAGCCGTAGCGATCGTCGGTGCCAGCGGCTCGGGCAAATCCACGTTGTTGCATTTGCTGGGCGGATTGGATCGGCCTACGTCCGGAGAGGTGATTCTGGCCGGCCGATCGCTTTCCGGCCTGAGCGACCGCGAGCTGGCCGAGATACGCAATCAACGTATCGGCTTCGTTTTTCAGTTCCATCATTTACTGCGCGAGTTCACAGCGCTCGAGAATGTGATGATGCCGTTGCGGATTGGGGGTCACCCGACAGGCGAGGCTGAGGCGCGCGCACACACGCTTCTTTCTGAGGTCGGACTGGCCCAACGCATCACGCACAAACCTTCGCAGCTGAGCGGGGGCGAACAGCAGAGAGTGGCGGTGGCGCGTGCGCTGGCCTGCTCACCCAGTCTGGTCATAGCGGACGAGCCAAGCGGCAACCTGGACACGCACACGGCAGAGCAGCTGCATGATCTGTTTTTCCGACTGCGTAACGAGCATGGCATTGCGCTGGTACTGGCCACGCACAACCGCGAACTGGCTGATCGCGCCGACCGGATCATGCAGTTGAAAGAAGGACAGCTGAAGAGCTTTTACCCGGCCTGAACCCATGCTTTGCGACGACTGCGGCGAAAACGAGGCGATCCTGCACCTCACATCGATTGAGAACAACCAGATCAAGAGTTCTCATTTGTGCGAGACGTGTGCTGCGGCGCGTGGCCTGGAGCCGGGAGTCGGCACGGGCAACGTACCGCTCACGGATTTCCTGGCGCAGATGGGCCGGGTCGGCGATGCCAGTCAGGTGGGAGGTCCCTGTCCGTATTGTGGTTTGAAGCTGGAAGAGTTCAAGAAAACAGGCCGGCTGGGCTGTTCTCAGTGTTTCGTTGCGTTCGAGCCGCATCTGCGGTCTTTGCTCCGTCGCCTGCACGGCGGCACCCAGCACATTGGCAAAGTTTATCTGCCCCCCAACCCGAGCCTGGCGCAGAAAGAAGAGCGGCTGGCCGGGCTGCGGCGTAAGTTAAGCAAGGCGGTCGAGAGCGAGGACTTCGAGCGGGCCGCCCAAATCCGGGATCTCATCAAGTCATTGGAGGGCGCGGCCGGATGATGGACGTGACGGCGCTGGCCGACTTTGGCCTCGGTTGGCTCGAGGGCAGCGGGCCGCATTCCGATATCGTCCTGTCTACGCGCGTGCGATTGGCGCGTAATCTCCAGGCCCACGCATTTGCACCCCGCATTCGCGACGCCGAGCGGGTCCAGATTTTGGACCAAGTCCGGCAAGTGGCCGAGCGGCATACCGCGCTGCAGGGCGGCATCTCATTAGATCTCAATGCGTTGTCTCCGCTTTCTCGACGAATTCTTCACGAGCGTCACCTGATCTCCCGCGAGTTGTCTGGCGCTGAAACCGGCACCGCGCCGCACGCCGGGGCCGGCCTGATTCTCGGTCCGCGCGACACGTTGGGTGTCATGGTGAACGAGGAGGATCACCTCCGGCTGCAAGCACTTTTTTCCGGCCTCTGCTTGAGCCTTGCCTACCAACGCGTTGACCGGCTGGACGAGGAGCTGGGTGACCAGCTGCCTTACGCGTACCACCAGGAATTCGGCTTCCTGACCAGCTGCCCTACCAACGTCGGCACGGGGCTGCGCGCTTCGATTCTGGTGCATTTGCCCGGTCTGGTACTAACGAAAGAGATCGGCAAGGTGTTACAAGGGATAAGCCAGGTGGGACTAACGTTCCGTGGGCTGTATGGCGAAGGGTCCGAAGTAGTCGGAAATTTCTTTCAGATCTCGAACCAGACCACGCTGGGCAAGGGTGAGGAGGATTTGCTCGAACACCTGGAGAAAATCGTGGCCCAGGTGATCCATCTCGAGCAACAGGCACGACAGGTGCTCATGCGGGATGCACCGGCAGTGATCGAGGACAAGATCTGGCGGGCATATGGCTTGTTGCGTTACGCGCGCTCGCTTTCCTTCGAGGAAGTGATGAATCTGCTGAGCGGTGTGCGACTGGGTCTTTCCACGAACATCCTAAATGGGCTTCGTGTATACACGTTGAACAAGATCATGATCTACGCGCAGACCGCGCACCTGGAGCAGGCCGCCGGTCGCACGTTGAGCGACGCGGAGAGTGATTTGCATCGAGCCACCTATGTGCGGCGGGTTCTGGCCGCCGAGGGTCACGTTGCTACCGAGGCGGGAACGTGATGAAGGCGAGCCGGGGAACGAGCACAGGCCGACGCGAGTTTTCAGTAAACACGGACCAGCGTAACCTTCACGGGAGGAAGTCGGGGCGACCCGCAACGAGGAATCCATGAATTACAACTTCACCGACCGGGTCCGCAAAGTACTGGCGATGGCGCGCGAGGAAGCGATCCGTCTCCAGCACGACTACGTCGGCACGGAGCATATACTCCTGGGGCTGATTCGCGAGGGTGAAGGAGTCGCGGCGGCCGTGTTAATGAATCTGAACGTGGACCTGGAGCAGATTCACGAGCGCATCGAGGAATCGGTGCGCAAGGGCAAAGCGACCATTGCGTTGGGCGAGCTGCCCTACACTTCGCGCGCCAAGAAGGTGCTGGAGTATGCGATGGCAGAGGCGCGCGAGCTGAATCACTCCTATGTGGGCACCGAGCATCTGCTCCTCGGTTTGTTGCGCGAAGAGAAGGGCATTGCTGCGCAGGTACTCAACTCGTTGGGTGTTTCACTGGAAGAAGCTCGGGCCGAAACGCTCAAGCTGCTGGGTAGTGACGTGAATCCGAGTCAACCCTCGAGCACGGGCGGTGGCAGCGCGCCGGCGCCCAAGGGAGAGAAAAAGTCCAAGACACCGGCGCTCGACCATTTCTGCCGCGACCTTACGGAGCTGGCGCGCGAGAACAAGCTGGACCCAACCATTGGCCGCGCCAAAGAGATCGAGCGCGTGATGGAAGTGCTGTCCCGGCGCAAGAAGAACAATCCGGTTTTGATTGGTGAGCCGGGTGTGGGCAAGACGGCCATTGTAGAAGGATTGGCGCAGCTGATCGCCAAGGGTGAAGTGGCGGACAGCCTCAAGGATCATCGCGTCCTGGCGCTGGATATGGCGGCCGTGATTGCGGGCACGAAATATCGCGGCCAGTTCGAGGAACGGTTGAAGGCGATCATGAATGAGATCGCCCAGAACAAGAACATCATCCTGTTCATTGACGAGCTGCACACCCTGGTGGGCGCAGGCGCTGCTGAAGGTGCCATCGATGCATCCAACATGCTGAAGCCGGCGCTGGCGCGCGGTGAGCTGCAATGCGTGGGCGCCTCCACCCTGAACGAGTACCGCAAATACATCGAGAAGGACGGCGCACTCGAGCGCCGTTTCCAGCCCATCATCATCGATCCGCCGACGGTCGACGAGGCCATCGAGATCTTGAAGGGTCTGCGCAAGCATTACGAGGATCACCACAAGGTGGTGATCCCGGACGACACCTTGATCACGGCTGCGCGTCTTTCCGAGCGCTACATCACGGATCGGTTCCTGCCCGACAAGGCCATCGATGTAATCGATGAGGCAGGCGCGCGCGCGCGTTTAGCCACGCAGGTACCGCCGCCCGAAGTTGCCGATTTGAAGGATCAGCTGGTGGATCTGGCTGGCGATAAGGATTCCGCGATTCGCGATCAGGACTTTGAGCGAGCTGCCGAGTTGCGTGACTCCGAGCGCGAGCTGCAGTCGGAAATCCGGCGCAAGCAAGAGCAGTGGGAGCAGGAGCGCAAGAATCACCGTCCTGTGATCAATGAGGATGACATCGGCTTCATTGTGAGCCGCTGGACCGGCATTCCAGTGACGCGTTTGCGCGAAGCCGAGACCGAACGCCTGGTGCGCATGGAAGACGAACTGCACCAGCGCGTGGTGGGTCAGGAAGAGGCAATCAAGGCGATCAGCCGCGCCATTCGGCGCAGCCGCGCCGGCCTGAAGGACCCGCACCGGCCTATCGGCAGTTTCATCTTCAGCGGCCCGACCGGTGTAGGTAAAACCGAGTTGGCGCGCGCACTGGCCGAGTTCCTGTTCGCCGATCGCGATGCGCTGATCCGCGTGGACATGAGCGAATACATGGAAAAATTCTCTGTGTCCCGGCTCATTGGCGCACCGCCCGGATACGTGGGGTATGAGGACTCGGGCACGCTCACCAAGGCCGTGCGGCGCCGCCCCTACTCGGTGGTGCTGTTGGACGAGATCGAGAAAGCGCATCCGGACGTCTTCAACATCCTGCTGCAGGTGTTGGATGAGGGTCGGCTCACGGACAACTACGGCCGTGTGATCGACTTCAAGAACACGGTGCTGATCATGACCTCGAACTTGGGCGCCCGTGACATCAGCAAGGGTGGCAAGACGCTGGGCTTCCATCAGCGCACCGAGGAGAGCCAGTACGAGGTGATGCGCAACCGCGTGCGGGACGAAATCGAGCGGGCCTTCAACCCCGAGTTTCTGAACCGCGTGGATGACATCATCGTCTTCCACCCGCTGTCCATCGAACAAATTGGCCAGATCGTGCATCTCATGCTCAAGGAAGTGCACAACCGACTGGTCGAAGAGGGTCTCAAACTGCGGGTCACGGAAGCGGCGTTGAAGTTCCTGATCGACAAGGGGTACGATGAGAAGTTCGGAGCGCGGCCACTACGCCGCGCCATCCAGCGCTTCATTGAGGATCCGCTCTCCGAGAAGATCCTGGGCTCGGAGTTTGCGCGCGGGGACGAAATCGAAGTTGATGTGGCCGCCGATGGGCAGGTTCTGGAATTCCGCGCGTTGTCGGCCAAGGCGTGAAACGACAAACAAAAATAATGGGTTACGGCTCTTGATGGTCACGTTTTGATGGGTAAGGCAATCTCCGGGGCCGCCGCGCTGGCGGCGGCCCTCTCGTTTTTCCTGCCGGGCATGACGCGGCCGGCAGTGGGCCAGGACAACGGCCAACCGTTGCGACTGGGCCAGGTCGAGATCGTCGGCAACAGCCGCCTCAAGAACGACTACATCATCGCGGAAGGTGGCCTGCGCATTGGTGAGCCGATCTTTGTCACGGACATCCGGCGCGCCGTTCGTCGCTTGTTCGCCACCGGCAATTTTGAAGATATCACGCCCTACATCACGGAGACCGACTCGAACCGGGTGAGTCTCAAGCTCGAAATCAAAGAGCGGCCATTCATCAGCGCCATCGAGTTTCAGGGCCTGGAAAGCATCAAACAGTCGGCCGTGCTGGACACCATTGTGTTGAAGCCGGGCGGGCCGCTGCGACCCACCAAGCTGGCAGAAGCGCAGGACATGACCAAGCGGCTGCTGGCCGACAAGGGTTTCCAGATGAAGGACTTCAAACATCATCTGGAGCCGGTACCGGGCCGTGCGGGCGAACATCGATTGATCTTCGTGGTCGAAGAGGGCAGCCGCGTAGCCCTGGCGCAAATCGAATTTGAGGGCAACACAGTTTTCAGCGACGATGCGTTGCGCAAAGCGCTGGAGACCAAGCCCGAGGGATTCTTGTGGTTCCGGTCGGGCACCTTCGATGAAGAGAGGGTGCGTGATGACATGCGCGAGAAGCTGCCCGGCTACTACAACAGTGAGGGTTACCTCGATTTCTCGGTGGTCGGCGATTCGCTGGTCGTGGATCCGGAAACGGGCAAGGCTCGGCTCATCATCATGGTGGAGGAGGGACCGCAATACAAACTGGCCGACTTCGAGATCCGCGGTAACCGCCGGTTTCCTACCGAGGATTTGAGACGCTATTTCGAGGAAGAATCGAGTGGCGGCTTTTTCGGCATCAGTTTTGGCCGCGGCCGTAGCACGCTGCGTGATGACTCGGTGTTCAACGCCACGGCGTTCGTGGCGGCATCACAACGTATTCGCCAGTTGTATACCAACCAGGGCTACCTGTATGCCCAGATCGAGCCCAACATCGAAAAGATCGAAGGCAAGAATCTGGTGCGGGCCTCGTGGGTCATTCAGGAAGGCGATCCAGCCTACATCAGCAAGGTCACCATCCTGGGCAACACGTTCACGCACGAGGACGTGATCCGGCAGCAGTTGTTGACGCTGCCAGGTGACATATACAGCGAAGAGCTGCTCATTCAGAGTTACCAGCGGATTGGCGCTCTGGGCTTTTTTGAAACGCCCATGCCCACGCCTCGCATTGATTCCAACCAGCAGACCGGTGACGTGGATATCATCTTCGAGGTGAAAGAGAAACAGACGGGCTCCGTAAATTTCGGAACGGCCGTGGGAGGCGGTACTGGGTTAGCCGGATTCCTGGGCTACGATCAACCGAATTTGTTTGGACAGGCCAAGTCGGGGCATTTGCGCTGGGAGTTTGGACGCTATTCGAACAACTTCGAAGCCAGCTACAGCGATCCGGCCATCCTGGACACCCGGTTTGGCGGCTCACTCTCGCTGTTCAGCTCGCGTGACCGTTTCTTCCGCTTCTCCGAGGGCCAGCGCCGCCGCACAGGTGTCTCCGCCCGTGTAGGCATGACCCTGCCGCGCGATGTACGCAGTCGTTTTTCGGTTGGCTACACGCTGGCGCGGACGACCTACGAAGACTTCGAGGAAGACGAGACCAGCACACTGTTCTCGCTGCCACCAGGATTGCAGAGCACGGTGACCTTTGCGTTGACACGGCAGACGCTCGATCACCCGATATTCCCCACGTCGGGGACACGGCAGGAGATCGAAGCCAACTTCAACGGCGGCATCCTGGGCGGCAACGGCGACTTCCAGAAATACCTGGTCTCCGGCAACTGGTATGTACCGGTTGGTCAACTGGGCGGCTCACGACCCGGCTCGCGGCCGATTCGGATGACGCTCGGTCTCACAGCCGAAAGCGGGGCGCTGTTTGGCAACGCCGACCGCTTCCCATTCGAGCGCTTCTTCATGGGCGGCGTCCAGTTCGGCAAACCGCTGCGCGGCTATGATGAAACCACCATTACACCGCGCGGCTATTTTCCGCGCAACGCCGAATCGGTACCGCTGGAGGCCCGGCTGGGCGATGCGTTCCTGCGGCTTTCCGCCGAATACGCGATCCGGTTCAACGACAATCTTTCGGTTTCCACTTTCTATGACGCGGGTGCGGTATTCCGCGGGCCAGGCGACTTCAACCCGACTCGCCTGTTCCGGGGCGCGGGCGTAGGTGTGATGCTGGTTACGCCGTTTGGTCCCATTGGCCTGGATTACGCTTACGGCTTCGACAAAGATCGGCCGGGCTGGCAGCTGCACTTCAAGTTCGGCCAGGGCTTCTAGAATCCACACTAGGGGAAAGAAAACAGACCATGCGTACGATCGTTTTGGTGGGCGCGCTGCTGGTGGCAGGAGGTATCGCGCTCGAACTCAGCTCGCAGCAGGCGCCCCCGCCGGCGCCTGCAGCCAATGCGGCCAAAATCGCCTACGTCAACTCTGAGCGGCTGACGCAGGAATCTCCGGGCGCGACCGAGGCGCAGACCACCATCCGGCGTGAAATGGACAAATACCGGGCCGAGTTTGCACTGGCCGATGATTCGGTCAAGAACATGATCACGGCCTACCAGCAGCAGCAGGTGATGCTTTCACCGGATGCCAAAAAGCGGCAGGAAGATGCGATCCGCGCCAAGAGTACGGCACTCGAGCAGCGGCGCACGCAGGCGGAGCAGACCCTGAATCAGCGCAGTGAGACGCTTTTGAAGCCGATTATGGACCGCATTAACAAGGCGCTCGAGGACGTACGCAAGGAAAACGGCTACGCGCTGGTATTCAATGTCTCTGCAGGCGCCATAGTTGCGGCGGACACGACGCTCGACCTGACCACCAAAGTGTTGCAGAAGCTGCGGGCACCGACCAGCGCGGCGCCCAGGAATCCGGGCCGCTGAGAATTGAAGGCATCCGAGATTGCCCAGCTGGTCGAAGGCAGTTTACAGGGGACGGCTGATCCGGACCTGGTAGATGTAGCGCCGCTGGACCGCGCCGGCCCCGAGCACCTGAGTTTTCTTGCTGACCCGAAATACCTGCCCTATCTTGAGGGCGCGCAAGCAGGAGCGGTTCTCATAGCAGAGTCGCTGACGATGCGGGGGAGCACAACGCTTCCCCGCATTGTCGTTAGAGACGTTCATAGCGCGCTCACCACGCTGCTGCAGCGCTTCCACCCCGAGCCGGCCTGGCAGCCCGGCATTCACCCCACGGCCGTATTAGGTGCTCGCGTCGAGCTCGGTGAGGACGTCAGCGTTGGGCCCTACGCGGTTCTGGGCGCGGGCGCGGGCGTGGGCGAGGGGAGCCGGATCGGCGCCCATTGCGTCATTGGAGACGGTTGTCGGCTCGGGGATCGGGTGACCCTGCATCCGGGCGTGACGTTGTACCCAGGGGTCGTGATCGGTGATCGAACGATCATCCATAGCGGCGCGCGCATCGGCTCGGACGGCTACGGTTACCGATTCCAGGGCGGTGCGCACCGCAAGATTCCACAGGTGGGTGGTTGTGTTATCGGCCGCGACGTTGAAATTGGCGCGAACACGACCATTGATCGCGGTTCGGTGGGCACCACCGAAATTGGGGACGATGTGAAGATCGATAATCAGGTCCACATTGGTCACAACGTGCGCGTGGGAGCGCACACGTTAATCGTGGCGCAGGTTGGGGTATCGGGCAGCGTCGCAATCGGCCGGCAGGTGACCCTCGGTGGCCAGGTGGGCGTGAGCGGTCATCTCCGCATTGCGGACAACGTCGTGGTGGCGGCCAAGTCCGGGGTCTGGGGCAGCCTGATGGAGCCCGGCGTTTACAGCGGACATCCCGCGCGACCGCACAGGAAAACGTTGCGCGCACAGGCGACAGCGGCACGGTTGCCCGGACTGGTACAACGTCTCAAGGCGCTGGAGCGGGCGGTGTTTGGACGCAACAAATCCGAGACATGAGCTCTCCGAAACAGCAGACCATTGCGCGGCACGCTGAAGTTGAGGGCGTTGGGTTGCACACTGGGACGCGTGCGCGCGTCCGTTTCTGCCCGGCCGATGCGAATACGGGCATCCGTTTCAAACGCGTGGATCTGCCCGGCCAGCCGGAAGTAGCGGCCAAGCTCGAGCACATTGCCTCCACCGACCGGGGCACGACGTTGCAGCAAGGCGATGCGCGCGTGCATACGGTGGAGCATCTGCTGGCGGCCGTGGCTGCGCTCGAACTGGACAACCTGATCGTCGAAGTGGATGGTCCGGAAATCCCCATTGGGGATGGCAGCTTCAAGCCCTTCTTCGATGCGCTATCAGAGGCGGGCAGCGTGGCGCAGGCCGCCAATGCCTCCGTGCTGGATCTGAAGGAGGTCGTGCATTTGACCGCCAATGGCGGCGCATCGTACGTGGTCGTACCGGATGAAGGCTACCGAATCTCGGGCACCATTGAATTCGATCACCCACTGATCCGCCGGCAGTTCGGCTCGTTCAGCGTGTTACCACAGAGCTTTGCCGAAGACCTGGCACCCGCGCGCACATTCGGCTTCACGCGTGAGGCCGAAGCGCTGTACGCACGCGGGTTGGCGCGCGGCGTTACGCTGGAAAACGCCATCGTGCTGGACGACCAGGGCCTGGCCGCGGGTGCGTTGCGTTTCAGTGACGAGTTCGTGCGTCACAAGATTGGCGACATCGTGGGCGACCTGGCGCTGCTGGGTCGGCGCGTGCGCGGTCACGTGATTGCGGATCGGCCGAGCCACGCAGGCAACCTGGCACTGGCGCAGGAACTGGCACTGGCGGAGCAGCGCACACGCACCCGACCGATCGTCGACATTCAGAGGATCATGCAGCATCTGCCGCATCGATATCCCATGCTGCTGGTCGATCGCATCATCGAATTCGAGGCGGGCAAGCGCATTGTAGGCATCAAGAACGTGACCATCAACGAACCGTTCTTTCAGGGTCACTACCCCGGCCATCCGGTCATGCCGGGTGTGCTGATCATCGAAGCCATGGCGCAGGTGGGCGGTTTGTTGATGCTGGACGCCATCCAGAACATCGAAGACAAGGTCGTCTATTTCATGTCACTGGACAACGTGAAATGGCGGCGGCCGGTTACGCCGGGCGATCAGCTGCGCTTCGAGCTGGAGGTTTTGCAGCTGCGCACGCACGTGTGCAAAATGCGCGGCGTGGGTCTGGTGGATGGACAACTCGTGGCCGAGGCCGAAATGATGGCCCGTATTGTGGACAAGTAGGCTGCCCATGATCGAGACCCTGCCTCCAGGCGAAATTCACAGCAGCGCGGTGGTCGACCCGGGCACGGAGCTGGCCGCGGACGTAGCCATTGGAGCGTACGCCGTGATCGGCCCGCGAGTTGTGATCGGCGCCGGCACGCGCATCGGCCCGCACGCGGTGATTCACCAGGACACCGTGATTGGCGAGCAATGCGCAATCCATCAGGGTGCCTCGCTGGGAAACGATCCACAGGATCTGAAGTACGGCGGCGAACACTCCGAGCTGCACGTGGGAGCGCGCACCGTGATTCGCGAATTCTGCACGATCAATCGGGGCACTACTGCGCAGGGCAAGACCGTGATTGGCAGCGACTGCCTCATCATGGCGTACTCGCACGTTGCGCATGACTGCGTGATCGGCCCGCACGCCGTAATTGCCAATGCCGTGAACATGGGCGGTCATGTCGAGATCGGTGACTGGGTAGTAGTAGGCGGCATGACGGCCATCCATCAATTCGCGCGCATCGGCGCCCATGCCTTCATTGGCGGAACGTCGGCCGTACGCAAAGACGTGCCCCCGTTTGTGAAGGCATCGGGCAATCCTCTCAAATTGTACGGCCTCAATACGGTGGGTTTGCAGCGACGCGGATTCAGTGATGAATTGCGCCGGGAATTGAAGCGGGCCTATCGCATTGTGTTTGCTTCCGAGCTGAATGTGGGGCAAGCACTCGAGCGGGCTCGCAACGAGCTGGCTCCTATCAGGGAAGTGGAAGAATTCCTCTCGTTCATCCAGGCCAGCGAGCGCGGGACAACCGTTTAGGAAACCCGGAAGGAAAACCGTAAGAGAGTAAGAGAGTAAGAGAGGGGATGGACCCGTTGGGTAAGCTGATGGTCGGCGTGGTTGGCGTAGGGAGTCTGGGCTTCCACCATGCGCGCATCCTGCGGGACGTGGCGGGCGTCGAACTGGTCGGAGTGTATGACAGCAACGCCGCGCGTTTGGCGCAGGTGGCGGCGGAGCTGGGTGTGACCGCGTATGACGCGCTCGATGAATTGCTGGATCGGTTGGATGCCTGCGTGGTAGCCGTGCCGACCCAGGCTCATGAAGCGGTAGCGTGTGCAGTCCTGGAGCGCGGCGTGCACGTACTGTTGGAAAAGCCGATTGCGCCGGACCTGGACGCGGCAGACCGGATTCTGGCCACGGCGGAAGAAGCGGGCGCTCTCATTCAAATCGGACACGTTGAGCGATTCAACGGCGCGCTACGCGCCTGCGAACCCTACCTGGACCAACCCATCTTCGTCGAGAGTCATCGGCTGGCACCGTTCGGGCCGCGCGGTACCGATGTAGCCGTCGTGCTCGATCTCATGATTCACGATCTGGACCTGGTGCTCAGCCTGATGCGCCGTCCGGTCGTGAGTTTGGCGGCCGTGGGTGTGCCCGTCCTCTCGAGCAGTCCGGACATTGCGAACGCGCGGCTCGAGTTCGAGGGTGGCGGCGTCGCAAATCTGACCGCCAGTCGCGTCTCACTGGAGCGGATGCGGAAAATCCGCTTCTTCCAACGATCCGGTTACATCAGTCTGGACCTGGCGGCCGGCAAAGGCGAATTCCTGCGGCTGCGGCCGGGTGTATCGCTGGAGCAACGACTGGCCTCACTGGGAGATCGCGTTCCCGATGTAGCCACACTGATGGACATTGTGGAACGTATTGCCTTGCATAGTGACGGCATGGAGCCGTTGCGCGCCGAGCTGGAGAGCTTTGTGGCGGCAGTACAGCGCCGCGAGCCCGTAGCCGTAACCGGCCGAGAAGGCAGGGATGCGCTGGCTGTGGCGCTGGAAATCGTTCGACGCATCGAGAACTATGTCGCTGCTGCGCCCACCTAAACATCCGTCCTGGATGCCACGCTATTCGCGACCGTCGGGACCCGGGCCGCTGGTCGTCGTGCTGATTCTGGTCGTGCTCATGATCTGGTTTCTGCTGCGCATGGCATGAACGGATTCAACCTTGTCTGACCGTACCACGACAACAGATCCGAATCTCCATTCGTTGCCGACGACAGCGCTGGCGCGCGCAGCGGCCAACCCGGGCCCGCCACGCATTCTGTTGTCCGCGGGCGAGCCTTCGGGCGATATGCACGGTGCCGCGCTGGCCAGCGCACTCCTGCGAGCCTGGCCCAATGCAGAGCTGTTTGGGTTGGGCGGTGATGCCATGGCTGCGGCCGGTGTAAGGCTGTATGCGCACACGCGCCAGCTGGCGGTCATGGGTTTCGTGGAGGTGTTGCGCCACCTTCCGTTTTTTGTGCGCTTATGGCGCGATGTCAAACAGGTGATAGCAGATTCGCAACCCGACCTGGTCATTCCCATCGACTATCCCGGTTTCAACATGCGGCTGGCACGGCACGCAAAAACCAACCGGATACCCGTCCTCTATTTCATTGCACCCCAGGTCTGGGCCTGGCACAGGAGCCGCATGCGGCAGCTGGCCGCTCATGTGGATCGCCTGGCGGTCGTACTGCCATTCGAAGAACCACTATTTCGCGAGGCGGGCGCGAACGTACGCTTTGTCGGGCATCCATTGAGCGATGTCACCGATGCATCGCCCACCCGGTCTGCCTTCTGCGCACGCCTGGGATTGGATCCGGCGCGCTATATCCTGGCGCTGTTCCCGGGCTCCCGAGGGCAAGAAGTAGAGCGGCATCTACCGCTGTTTCAGGCGGCAACGCGCAGCGTGCAGGCGCACATGCCCGAAGTACAACCGGTGCTGGCAGCCAGCCCTGCGGTGTCGAGCCGTGTGTATCGCGCCAGCGGAATGCCGTTCACTGGCGATGCCAACGAACTTCTGGCGCACGCTCGGGCCGCGCTCGTCAAATCAGGCACGACTACGTTACAAACGGGGCTGGCGGGCGTGCCCATGGTAGTGACTTACCAGATGCATCCCATCACGTACCGTCTGGCCAGAACGCTGGTGGACGTACCACACATTGCACTGGTCAACCTGGTGGCAGGCGGGCGGGTCGTTCCGGAGTTGATCCAGGATGCGGCCTCGCCCGATGCGCTCGCGCAGGCCGTGTTGCCGCTGTTGCAGGACAGTGCAGCCCGAGAAACCATGCGTCATGCGCTGGCGCGTGTACGCGAAAAACTGGCGGGCCCGGCGGACGGCCTGTCGGCCGCCGACCGTGTGGCCACACTGGCCGCCGAGCTGATCGCCGCGCCGCGCACATGAGTGAATTGAAATACGTTGCGGCGGCGCGCATCGGCGGTCTGGCGCTGGACGGTCTTTTCCGCACGCTTCACTACCAGGTCGAGGGAGCGTCGCATCACCAGACGTACGTGAGCCAGGGGAAACCGGTCATTTTCGCACTCTGGCACGGCCGTTTGTTGCCCCTTGGTTTCCTCCATCGTGACCAGCGCATTGCCTCCCTGATCAGCGCTTCGGCAGACGGAGAATACCTGGCTCGTCTGTTTGACCACTGGGGTTATCAGAACGTGCGCGGGTCGAGCAGCCGGGGCGGCAGCGAAGCCCTGCGCGCGCTGGTTCGACATGTTCGAAAGGGCGACTCGCTGGCCATCACGCCGGATGGTCCGCGCGGGCCCATGCAGAAGATGAAGTCAGGTGTGTTGCTGGCGGCGCAACTCACGGGCGCGCCCATCATTCCAATCACGGCCAGTGCAACGTCTGGCTGGTGGCCAGGAAACTGGGATCGGTTGCTGATCCCAAAACCTTTCTCAACCGTACACGTGCGCTACGGCGAGCCGTTTCTGGTAGCGCGCTCCGCTGATGAGGCCGGCATCGCGCAGCGCAACCGTGAGCTGGAGCTTGTCCTCAACCGGATGACCGATGAAGTCGACCGGGCCGCACGCCGCTGAGACGCGTCCAGCAGGCGCCTCATTCGAGCAGAGTGGGCAACACGCACTTGCGCGCATCTGGCGCGCGGCCGATACGCATCCGGCTGTCCTGCTGCTGCGACCGATGTCTGCACTGTTTGGCGCCCTGGTGCGCACTCGGCGCGCACTGTATGAACGGGGCTGGCGCCAGCCGCAGCGCGTCAAGATTCCCGTCATCAGCGTCGGCAATCTCACGGTGGGCGGAACCGGCAAGACGCCGCTCACGCGCTGGTTGGTGGAGGGCTTGCTGGCGCGTCATCAGCGCCCGGCTGTATTGCACGGCGGATACGCCGATGATGAACCGGCGCTGCATCGAATCTGGCACCCTGACGTGAAAGTGTATGTGGGTCGCGAGCGCAGCGCTTCAGCGCACATTGCGGTCGCGCAGGGCGCTACCGTCCTGGTGCTGGACGACGGCCGCCAGCATCTGCGTCTGGCGCGTGACCTGGACATCGTTTTAGTGGCCGCCGAAACCTGGACACAACCGCGCCGCTTGCTGCCCGCCGGGGCCTGGCGTGAGCCACTCGGCACGCTCCGCTCGGCCGGCCTCATTGTGGTCACGCGCAAAGCCGCCTCTGCAGAACAGGCCCAAGCCGTGCTCCACGAGCTCACGGCATACACCGAGCAAAACGTAGCGGTCATCGCCTGGCTCGCGCTGTCAGGCTGGACGCAATTGGGTACGCTGGAAGCACGACCGGTGCCGGCCGAGGCGTTCGTGGTTTGTGGTATTGCGGAGCCGGGTGCATTGGTTGAACAACTCGAAGTAGCAGGCACGCGCGTGAGTGGATTGCTGGCCTTTGCCGATCATCACGAGTTCTCCAGAAACGATTTGGAGCGGGCCCAACGTCAGGCGGCGGGCCGCACCATTGTCATCACGGAAAAGGATGCGGTGAAGATTGCTCGGCTCGATCCCACCTTCCGCGCCCTGGTAGCGAAGCAACAAGTAGTGATCGAACGCGGCCAGCACGAGCTGTGGGCAGCGGTTGAGCGAGTGCTGGCATGACAAGCAACGAAGTGGATGTGCTGGTAATAGGTAGTGGCATTGCCGGTCTCAGCTTTGCCCTCAACGCAGCCCAGCATGGCAGGGTAGCGATCATCACCAAGAAAGAGCGTGTGGCGTCCAGCACCAACTATGCGCAGGGTGGCATTGCTGCGGTGATGCACGAGGATGACTCTGCCGAGCTGCACCTGCGCGATACGCTGGTGGCCGGCGCGGGTCTGTGTCACCGCGCTGCGGTGGAACGGCTGGTACGGGATGGCCCCGCCCGGGTGCGCGAGTTGATGGACTGGGGCGTTCGCTTCAGTCGGGACGAACGCGGCCTCTCCCTGGGCCGGGAAGGTGGACACTCGCGCCGTCGTATTCTGCACGCGCAGGACTTGACGGGGCGCGAGATCGAGAACGCCCTGCTGGCTGCGCTGGCCCAACATGAGCGTGTGACCGTGTATGAGGATCATCTGGCGAATGATTTGATCATTGGCTGGGACGCCAGCTCGGGCGAACGACGGTGCGCGGGTGCGCGCGTGCTGAATCACAGGCAAAACCAGCAACTCAACTTTCTGGCTGGCTTCACACTCCTGGCCACGGGCGGTCTGGGACAGGCCTACCGTCATACCACCAATCCTGAGATCGCTACGGGTGATGGTGTGGCCATGGCATTTCGTGCAGGTGCTGAAATCCGCAACCTGGAATTCGTCCAGTTCCATCCCACGGCCATGTATCCGGCCGAAGGCCGCGCCTTTTTGATTTCGGAAGCAGTGCGGGGCGAGGGCGCTGTACTGCGCAAGCATGATGGCGGCGCGCTCATGACCGGCGTGCACCGCCTGGGCTCACTGGCGCCGCGTGACGTAGTAGCTCGCGCCATAGACGCGTATCTCAAGGACAGTGGCGCACCGTACGTGCTGCTGGATCTCTCGCCCATAGAACGAGACGTCGTGCGCCAACGTTTCCCCAATATTCTGGCCGAATGCGCGGCCCGTTCCATCGACGCCATGAGCGAGCCGATTCCCGTGGTGCCAGCCGCACACTATAGCTGTGGCGGCGTCTGGACTGATGCCCATGGCCGCACCACACTACCTGGATTGTTTGCGGCAGGTGAGGTTGCCTGCACTGGCGTACACGGCGCTAACCGCCTAGCATCTAACTCCTTACTGGAGGCGATGGTGTACAGTCACCAGGCCGCGCAGCTAGTAGCCGCTGAGCTGGCCTTGCCCCGTCCGGAACGGCGAGTCGAAAGTGTGCTGGAGGGTGAACCCGCCACCCCGGACGAGTTGGCCACCTGGCAGGTCTGGCGCGAGCAGTTGCGGCAGCTGATGTGGAACCAGGGCGGCATTGTTCGCAGTGACGACCGGTTGCAGCGCGCCGATCAGGAGCTGGTGGAACTACGGGCCAGGGTAGATCGAGCATCGCCGTGCACGGCGCTCGTGCCCGAACTCATCGAACTACGCAATCTGGTCGATGTGGCCACGCTGATTGTGCGTTGTGCCCTGCAACGGCGGGAAAGTCGCGGGCTGCACTACAACATCGACTACCCGTACCGCGATAACGAGCGTTACCTGCACGACACAGTCGTGCTGAACGTGTAGGAGTCACACTTTCACATGGAAGCCGCAGCCAAGCCAGCGGTGGTGAAAACCGCTGAAGCTGACAACGAGGAAAACCCATTCGAGGCGATGATGCAGCGCTTTGATCGCGCTGCCGAATTGCTGAACCTTGACCCCGGCATCTACCGCATCCTCAGGCATCCCGAAAAACAGATCATCACATCGATTCCCGTAGTCATGGACAACGGTGAAATCGATGTTTTCACAGGCTACCGTGTTCTCTACAACACCTCGCGTGGTCCGGCCAAGGGTGGAATCCGCTACGATCTGGGTGTAACGCTGGACGAAGTGACCGCACTGGCCGCATGGATGACCTGGAAGTGTGCCGTTGTGGATGTGCCGTTTGGCGGCGCCAAAGGTGGTGTGGTCTGCGATCCGTTCCGCCTTTCGTCCTCTGAGTTGGAGCGCCTCACGCGCCGCTACACCGCATCGTTGCTCGATGTGCTGGGACCCGAGTCCGACGTGCCGGCGCCCGATGTCAATACCAACGAGCAAGTGATGGCCTGGATCATGGACACCTATTCCATGCACAAGCGCCACACGGTGACTGCGGTTGTGACCGGCAAGCCGGTGGCCATGGGCGGGTCGCGCGGCCGGCGCGAAGCCACGGGCCGCGGTGTCATGATCGTGATCAAGGAAGCACTCCGCTCCTTGGGCATACCTCTGCACGGCACGACCGTGGCCGTGCAGGGTTTCGGGAATGTGGGTTCGGTGGCCGCCAAGCTGCTCGAGTTGGAAGGAATGACCGTAGTGGCCGTGAGTGACAAAACGGGCGGCGTGTACAATCCGAGCGGAATCATGGTGGATGAAGCGCTCGAGTGGATCCGCACGAACCGGTTTCTGGAGGGTTTCCCCAACGGCGAGCCGATCTCCAACGAGGACGTGCTCGAACTGGGCGTGGACGTGCTGGTCCCGGCCGCACTGGAAAACGTCATCACTCGGCGCAACGCCGGGCGGATCAAGGCGAAGGTGATCGCCGAAGGTGCAAACGGACCGACCACGGCTCCGGCTGATGCCATTCTGGATGACAAGGGCGTGTTCGTGATTCCCGACATCCTGGCCAACGCGGGCGGTGTGACGGTCAGTTATTTCGAGTGGGTGCAAAACCGCGAAGGCTACTATTGGGGCGAGGACGTGGTGAACGAGCGGCTGCGCGATGTCATGATGCGCTCGTTCAACGACGTGATCACCTACTCGAAGCAGCACGAAGTGAATCTGCGCACTGCCTCCTACATGTTGTCCATTGACCGTGTGGCCGCCGTACACAAGCTACGCGGCGTCTACGCCTGAAATCCGGCTTGAAGGTCGTGCTCATCGCCGTCGGCAAGCCAGGCGCGCTGCTGCGAGAGGCGATTCACGAGTATGAGCAGCGCGCAGCGCGTTACTGGCCTTTCCAGGCGATTGAAGTGCGGGCCGAAAAAGCCAGCAAGAACATGAGTGCCGAGCGTCTAATGGATCTGGAGGCAGATCGCCTGCTGGAGCGCGTTCCGGCCGACACCGAGCTGATTGCGTTGACACGTAAGGGCACGCTTTGGGATTCCGCGCAGTTCGCGCAGCACCTGCAGCAGCGGGTACTACACGCGCAACCAGACGTGGCCTTCGTCATTGGCGGTGCGTTTGGGCTGGGCAGCGGCATCCTGCAACGCGCAGCACGACAGCTCAGTCTCTCACCGTACACGATGCCGCACGAGCTGGCCCGTCTGGTTCTGGCCGAGCAACTCTACCGGGCCGGTACGCTCACGCGCGGCGAACCTTACCACAAAGCCCGGTCATGAGCATCGTGCTGGATGGACTGGAGATCCGGCTCGAATCGCTGTCGGGCACAAAACTGGTTCGCGACTACTACAGCGGTGATCCGGAACTGGGCACGTTTTACTCGGGTTATCCGTGGTCGTTGAGCGCGTTTCGTCGTCGGGCCGAGTTGGTAAAGCGGCGGGCCACGGGTGAACGGCAGCGATTGTTGCGGGAATCGGTGGAGCCAACTTCGCCGCGTGCCGCCGAAAAGCTCGAGCGCATTGCGGCCGGTGAAGGGTTTGTGGTGACTACCGGCCAACAGGCCGGTCTGTTCGGCGGGCCGCTCTACACAGCTTACAAAGTGCTGACTACGGTAAAGCTGGCCCAGGTACTCGAAGAAACGCTGGGCGTACCGGTAGCCCCGCTGTTCTGGTCCCCGGCCGACGATCACGACTGGGAGGAAGTGAACCACATGGGTGTGCTCGACGCGCGCAATCAGCTGCAGCGTGTCGAGCTGCCCGGCCAGCCCGATTCAGCCGTGTCCATGGCCAGGCGGCGGGTGGGTGAGGGAATCGCTAACACGCTGCAGCACCTGACCGAGCTGCTGCCGGCCAACGAATTCGCCGGACGCCAACTGGAGTTGTTGCAGACCGCGTACGCGCCCCACGCGTTTTTCGCCGATGCATTCAAGACGGTAATTGCGCACACGTTCGCACGCTTCGACTTGCTGATGGTAGCGTCCAGCCACAAGGCACTCAAACGATTCTCGATTCCGCTGATCACGCGGGAGCTGGAGCATACCGAACGCCATGCTGCGTTGCTGCGCTCACAGACCGATCGGTTGCTGGCAGCCGGATACCACGAACAGGTGGCCATTGCCGACGATGCGGCCAACGTGATGTACGAAGATGAGCACGGCCGCGAGCGACTCGTGCAGGAGAATGGCGGCTGGGTGTTGCGCCGAACCAAGCGGCAATTCCGGCATGAGGAACTATTGGCACTATTGCAGTCCGAACCAGAGCGTTTTTCGCCCAACGTATTGCTCCGGCCGGTGGTGGAAAGTAATGCCTTTCCCACGTTGGCGTACGTGGGAGGACCGGCCGAGCTCAGCTACTTTGCCCAAACCGGCTGCCTGTTCGTGGCGCACGAAGTACCCATGCCCCTGTTCTTTCCGCGCAAGAGCGGCGATCTGGTGGAAGCAAAGGTCCAGAAGGTTTTGGATAAGTTTGGTCTTACGCCGCTCGACCTGCGGCGTCCGTTCCATGAGCTGGCCAGTCAAATTGCGCGCGATGAGCTGCCGCACGATGTAACCTCCGCGCTGCAGCAGCTCAGACGGGATATCACGGACGGGTACGGCTCGCTGGTGAACGCGGCCACTGGAATCGATCAGACTTTGCGCGGTCCGCTGGAAGGGGCGCGCAATTCCAGCCACAAGCATCTGGAAGACGCGGAACGCAAGATTCTGCAGCATTTGAAAAAGCAAAACGAGATCGGCCTCGAACAAGTGCGGAAAGCCAGCACAAACCTGTTCCCTAATGGCGAACGGCAGGAGCGAGTTCTGGGTACGATCAACTATCTGGCCCGGTACGGCGAGAGCTTGCTGACCGGCATCATGGACGCACTGGATTTGCAGATCGATGCGGTCGTTGAGGGCTGGGATGGCGTGCGCTGTGCCTGAGCAAACCGGACTGCCACGGTCGCGGCAGGGGAAGGCGCCGATGGTAGATGACTCGGGCGGAATTACGAATTCTTGCACGCGTTGCTGAAAACGACTTCTATTGAGCGACGTATGACGCTACTTCTCATCGTGCTACTGGTAGCCCTCATGATCCCGCTGACCGCGGTCGTGCTCGATTCGCAAGTGGGCCGTGCGATTGCCGGACGACTGGAGCGCAGTTCCGGTAAGGACCTGACCGGTGGCAGCCGCATGGCTGCGCTGGAGGCCGAGATCGAACGGTTGACGCGCGAAGTCGGCAGGCTGGACGAGGAGACGGCGTTCCTGCACAAACTTCTGGAGAATCGCACACCTCCGGCCCAGCTGCCACCGGGTGAAAGCGCCGACTGAAGTAGTGGGCCCAGCACCATCCAGCGCAGGAGCGGCACGCTGGGTCGCGATCGGCATTCTGCTCAGCCGTATCAGCGGGCTGGCTCGTGAGGTCTTGTTCGCCCGCTACTTCGGGACCTCGCGTTATGCCGACGTGTTCCGGGCAGCGCTACGCATGCCCAACGTGCTGCAAAACCTGCTGGGTGAAGGAACGCTGAGCGCTTCGTTCATTCCGGTGTACGCAAGACTGCTGGAGCAGGGCCGGGAAAAAGAGGCCGGGCGCGTAGCGGGCGCTATTTTCGCGCTGCTCCTGGCGGTGGCCGGTGCACTGACACTCTTTGGCATGGTCGCAGCACCGCTGCTGGTCCGCATCTTTTTCTTCGGATTCGACGCCGACAAGCAAGCGCTCACCGTCACCTGCACACGCATCATTTTCCCCATGACCGGCGTGCTCGTGCTCTCCGCCTGGACGTTGGGCGTGCTGAACAGCCACCGGCGCTTCTTCCTGTCCTACGTTGCACCCGTGCTGTGGAACGTGGCCATGATCGCCACTCTGTTGTGGTTTGGCTTCCGACAGCCAGAGCGCCAGCTGGTGGTCACATTGGCGTGGGGTGCGTTCGTGGGCGGCCTCCTGCAGTTTGGCGTGCAGGTGCCATTCGTGCTCCGCCTCGAGCGACAACTCCGCATTCGGCTCAACCTCAAGCTGCAGGGTGTGCGCGACGCGGTGCGCACTGCCGGACACGCCGTCAGCGGGCGAGGCGTGGTTCAATTGAGCGGTTGGGCGGACATGTTCCTGGCGTCCGTGATGGGCAACGGAGTGATCGCCGTGCTGGGCTACGCGCAGACACTGTACATGTTGCCCATCAGCCTGTTCGGCATGTCCGTGGCCGCCGCAGAACTGCCCGAGCTGGCGCGCAACCGCGGAGCCGCCGTCGAGCTGCTGGTGCAACGCGTGAATGTGGGGCTCAAACAAATCGCGGTGTTGGTAGTGCCGGCTACCGTGGGCTATTTGCTGCTCGGTGACCTCATTGTGGCAGGACTCTATCAGCGCGGTGTGTTCACGCCTGATGACACGTTCGTGGTCACGCTAGTCCTGATGGCGTACACGATAGGATTGCCCGCTTCCACGGCAACGCGGCTGTTCTCATCGGCTTTCTTTGCCATGCAGGACACGCGGACGCCCGCACGTATCGCCTACCTGCGCGTTGGGGTGGCCGCATTACTGGGCGGGCTGATCACGCTCTGGGTCAAGTTCGGC
>JBOHRF010000057.1:0-23335 GCA_050732575.1 Longimicrobiales bacterium
AGCTCCAGCTCCGGACATTACCCATTTGAAGTAGCGAGGAGCCCAACATGTTCATGAGCATCAGCGTTGCGATCGAGATCAATATGTAGAAGCCCTTTTCCAAGGCTCGGCGTATGACCGCGTGTGCGATGGCGCTTCGGATCTGTTCGATTACAATGAGAGTTCGATCATGCACTACGACGACACCATAAATGGAGTTGCTCGATTCCTTTCGCTGCGTGGACGTGCATCTGAAATGGGCCAGCGCGATTCTCTCGCAACTACGGACGTGTGGACGATCAATCAGATGTACCCCTATCTGTTCGCCGTCAGCGTCGGCGGTCCATACCTGATCACAGAACCCGGGGATTACACGTGGAATGCAGTGGCTATAGGCGGGAACGGAACCTACACGAACTATACGTGGGAAATCGCGCTTGATGACGCTCAGACAGTATGGTACGCTGCGGGGACGGGCCAATCGCATACGCGGACTCTGAGTGGCCCGGGTGTAGATCGATTCTATCTCAGGGTGCGCGTTTCCTCTGATGGTCGCACAACAACTTCTGTGCCCTACGCCGTGACTAATGCAATGGAATGAAGGAACACCGGCAGACGATATCGTGAGCGGATTGCGAGTTGCCCAAATGTCCATGGGCAGGGTGAATGGACAGCGAAGGCGTTGTGGCAAATTGAAGGAACGTTCACTTGTACATGTACAGTGGACGGAGCGCGCGCAGCATGAAGAGGGCCGGGTCGCTTTTACTGGCAACCCGGCCCCGGTACATCCACCACTTTCACCGCCACCGTCCACGTTCACGTGAACGTGAACGTACACGTCCGTTCTAATCTGTTACCCACTCCAACCCCATGCGCGCGATCTCGGGCGGCACGGTGTGCGGCCCATCGAACTCCTCATAGCGCACGGTATAACCATCCTTCTTGAGAGTCGGCACGATGCGCTGGCTGGTCGTTGCAATGGGCAGGATGTTGTCACGCGTGCCATGCGAGACGAAGATGCGCGGCTTGCCTACGCGGGTGGGTGGCACCATGAAGCCGGGAGAAAAGGCCAGCACGTGTGTGAACAGGTCGCCGTTGGCCAGTCCCAGGGTCAGGCCGTACGATGCGCCATCGGAGAAGCCGCCGATGGCAATGTGTTGGGCGCTGATGGCATTGTGCGCAAACGTGTGTTCGAGCGCGCGCTGCAGAAAGGTCACGTCGGGGCCCAGCGGACCGCGCAGCACATCCCAGGTGATATCGCGGGAATCGATGGCCAGCATGATGACGCCCAGTTCGTCCAGCAGATTCGTGAGCCGCCGGAAGTTGGCGGCCCGTCCCGTGGCGCCGTGCAGCATGACGGCCAGTGGTGCGGTCTCAGCGGCTGCAGCGCGTGCCGGCACGTAGACAAAGCCATCCCGTGTAGAATCCAGGCCGAGTGCATGTTCGCCGGCCGGCCATTTCCCCTGCGGCTTGCCCGGTCGCGCACTCAGCCGGCCTTTCCCGGTCTGCTCGGCATACGCACCCCGAAACCAGCCCGCGCCAGCCACCGCGGCCACGCCCAGCCGCAGCACAGCGCGGCGAGTCCAAGCATCACCGTGCATGTTCTCCTTTCGCGAGTATTCCCCAAGATCGGGCATCCGCGCGCGCCGCGATCCGGTACTGGGGCCAAGAGTAGAAAAAAGCGATTGAATGGACGTTAAAGGCCCCCGCTCCCGCCCGCTCCCGCTCCCGCTATGCGCTCCCGCTCCCGAAGAGAACGAATTCGGGAGCAGGAGCAGGAGCGGGAGCGGGAGCGGTAGTCGGGAGCAGGAGCAGGAGCAGGAGCAGGAGCGGGAGCCGGAGCGACTCGTCAGGAGCAGGAGCGCCAGGGCAACAGTTGGTTGCCCTAACGCCGCCCGCCCTTAGGTTGTCGTCTGCAGAGCCAGGGCCGCCCCCGGCCCGGCTGTATTCCGGTGAACTCAAACCCCAGGACGACCGTGCATTGCATCCGCACTACCACCGCATCGGTGGCCGTCGTGGTATCTCTCATCGTGCCGGGACTGGCGCGCGCGCAATCGACCAGCAGCCTGGTGGCCGGCCAGCCGGACTCGGCGCTCCTTTCCGGTCTGCGCTTCCGCGGCATCGGGCCGGCCGTGATGAGCGGTCGTATCTCGGATATTGCCGTGCCTTCTGCAGTACGGCCGGGCGAGCGGCTCGGCAAAACGATCTACATCGCGACCGCGGCTGGCGGCGTCTGGAAGACCACCAACGCGGGCGTGACCTGGACGCCCATTTTCGATGGGCACAAAGTCTCGTCGATCGGTGCGGTGGCGGTCGCTCCTTCCAACGCCAACATCCTGTACGTGGGCACAGGCGAATCCAACAATCTGCGCAGCTCGTCCTGGGGCGAGGGGATGTATAAGTCGACCGATGCGGGGCGCACCTGGAGCTTCATGGGTCTGCGCAACTCGCAACACATCGCGCGCATCATCGTGCATCCCACCAATCCGGACGTGGTCTACGTAGCCGCCATGGGTCCGCTCTGGGCCGGCGGTGGCGAGCGCGGCCTGTACAAGAGCACGGATGGCGGGCGCTCGTGGACCAACACCAAGTCACTGGGTCAGTACACCGGTTTTACGGATGTCGCTTTCGATCCCAACAATCCGAGCATTCTGTATGCTGCGTCCATGCAGCGCGATCGGCGCGCCTACAGCTTCGTGGCCGGTGGCCCGGAAAGCGGCATCTGGAAGAGCACGGATGCAGGCTCGAGCTGGACGCAATTGACGCAGGGCTTGCCAGCGGGTGACAAGGGTCGCATTGGCGTGTCGGTGAGCCGCTCCAATTCGAACACCATCTACGCAACCATTAGCGCAACAGACGGCGGCATCTTCCGCAGTGACGATGCCGGTGCGACCTGGCGCCGAACCAGCCAGCTGCAGTCCATCCCCTGGTTCTTCGGTCAGATCCGCGTCGATCCGCTCAATCCGGAGCGCATCTATCACCTGGGCCAGTCGCTCAATGTCTCCGACGATGGTGGTGCCAACTTCCGCACGATTGCGGGCAACACGCACGCCGACCATCACGCCATGTGGATCGATCCCAATGATTCCGATCACATCTTGATTGGCAACGATGGCGGTTTTTACAGCTCGCACGACCGCGGCGCCAGCTGGGACTTCGCGCTGAACCTGCCGGTTTCCACGTTTTATGCCATTGCCATCGACATGCGTGACCCGTACTGGGTATACGGCGGATTGCAGGACAACGGCACCTGGGGTGCGCCCACCGGCACGCGCGATCGTGATGGCATTGGCAGTGAAGAATGGGTTCGTACGGGAGGTGGCGATGGCTTCTACCCGGCGGTCGATCCGACTGACCACAATGTGGTTTATGCGGAATCGCAGCAAGGCAACCTGACCCGTTTCGATTTCGCTACGCGTGAGAGCAAGCCCATCCGGCCCCAGCAGAGGCCAGGCGATGCGCCGCTGCGCTACAACTGGAGCGCGCCGCTGTTCATCTCGCCGCACGACCATCGCACGCTCTACTTCGCGGCCAATGTATTGTTCAGGAGCGCCAACCGCGGTGACACGTGGGAACGGGTCAGTCAGGATCTGACGCGCAACCTGAATCGTGACAACCTGCCTATCATGGGCCTGACCGGTCCGGGCGGATTCGGCCGGCACGATGGCACTGCCGATTTCGGCAACCTGACGACCATCGATGAATCCAGAATGCGGCGCGGCCTGCTCTATACCGGATCCGATGATGGCGTGGTCGGCGTTTCTCGTGATGGTGGCGCCAACTGGACCAAGATCGAGCGCTTTACGGGTGTGCCCGACATGACCTATGTGAGCCGCGTAGTCGCATCACAGCACAATGAAGCCACAGTGTACGCCACGTTCGATGGACATCGCAGCAACGACTTCAAGGCCTACGTGCTGAAGAGCACGGACTTCGGCCGCAGCTGGAGCAACATTGCGGGCAATTTGCCGGATGGCTCGGTCTACGTGATCCGCGAGCACCATCGCGATCCCAACCTGCTGGTGGTGGGTGCGGAGTATGGCGTGTTCGTAACGGTCAACGGTGGTCGCACCTGGGCCCAGCTCAAGGAAGGCATTGCGCCTGCGCCCATCCACGATTTGATCATTCACCCGCGCGCCAATGACATCATCGCCGGCACACACGGCCGCGGCATCTTTGTGCTGGACGATATTGGTGCACTCGAGAATCTGGGCGCCGGTGGCACGCGCATCGCCCGCACGCGTCCGGCTACCATCTTCAACCTGGGCGCCGGTTTCGATTTGCCGGGCAGTCGCAATTACGCCGCTAACAATCCGCGCAACGGCGCCGCCATCACGTATTACCTGGCGGCCACTGCGGCGGCTGGTTCCGTGTTGAGCATTTCCGATGCACAGGGCAAAGTAGTGCGCGAACTGCCCGCGTCCGTGGGCGCCGGCATTCAGCGCGTATACTGGGACCTGCGCTTCGCCTCGCCCACGGCAACACCGCAACCCGATGCACCGCGCCCGCCGGCCGGTGATGAACCACCGCCCCAATTCCAAGCGCCCGGTGGCGGCCCGTACGTGAATCCAGGCACCTACACGATTCAGCTCAAGGCGCCCGGTGGAAATGCCGTGGCCCAGGGCACGCTGGAAGTTCGCCGCGATCCCGCGGTGCGCCTGGCGGAAGCCGAATGGCGCGAGTTGTACACGGAACGCGCGCGCGCGTATGACCTGCAGGTGCGCGGCAACCGACTGGTCTCGCAACTCAATGACGCCAAGCGCCGCATCACGACCGCAACCCAGGGCAAGGATGCCAATGCCCCCGCGGTGCAACAGATCCGTCAGCTGGAGAGCCAGGTGGACAGCGCATTGAATCGACTGCGCGGCGCGCAGGCTGGTCGCGGCGGCCGTGGTGGTGGTGGTGGCGGTGGTGGCGGCGGTGGTGGTGGTGGCGCAGGGTTGCTCGGTCGCGTCAACGGTGTCAGCGGGCAGATTGGCACCAACCATTTCGTGCCCACCGCCGATCAGAAGCGCACATTGGCCGAAGTCACGCAGGATTTGCAGCGCGAAGAGCGCGATGGCAATGCGCTCCTTGCGCGCCTGCCCGACGCATTGCGAACCGTGCGACCCTGAACGGCGTGACGGGCGTGACGGGCGTGACGGGCGTGACGGAAGTGTCGGGCGTGTCGGGCGTGTCGGGCGTGTCGGGCGTGTCGGGCGTGTCGGGCGTGTCGGGCGTGTCGGGCGTGTCGGGCGTGTCGGGCGTGTCGGGGAAAGGAATGTGATGAATCGAGCGGGAAAATGAAAGTGTTGCGCGAACCGCTCGCATCTTTTCCATCAGCTTCCGTTCCCGTTACGCCCGTTACGCCCGTTACGCCCGTTACGCCCGTTACGCCCGTTACGCCCGTTACGCGCGTTACGCCCGTTACGCCCGTTACGCCCGTTATGCCCGTTACGCCCGTTACGCCCGACACGCCCGACGCGCCCAACGTCAGATCATGGTAAGCTCAGCGCTCCGTCCAACACTCCTTGGTGGGTGCACGGTTGCGGTCAGTGCTGCGGCCTGTGCGTTGTTTCAGCTGACTCCGCTGGGCGTCGAGCCCGTGCTGCGCGCACAAGCGGTCGTCGATGCCGGCTGGCTCGAGGCGCCCACTTCCGCGTTCCGATCCGCTACGCAGGTGCAGGGTGAATCCATCCGCACGTTGAGTGCGATTCTGCTGCTCATCGCAATCGTAGCCGCAATTGTGCCTGCCATCTCGTTCTGTACGCTGGTGCTCACGCGCTACACACAACGCAAAACGGAGTTGGCCACGCGCGCGGCACTGGGCGCCGCACCTCGGACGTTGCTGCACGAGCTCATTGCACCCGTGTTGCGGCTGGTGTGGCTGAGTACTCTTGCCGGTCTTGCCGTGGGCAGTGTCCTGATCAGCGCCGCCGTGCTCGGTTGGCAAGGTCCGGTATCGCGCGGGCTGGCACACGCACTGGTCGCCGGTTTGGGGGGCGGACTCGCTTGTGCTTTGCTGTTGCTGCTAGCCAGCGGCGTGACCTTGTGGCTGTTCGTGTTGCGCGGCTCGCTGGCCGATGCGCTGCGCGCGGGTGAGCGCGCCACCGCTTCACTGGGTGAAACGCGCGTGCGTGAAGCGCTCACCGTGCTGCAGATCGGTGCATCGGTGGTGCTGCTGGCCATTGCCTTGGTGCTGGCGCGCGAGAGTCCCATAAAGCGTACGACGGCCACCAACACGACCTCTGCGAGTGCCCGCTCCGATTCGCTGCTGGTGACGGCCGGCGTTCTGTCACTTCCACCGGCTGCGAGCCGTGTCCGCCGCGCCCAACGCCTGGAGCAGGTGTTGCGCATGGCGCATGCACAACCCGGTGTTCATTCGGAGAGCATTGCCAGCGCCGGCGCACTGGTCGGTATTGGTTTGAACGACCGGCTCTACACGGAATGCGATAATTGCATGTACAGCCTGGGTCCCATGCCCATCGCGTTGATTGTAGTGCCCATGCACAGTGTTGGGCCCCAATACTTCACGCTGCTGGGCGCGCGCTTGCTGCGCGGTCGCGACTTCATGGCCGGCGATCGCATGCAAGCGCAACCGGTCGTGATCGTGAATGATGCCTTCGTGCGTCGCATGTTCGGTCCCGGTGGCAGCGGTCTGGGTCGCGTCGTGAGGTTGCAAACCGGATTCGGCCAGGCGCACCACATCATTGGCGTAGTCGCGGACGCGCCCGGTCAGGCACCCGGCGCGCCACCCGCAAACCGGCCCGCCATCTATTTCTCTGCCTTGCAGCACCCGCCGTTGGCTTTCGACCTGCTGCGTCAGATGCCGGTGCGCGCGGACCCCGCTCCGGTACCCGATGGCCAGCTGAAGTGGGGCGTGTCGGCTCTGCTGCGCGATGTACGCGCCGCCGCGCGCACGCCCTTGCTCCTGGCCGCCTACGCATTGCGCGTTCTGGCCGTGTTGTGCGTTCTGCTGGGAGCGTTCGGCCTGCACGCAACGACCAGCACGTTGTTGCAGGGACGCCGCCGCGACCTGGCTATCCGTGTAGCCCTGGGCTGCACCGCTACCGGCCTGCGCCGTCACGTGGCTGGCTATGCTTTGCGACTTGCGGGCGTGGGCTTGCTATTGGGTGCGATGGGTGCACTCGCGGCCCAGCGCATCCTGGAAACCACATTGCCGCACGCGCGCATTGATGCACGTGCCTGGATGCTGCTGGCCGTTCTGCTCACACTCGCCGCGCTGACCGGTGCGGTCGGGCCCACGTGGAAGGCCGCAAGCGTTCGCTAACGCGTCACGCTACCGTATGCGCGTTACCGAGATGACGCCGTTAACGGGCGATTCGAAGTCGAACGTGATGCGGGCACTGCTGGTGGCAGCCGTACCATCGATCAGGTAGCCAAACGCCGCGCCCGGATTGATCAGCCGCGCTTCGTGGAAGACCAGGCCTGGTTGCACGCGCTGCCAGGCATTGCGCGGATCAAATGATGCGGCGCTGCCCGGCTCGCGACTGGCGCGCAGGTTGTATTGATGGTACTGCGTCCAGCTGGGCAGGCCGGACGTGCCGATGTCATCCAGGTAGAGAGCCAGGCGCGCGCGTGTGAACAACTGCGCAAACGTGAGGCCGGGCAGCAATCCATTCACGGCGCCATTCAAATCCACCTCCGTGCCCGCATGAATGAGGAAATTGCTGATGGCCGTTCGCCAGTTGCCTCCGGCCATCGCCACCTGATCGGCCAGGTAGTCGAAGATGTAGGAGGAGGCGGCATAGCCATCGAACATCGGACTGCTCGTGTTGAGGTAGCTGGGCACATCTTCCCGAAAACGCACGGTGAATTCCGGATATGCGCCCAGCGTGGCGTTACTGGTGCGGGAAGGATTCGCGTTGTTGAGCAGATAGGATGCAATGGGCAGCCGCTCGCTGAAACGAGCAAAGCCTTCCACCAGCCACAGGTTGCCGCGCAGGTCCTCACGATTGGCGCGCTCCAATAATCCCCAGTGCCGCATGTGCGCAATCTCATGCATGAACAGATTGTGCGCATTGCGCAGCGCGTGTTGTGCAATTCCCCGGGTCGAGCCATTGCTCGACACCCAGTAGTCCCAGGCAAAGACGTTCGTGTTCGAATACGTGTAGCCCCACACATTGTCCGCCGGCATGAGCGTATGTACCGCGATGATACGCGCCGGCTGCTCCACCTCGGTCGCGCTGTTGTGCCGCCCGGCGAACAGCAGGTCTGCCTGCACTCGGGGATGCGCCGCGTACGCGCGCGCAATGGTATCCATGTCGGCCATGGTCAATGGCGTATTCAGCGCGCCATTGCCGCGGCGCAGAGTACCCAGGCGAACGTCTTCTGCAATGATCAGCTCGTTCGAGAGGTAGCGGACCACGGCGCGCTGGTTGCCATCCTGGATACTCAGTCGCGGGATGCCCACCAGGTAGACCACGATGGTATCGCCAATCTGAGGCGCTGCACTGGTGCTATTGATGTCGATGCGCTGCGCGCCACGCACCAGCTGCGGCCTGGGTGCGCCGCCCGCCGGCTCGGGCGGTGTGTACTCGTAGATCCTGCCCGCACCGAAATCCCAGGCGTGGCTCATGCCCGGAGGCAACTCCGGTTCGCGCTGGAGCGCCGGTCGCGCTGCCGTGATCACGTTGCCCGCCACAGCACTCGAGGCGACCGTGACGGCCAGAAGGTTTGCGTTACTGCCGGCACCAGGGAACAGCGCACCGTTATAAGCGCCCGTCGGTGGCATGTTCTCGATCATGACCAGGTACTGCTGGTCGCGATTTCGGGTTAGATCGAATTGCAAACACTGCGGCGTGATGCCGGCATCGGCACGGAACCGCGCGCTCTGGCCCAGTGTGAAGTCCAGCGTCATCACGCTCGGACCCGTGCATGACAGGTTGGCGGATACCGAAATATCGTTGGTCTGCACCGACTGCAGTCCGGCCGAGCTGAAGCGCATGCTGAACGGGCTCTGCCCCGCGTATACCAGATTGTTGAACGTAGCGCGGCCCTGGACGGCTACCATGGTCAGATCACCGGTCAACGCGCCCTGACCGCTGGCCAGTGATGCAACCACTGTGTGAGTCGCGTTGCTCACGCGATTGTTCGCTTCATCCTGCACTTCGATCACGGGCCAGGTCGTGAAGGCTACGCCGCTGGTCACATTAGGTGGCGTGCCGGCCATGATGCCCAGCTTGAAAGCCGCACCTGGTTCGAGCGTGATGGCGCTGGATTGTGCCGGGTGAAGATTGGGAGTTGTGAAGGCGAGCGTGTAATTGCCGACCGCGCCCGTAATGGAAAGCGCCTGGAAGCGGGCGCTGCCCGTGGCATCGGTCGTGGCCTGCACGTTCCGCAGCACGCCCACACTCGAGTTGGCTGTGACGATCACACCCTGCTGTGCTACCGCATTGCCAAATGTGTCGGCAACCTGGATGACGGGCTGAACGGGTAGTGCCGCACTGCTTGCTGCATTGGGCGCGGGCTGCACCGTTACCATCAGCCGATTCGGCAACCCGGGATCAGCTGTGGCCGTGAACGTGAGCGGCGGGCCCGTGATGCCGGAAGCGCTCGCACTCAGCGTTTGTTGGCCTGCCAAACCACCGAGGGTCCACACGCCCGCGCTGGCCGTGCCATCCGGCTGAGTCATTGCGCTGGTGTTGGCCACTGAGCCGCCGCCCGCAGCAACAGTGAACGATACCGGAACGTTGGCTACGGGATTGTCGTAGGCGTCGCGCACGAGCACGGTGGGCGCAGCAGGCACCGCGCGACCCACCACGGCACGTTGGCTGTTGCCGCTCGCCATGATCAACCACGTTGGAGCACCTGCCATTGCAGAGGCACTGAACGTTACGGGCGCCACGCCGGACACCGAAGCGGTCAACGCGTGCGCGCCCAGTACAGTGCCCAAGGTCCAAACGCCCGCGCTGGCCAGGCCGCGCGCGTCCGTGTTCGCAGTGGTGCGCGCCACCGAGCCGCCGCCCGTCACGACTTCGAAGGCAACGCGCACGCCCGATACCGGCTGGCCATTCGCGGCCAGGACGCGTACGGCCGGTTCAACGGCCAGCGGACTTGCCACTGCGCCCGTCTGGGCATCGCCCGCATGCACCTCGAGCCGGGAAGGGGTGAGTGGCTCATTGCCGTCATCACACCCGGCCAGCAACGCTCCCAGAATGACCAGAGCAGTACGACGGGCTACCCGCGCCATCTCCGTGCTGAGCATGAACTTTCGCTTTGGCTGTGGATTGTGTTTCCGGGGGGAGATGACCCAAGCGGTCGCTCCCAAGCTAGATCCGGGGCCATAGTCTGTAAAGCTCTGTCGTGAAATGAGCTAACGCCCATGAACGAACCGGCCGCCCAGGGCGTGACGGGCGACTGCTTCTGCGGGGGAACGGGATTTCGGGAGCGGGATCCGGATCGGGAGCCGGAACAGATTCGGACAGTCCTGACTCCGTCCCTGTCCCTCGCCGCTCCGCCCCGATTTGCCCGATGCCCACTCCTAGTCCCGAGATCCGTTCCCGCACCCGGGCCCGATTCCCCGATCCCCGCTCCCGAAGTCCTTTCCCGCTCCCACCCCCGATCCCGCTCCCGAGATCCGTTCCCGCACCCGCACCCGACCCCCGGTATCCCCGCTCCCGAATCCGGGGCGCCCCCCCGCTCCCGAAGATTCCGTTCCCACCAGCGCGTTGGGGGTGCAACGGTTCCACGCGCGCGGTTATCCTGTCGTATCTCAGAAAGCAAAACCCAACGACCTGGTGTCATGAAGTCTTCGCTGGTCCGGGGTCTACTGCTGGTCCTTTTGTCGCCGATCGGGCTGGTTGGACAGGAGACGCGTATCGCGGGCGTAGTCCGCTCCAGCTCGGGGATGGCGCTGCCCGGCGTGTTCGTGGAGGCGCGCGCGCCCGGGCGAGACGGCGTGGTGTTCAGTGTGATCACGGACAGCATGGGTTTCTTTCGCCATCGAGTCGATGCGGGTCGCTACACGCTTCGGTTTTCGCACATCGGTTTTGCCGAGGTGCTGCGGGTTGTGCTGGTGCCGGGCGATTCCGTGGCGCGCGTCGAGATCGCACTGGAAGAGCATGCGCTGGCGCTGCAGCCGGTCACGGTGGAGACATTGCGCGCCCGCGCAGGCTTCGAGTCGCAGGCCGGCCAGACCTCGCGCGAACTGGCCAAAGATGAGCTGAAGCTGATTCCCGGGCTGGCCGAGGCCGATGTGTTGCGCGCCATCGAGGTACTGCCCGGTGTGGTTTCCACCTCCGACTTTTCGTCCGCATTCAATGTGCGCGGCGGCAGTGCCGATCAGAACCTGATTGCGCTCGATGGCCTGCCCATTTTCAATCCCTTCCATCTGGGCGGTCTGTTCAGTGTCTTCAATTCGGACATGGTCAGCCGCGCCGAGTTGCAGGCTGGTGGTTTTCCTGCCCAGTACGGCGGCCGCGTCTCTTCCGTGCTCAACGTGGAAAGTGATGCGGGCGCGCCCGGTGTCGATGTGCGCGGCGGCGTTTCACTGTTGGCCACGCGCTTGTCCGTGGGCGCCGATGCCACGGCCGAGCAGGCCCAACGGCTGGGACTGAAATCCGCGCGTGGTCGCGTTGCACTGCGCCGTTCGTATTTCGATCAGCTGTTCCGGCCCTTCTTCGATTTTCCCTACCATCTGACCGATGTGCAAGCCTATGCAGAAGGCTGGACTCCGGCCGGCAACCGTCTCTCGGTGACCGGCTACAGCGGCCGCGATCTGCTGAACTTTGTGGGCGTCGATTCATTTCCGCTGCAGATGCGCTGGGACTGGGGCAATGACGTGGCCGGCGCACGCTGGCTCCAGCATCTGCGCAATGGTGCTACGCTCGATGCACGACTTGGCTTCAGTCGATTCAATACCGCCATCCTGTTCCCGGAATTTGGTGACACCGAGTTCACCAGCCGCATCCAGCAGGGTCTGCTGCATGTGGGTGTGCAACTGCCAGCGAACGGAGTCTGGGAAACGCGCATTGGCGCCGAGGCCAATCGCCTGGCCTACGCCAACCTGGCACAGAGCGGCGGCACCGTATTCCGCCAGGGCCGGGAAGCCGGCTGGTTGACCGGCGCGTACGCGCAGACCAACTGGCGGCCGGACCACAAGTGGCTGATTGAATTCGGTGCGCGCGCGGATAGTTGGATAGCCACCGAAAACGCACTGTTGTGGCAGCCGCGCGTGGCAGCCAAATACTTCTTCACGGAGAACACCGCCGCCAAGCTGGCGGTGGGCCGCTACGCGCAGTTCCTGCATTCGCTGCGCGATGAAGAGCTACCCATTGGCATCGATGTGTGGGTCCTGGCCGGGCAGCGCGCACCCCACGTCATCTCTGACCAGCTGCAAACCGGTATTGAGACCTTCCGCGGCAGCTGGTACGCATCGCTCGAGGGGTACTACCGCACGTTTGATGGCGTGACCGTCAACAATCTGTCCGACGATCCCAATACCAACACCGATGATCTGCTGGCCGGGCACGGTACATCGTACGGCGCGGATTTCCTGCTGCGCCGCAATGAAGGCCGCACGCGCGGCTTTCTCTCTGTCTCATGGCTCAAAGCGCAGCGCACGTTCCCCGATGCCACGTCCGGCCTTGTGCCGGTACCCGAGGTCACGTTCGCGCCCGTATTCGATCGACGCCTGGATCTGGATCTGGTCCTGCGCACCATGCTGCCCCGCGCGTGGGAGGCTGGTATACGCTGGAACTTCGGCAGCGGCCTGCCCTTCACCAAGGCGTTGGGCAGCTACCTCTACTACGAGTATCACATGGTCAGCCGGGGCCGGCGCCGTCTCACCGATTCTCCCGATAGCGCTGACACGGCAGTATTGCTCGGACCTCGGAACGGCGCCCGCTATCCGCCCTACCACCGCCTGGATTTCAGCCTGCGCAAGACCATGCACAAAAGTTGGGGCTCGCTCACACCTTATCTCGAAGTGCTGAACGTCTACAATCGCAAAAACGTGCTGTTCTATTTTTACGATTACAACCGCAGCCCGGCAGTGCGCTCTGGAGTCAGCATGTTCCCGTTGCTGCCCACGGTGGGAGTGGACATCAGCTTTTGAGACAACGCAAAGGAGCGCATGAGCACGATCACCACAGAACCAACATCAACACGAGAGGCACCGGAAGCGCGCTCGGGACTGGAACCGTGGAAGCGTGCGGAATTGCCCTTGGCGCCGCAGCCACGCGGGATGGGTTGGTTCAGTGCCGTGGGCCCGGGTGTGATCGTGTTGGGCGTCTCCATTGGCAGCGGCGAATTCTTGCTCGGGCCCGCCGCCTTTGTGAAGTATGGCCTATCGATTCTTTGGGTGGTGGGCGTTGCGGCTCTGCTCCAGACGCTGCTGAATCTCGAGCTTATGCGCTATACGATGGCCACCGGCGAACCCGCTTTTACCGGCTTCATGCGCACGCGGCCGCATTCCACGTTCTGGGCCTGGTTCTACTCGATCCTGTATTTCCTGCAGATGGGTTGGCCGGGTTGGGCCGGTGCGGCGGCCGGCGCCGTGTTCTTCCTGTTCACCCGCCGGCTGCCAGGGGCACAGGAAGCAGACCTGGTCTACGGTGTAGGTGTCGGGTTGTTCCTGTTGTGCGGGTTCATCCTGCTGATAGGACGTCGCATCGAGCGCACACTCGAGTATCTGAACTGGATCCTGGTCGCTCTGATTCTGGGCGGACTCGGCACACTCGCCATTCTGTTTGTGCCCGCATCGAACTGGACGGCCGCACTGGTTGGGTTCGTCGGCTTTCATCCACAGAGCGGCGGCTTCCAGTTCGTGCCGCCCGGCGCTGACTTCTTCCTGTTGGGCGCATTTGCTGCCTACGCGGGTGGCGGTGGCGTGGCCAACCTCACACTCAGCAACTGGGCGCGCGACAAAGGCTATGGCATGAGCAGCGCGGTCGGATTCATTCCCTCCGCGTTGGGTGGCAAGAAAGTCGTGCTCGCCCATTCCGGCAGCACCTTCGAGACCTCACCCGCAGCCATGCAACGTTGGCGCGCATGGTGGCGCATCGTACACGTCGACCAATGGGTCGTCTATTTCGTGGGCGCCGTGCTGGGCATGACACTGCCTGCATTGCTGTATGTCACGTTCATCCCGGCGGGCAGTGAGATTCGCGGTCTCGGCATTGCCGCTGCGCTGGCTCAGGCTGTGGCCGGACAGAAAGGCGCCATCTTCGGCGGTGCTATTGCCATTCTCGGCGTCTGGATCCTGTTCAAGACGCAACTCGATATCCTGGATGGAATGACCCGCGCCATCACCGACATCCTGTGGACCGGCAGCAAACGCATCCGCGCCTGGCGCGGTGATGTGCGCGTCGTCTACTACGCCGTGCTGGCCGTGGTCATTCTCTGGGGCGTGCTTGCCCTGCGCTTGACCCAGCCGATCGTGCTGCTGGCACTCAGCGCCAACATGGCGGGCATTGTATTCATCATCAGCTCGCTGCACTTGTTGTATGTGAACACGCGCCTGTTGCCCGTTGAGCTGAGACCGCCCATGTGGCGCCGGCTGGCACTGGTTGCACTCTCCGTGTTCTACGGCCTTTTCCTGTTCCTGTGGTTGAGGAGCCTGTTGTGAAGGTGCCTCGCCGTGCCTGGCTCACGTTGGCCCTGTTAGCCGTTGGCTGCGAACTGCAGGAAGTGCAACTCGCCGAGTCGGAAGATCTGGTCATCGCCGAAGTCGTGCTGCGCACGGGCGCACCGAATCAGGTGGCCTGGCTGCACCGTACGCGCGGATCCGCCCACAAAGATCCGCTGGTCGAGAACGCAACCGTCCGTGTCTACAATGCCAGCAACGCCGTGCTCGAGCTGCGCCCGGCCGCCGACGAGTCGTGCATCATCGCGCGCGATGACACCGAGCCGGAAACACACGGCAGCTGCTACGCATCAGGAATTGGCGGCATGCCCGTTCAGCCGGGCCAGACCTACCGTCTCAGCGTGGTACTTCCCGATGGCCGCACATTGACCGGCAGCACGACGGTACCCAACGATTTTCAGATGCTGCGACCGGCAACATCCGTGTGTTCGGTACCGGCGCTCACGCCCTTCGATGTGAGCTGGTCGATCTCGCCCGGCGCCTGGGTCTATGCCGCAGAAACCAGCCTGCGCGGCATTCGCGCCGCACTCGAGCCGCACAATGTGAGCGTCGATCGCGACCCGCTACGCCTATTCGGCCTGTCGCTTTCCGCTCGCGATACCAGCATCGCATTTCCCGCTGAGTTCGGTTTATTCGATCGCTTCGATGAAGACCTGGTCGAAGTCCTGACCTTCCTGCAGCGCGGACTGCCCGAAGGCGTGATCGCCGGGGTCGTCATTGCCGCCGCCGACCGCAACTATGTGAACTGGGAACGCGGCGGCAATTTCAATCCCTCAGGCCCCGTGCGCGTGCCCAGTGTGCACGGCGATGGCACCGGCGTTTTCGGCGCGCTCGTGCCCAAAGCCTTTCAAGTGCGCGTCGCCGAGCCCGAACGCACACCCTGTTGAGACTGGTGCGCTGGGGCGCACCAGGGCGCGACCCGCGTGCGCGGGTCGGGCGCTGAAGGGCGCGGTTCGCTTCGCTCCCGGGCGCGGCTTCGCCGTTGACCGGTACGCGTACAATGGCTCGTTCCTTCTTCCTTCTTCTTTCTTCTTTCCTCTGCTCTTTCTCTCTTTCTCTCTTCCGGGGTTCTAAATGTGGCTTGTTCGTTGCAATGGGTCGCTAGCCATGGATTCGCATCCTGCGGTTCGACGCCGCGCGCGGATTGCACAACGACGTGGACTGGCCGCACAACTGCCGCAGGGTGCGTCCGCAACACTGCTCATCGTGACCGATGATCCTGATTTTCGGGAACCGTCGGTAGATGATCAGACGCGCATTTGGCGCTGGCGCGCAGCGGACGATCGCAGGAAGGCGGGCGATTTCACGGGTGATGTGAACGCTACGGGTACTTATGACTGGACGCGCGTGCATCCGCACGTCACGGTCATTGTGGCCATGCGCAAGCCCAAACAGGGCAGCGCGGCTGCGGCCGCCGTTGCTCAGGCCAATCCACGCGCGGGCGTGTTGCTGGTGGGTGCTTTGTGCCCGCCGCAAGCGGGTCCACTGATGCGCAGTATCAACGTGCCGGACGCGCTCAGCCAGATCCTCGAGCAGGAGCTACACACGTTGACTACGCTCGAGCGCATCCAGGCCCTGCGCGCGTTCGCCGGTTCAGCCGCCGTCGTGCCCATTCTCGTGCATCAGGATCCCGACCCCGATGCACTGGCCAGTGCACTCGCCATTCGCGTGATACTCGATCGAACGCATGCGCACGCGCCCGTGCTCACCCTGGATGAGATGACGCGCCCGGAGAACCGGCGCATGGCCGAGTTGCTCGACATTGGGGTCACGCAGGTTTCACCCGCCGAGCTATTGGCCTTCGATCGTATCATCTGCGCGGACATGCAGCCGCGTGCGCCGCTGGTGGGAAGCAAAGTAGCGGCATCAATGCGCGCGGCCATTATCGATCACCATCCGCCGGAAGAGAGTTGGGTGGCCGATTTCTCCGATGTACGACCGCACTACGGTGCCACGGCCACCATTCTGACCGAGTACTTGCGTGCGCTCGATGAGAACGCCATCTCGGAAAAGTTGGCCACGGGCCTGGCCTACGCCATCAAGACGGACACGGATAACCTGACCAGGGGCGTGTCTCCGGCCGATGTGGAAGCCTATGCGTTCCTGCTCGAACTCGCCGACACCACGCTGTTGCACCGCATGGAGCGGCCGGCACTATCCGACGAAACGGCGCGCGCCTACGGCCGCGCTCTGGCCGGCCTCCAGCTGCGCGGCGACCTGGCCGTCGCCTATCTCGGCCGCCTGCCGATCGAAGATTCGCACATCCTCGCCGATGTCGCGGATTTCTGTCTGAGCATTGATGTGGCAACCTGGGCCGCGGCCGCGGCCATTGTGGAAGGACGGCTGGTTATAACCCTGCGGCATTTCGGCGGTGAGCCGGGCGCCGGTTGGCTGGCTCGCGCCCTCGCCCATGGTAGCGGCGCCGGTGGCGGCCACGCCTCCATGGCGCGCGCCGTGCTCCCGCTCGACCAGGACTGGCGCGACCTCGCCCACGCATCCGCTGAGAATGCCTGCCAGTTGCTGGTCGAGCGCCTGGGCCAATGGCTCGAGCACATTCGCTGACCACGGACCACACAGCGTAACCGATGCAACGGACGAGCACGAGATTCTCGTGCTCGTTTGTTACTCTGTTTCTCTGCTATCGGTTTGTTCTTGTTATACCGGCTGGCCTAATCATCATCTTCATCAATCGTCTCACCCAGCTCATCAGGCGTGGCACCCGTGAGTATCGCGTTGATCACCTCACGCGCGTATGCCTCTGAACCCTGATCCGAGTCGAGTCCTTTGATGTGCGCAAGCACCAGCCGTTCACCGTTGGCGCACTCCAATCCAACGTATGCGGAGGGATACACTTCACGTGTGCCGGCTACTGTCTTGCTCTCGTGCGGCATGCCAGCCACGCCCAGCTTGGCGTCACCGCTGGTCAAGGCGCCGAGTATGCGGTCCCACGTGTCATCCAACGGGAAAGTGGTCGATGCCAGGATGTTGGGTTGACCATTGATCAGCAACGCTACATCCAGATCGATTTCCCGTTCCCCGTGATCGACCCGAGCGCTCTGGAGGACCGGGAACGGCCCTGCCAGGAACACTGGAACCGCGGGTGACGACATCGCTTGCTCCTGCTTTTCAAAAGGTTGTTGGTGGACTGTACACAATCGACTGGCTCACGTTCCGACGATGACATCACTCCCGCGGTTGCGCCAGCCCTCTTTCGTTGCTGCTCAAATCAAAGTGATGATTCCCTGCAACAGTCCCAAAAAACGCGCCGCTTCCCGCGCCCGGCCAAAACCGCGCAACCCTTTCTCAGTACCGCCTGAATGCGCGAATAGCGAAGTGATGGTGCATCGTTCCAGCGACTCGTTTTGCAACTCGCGGACCAGTCGAAGTGATTCCGTGAATGGCACCAACCGGTCATCACGGCCGTGCGCGACCAGGGTACGCGTTTGCAGGGTGCGCAGGGCGGACCCGGGGTCCAACAGGGGCTCCGCGCGCAGGGCCGCGTCGGCCAGCTCATGGGCAATCACGTGCGCACGCGGCAAATCGTGCACGGGCCGGCCCGAAAGTGGGGCGAACAAGTCGAAAACGGTCTGTCGTTCCGGCACGATGTGCTCGCGCACGCGTTGTTTGTCCGGGTCGTAACTCGGGTCCCAGGCATAAACGCGCCGACGGCCCGCTTCCAACGCCAACGTACGGAGCGCGCCCGCCACATCCGTGTATTCCTCGAACCCCGGGATGCCGGTCAAATAGTTGGAGCCCATGATCCAGCGACCGTAGGGATCGGGCTGCACCTGGTACGCCACGCCATCAAATTCGTGCTCGCCCGTGATGCCAAAACGAAACAGTCGATGGACGTCGCGAAAACCGCCCCAGGCGGCCAGGCCGCGCAACACCGACTCGACCGACGGGTCGGCCGCCGCGACGATGGCCTGGGTCGCACCAAAGGAAAAGCCAATCACGCCAACGCGTGCGTGATCCACGTCGGCGCGCTGCGCCAGATCGAGAATGGCCGAGCGGATAGTAGGAATTGAAACCGCCGTTGCTACACGCAGGTCCCGCCATTCCGGAACGTCCGGTACCATGACCACGCACTGCGTGGCCGCGAGCGCCCGCGCAAACCGATCCAGCGCCGGATGCTCGCGCCCGGTCACGGTCAGACCATGCAGTACCACCCAGCCAGGCAGCGTGCGCCCCGGATGCGGTACGGCATACAGCGCCGCACTCAGCCGCTCTCCGCCGCGGTCGTACCCGGTCTCCGTGCGTGCCACCGGATAACTTCCGCGGCGAAAATACTCGCGTGCAAAGCGCAGGGCTGGGAGCATCCGGTAACGTACGCGTTGCGCGCGGGGGGCGCTGAAGGGCGCGGCTGCGCCGACCGCGCGCTGCGCTCGTTCCCGGACACGCTTTCGCTTTCGTTTTCGCTTTCGCTTTCGACCGTTTCGATTAAGCCTTGCGGCCCAGGCCGTTGAAGGCCCATATCTCCGACCACGCAACTTACGGAAACACCCGGGGAGACTAATCCAATGCGTATGCGACTGCTGGCGGTCCTGGCGTTGAGCAGCGGTAGTGCGTCCATGGCAGGCGCGCAGTCAACGGACAGCGCGGCGTTCATCATCCGGCTGGGCGTGGACACTACCGCTATCGAGCGGTACGTACGCACGCCGCAGCAGTTGATCGCGGAGGCGGTGCAGCGCAGTCCAACCACCATGTTGCATCGCCTGACGCTGCGCTTTGGCGCGCGCGGGGCCATCACGTCCGGTGAGTGGACTGTGCTGCGGCCGGGCGATACGCAGCCCGTCAGCCGCCGGCTGATCCGCTTCCAGGGCGATACTGCCTTGATCGAGAACACGCAGGGTGGCACCACGCGCACGCAGAACGTGCAGGCGCCTGACGCCATACCCATCGCCGGACCGTTCTATACGCCCTACGAGCTGGCCATGATGCGTGCCATGGCCAGCGGCGCCAATCGAGACACGGTTTTGCTGTTGCCGGGCGCCGCGACCGCCGCCATCCGCCTGGAGCGGGTAGGCCGCGACTCCATGGCCCTGAACAATCAGTTTGATGAACCGTTGCGCGCGCATGTGGACGCGCGCGGTCGGTTGTTGCATTTGCATACACGCGCGTACGCATCGGTCGAACGCATCCGCTGGATCGATTTGAATCACTGGGCGCGCGAGTTTGCCACACGTGACGCCGCTGGCCGGGCGCTGGGTCCACTATCACCGAGGGTTACCACGCGTCAGCGTTTTGGTGCGGCCAATGTGTGGCTGGATTACAGTCGGCCGGCCAAACGCGGCCGCCCTGTATGGGGTGCGCTCGTGCCCTGGGATCAGGTATGGCGCATGGGTGCCAATGACGCCGCGCACCTGGCCACCGATCGCCCGCTCGAGATCGGCCACGTGACGCTCTCACCGGGCACGTACACGCTCTTCTTGCTGCCCGCGCAGTCGGGTTGGCAGCTCATCATCAACCGGTCAACGGGTATGAGCGGCCTGGAGTATGACGCGGCTTTGGATGTGGAGCGGATACCGTTGCGTGTGGAGAATCTGGAACGGCCCGTGGAGTCGTTCACCATCGATTTGCGGCCTGCCGCCAATGGCGGCACCATCGCCATTGCCTGGGACAACCGAAGCGCGAGCGTGCCTTTCCGAGTGCAGTAGCGCCTTAGTTGTTCGAGCGGACGCTCCTGCTCTTATTGCGCGTCCACAGCAGGAGCACTTCCGGGTCGCTTGCCTCCAGACCGTAGCGCGTGTGTGCCACGCTCGCGCTGACCAGCTCGATGCTTTCCACGGCCAGAGGACTGGTCCTCTCGAAAAACGCTGCCGGACGTTGAATTCGTTGGCCATCCAGGTAAGCCGCTATCATCGTGCAGGGCACAACCGAGAAGGGGTCGCTCGGGGTGGCACTCATGCCATGTCCGATGAAACGTCGCGAGAAAATACACAGGTGCGACTCACCACTATCTGTGGTAAAACGGCCGTACCGGATGGCCAACGGCAACCGGCTCCGGACCAGGTCCACAATCCGGTCCCGCGCCGTGAATTTCGGGTGTAGCGCCGCCACATTGATGACGGTGGTACGCACCACCGGAGTCTGCGCTTGCCCGGGCTGGGGCCCGCAGATTGCCAGGGACCCCAGTACCAGAAACGCCAACGAGATGTTGAGCCGGGCCGACATGGTGCCTCCTCGAATTCGGGCCGGCGATAGTGACTGGACTTCCGCCTGCCTGAGGAATGTGCTCATCTTGAAGCGTAGGCCTGAATTACCGGTCAACGCCGATCAACGGGAATCAACGGGTGCCTGAAGCTTCGCCGTATTTGCTTCGCTTTTTCGGCAGTCCGCGCATCGAAGGTCCGATGGGCGTACTGTCCGGCCCCGCCTCCCAGCGGCATCGACTGGCTCTCCTCGCCCTGCTCGCTACAGCTCCGCGCGCCCGCCTGCCCCGCGACAAGCTGCTCGGCCTGCTCTGGCCCGAGACCGAAATGGGCAATGCGCGCCACCTGCTCAACGCCGCCGTACACGCCATTCGCAAAGCCCTGGGTGAGGACGCGCTGGTCACCGAAGGCGAAGCGCTGCGCCTCGACACCGATTCAATGCGCATTGATGCGCTCGCCTTCGAGACTGCGCAGAAACAGGGCGATGCGGCGCGCGCTGTAGACCTATACGCCGGCCCGTTCCTGGACGGATTGTCGCTGCCCGATGCGGTCGAATTCGAGCAATGGCAGGAACGCGAACGCGATCGCCTGGAGCGTTTGTACTACGCCGCGCTGGAGCAGCTGGCCGAGGGCGCCGCCACGCAGGGCGATCTGCCCGAAGCCGTGCGCTGGTGGCGGCGGCGCTTGAGCAGCACGCCCACGGACGAGCGCGTTGCGCTGCGCTTGATGAAAGCGCTCTCCGCCGCGGGCGATCGCGCAGGCGCACTGCAACTGGCGTCCGCGCACGCGGCGTTGTTGCAAAGCGAATTGGGCGCGCAGCCAGACCCACAGATCGAAAAGTTGGCGAAAGAGCTGCGCCAGACGCGACAAATTCCGGAAGAGGGGAAGAGGGGAAGAGAGGAAGTTGTTGCATCAGTTGTGAAGGCTCCGGAAGTCACGGTCCAGGCCGCGCCGCTGCCCGTGCCTGCGCGCTGGCGTTCTCGTCGGCTGGTCATTCCTATGACGGTCGCGGTGCTCGCGTTGGTTGCACTGGCCGCCATCGTGAGCTCAGACCGTGGTAATGAGGCCAGTGCCGATCGCGTCGTGAACTCTGTGGCAGTGTTGCCTTTCGTGGACAACAGTCCCGGGCAGGACCAGGAGCACTTTGCCTCGGGTATTGCGGAATCGATCCTCAATGCACTGGCCAATGTGCCAGGACTGAGTGTCCCGGCGCGCAGCTCCTCGTTCCAGTTCCGGGGTGACAGTCTGGATTTGCGCGATGTCGCGCAACGGCTGGCCGTCGATGCCGTGTTGGAAGGCAGCGTCCAGATCGTGGGCAACCGGTTGCGCATCACCGTGCGGCTCGCGCATGCGGGGTCGGGCTATCAGCTGTTCAGCAAGCAGTACGATCGCACCAGTGCCGACATTTTCGCCGTGCAGGATCAGATTGCAGAAGCGATCGTGGACGAGCTGCGCTTGCAACTGAACAATGGCGCCGACCAGCGAATGTTCAGGACCGAAAAAGTCGACCTGGCCGCGTACGAGCTGTATCTGCGCGGACTCCAGACGGCCAACACGCGCACGCGTGAAGGGATGCAAAACGCGGTGCGCTACTTCGAGGAAGCCATCCACATCGATTCCACGTTTGCCGCCGCGCACGCGGGTCTGGCCGATGCCTACGTTGCCCTGTCCGATCACGGCCTGATCGAGCAAAACGTTGCGCTGGCGCGCGCACGGTCGGCCGTGGCACGAGCGCTCAAGCTCGACTCTGCTTCTGCGGAGGCCTACATCGCTCAGGGCCACATCTGGAACGAGCCCGGCCGTTGGGATCAGGCCGAGCAGATGTTCCGCCGCGCCATCCAGCTGCGCCCCAGCTACGCGGCCGCTCACATGTGGCTGGCCAACAACCTCATGGTGCGCGGACGCACTGCGGAAGGCCTGCAGGAGTTCCTGCGCGCCAGCGAGCTGGACCCGCTTTCTCCAAGCATCATTACGGGCTTGAGTCAGGCGCTCTCCGTGTCGGGCGATCAGGAAGGTGCAATCCGCGCCGCCCGCCGCGCCATCGACTTGAATCCGCGCTATCCGTGGAGTCACCAGACGCTCGCCGTTGCGTTGGCGGCGCAAGGACGTTTCGACGAAGCACTCGCCGAAGCCACGGAAGCCGTCGCACTCAGCGAGCAACACCCCAACACGCTGGCCGTGCTCGCCGCCGTTCATGCGCTAGCCCAACAACAACAGAAAGCGCGCGAAATCCTGACCCGACTCCATGCTGCTCGGCCTGCGCCCGCGGTGCCCGCGGCCGAAGCACTGGTACACGCCAGTCTGGGCGAGGTGAATACTGCGTTCGAATTGTTGAATGGGCTCAAGGATTTGAATGCCGCCACGCGCGAGTGGATCCGCGTCAATCCCGTATGGCAACCGCTTCGTGCAGACCCGCGCTGGCCCGAGCTGCTGCGCAATCTGGGGTTGGAAGGCTGACGCGTGCATCGGCGTCACCCGTCGCGGCGCCAATTCCTGAAAGCCACGAGCGCTACCCTCGCCTGGCCCGCAGCGCTCAATGCTTGCGCCACCCGCATGCAGAACGCACAGGACCCATGGGCACAGGCGCATGCAGAATTCCTCATCCCAGCTGACCGCA
>JBOHRF010000058.1:0-22745 GCA_050732575.1 Longimicrobiales bacterium
CGTCGGGACTGCAACTGCAAAGCATTTGTGAAAGGACTGGGTCCCCTGCTTCGTCGTTGAAGCCCCCCTCGCTTAAGGGTCCCGTCGTCGTCGAAGTTCCGCCTTTGGAGTTCCGCCTTTGGAGTTCCGACGTTGGAGTTCCGACGTTGCAGTTCCGACGTTGGAGTTCCCGCAGTTCCCACGCAGTTGATGTCCCGACCCCCCGGCCCACCGTGGGAAAAGCGTGAGAAAAAAGGGGGGGGAGCTGGGGGAGACTTGTTGAATTCGATACTGTTCTATATCTATATGAGAGCGTACCAAATTCCAGGCCGCCCTCGGGCGAAACGACTCACGTTGGGTGTGCCAAAGAAGGGGCGTGCAACGCCATGCCGAAACGCGATCGTATCGAGCGATTCCTGCCCATGAAGCCCGCGGCATTTCATATCCTGTTGGCGCTGGCCGATGGGCCGCGGCACGGCTATGCCATACGCACGTCGGTCGAGCATTTGACGCAGGGGGGCATACGACTGTGGCCGGCCACGTTGTACGGAAGTGTGCGCCAGCTTGGCAACGCGGGTCTTATCGAGCCGATGGCGGGTGGTGATGGTGCAGATGATGATGCGCGTCGGCGCTACTACCGTTTGACGGCATTGGGTCGGCGCGTGCTGGCGGCGGAGACGGAGCGGTTGCGCGCGCTGGTCGAATATGCGCGCGGCACTCGAGCCATCGCCGAGGTGTGAATGGATAGTCGCAGTGCACGCTGGGCGACGCGACTGTACGGTCGAGTGCTGCGTCTGCTGCCTACTGACGTGTACCATGCCTACGCGCCGGAAATGTCGCAGGATTTTCGAGAGCTGACTGAACGTGCGCGCCGGAGCGCGGGCGTTGCCGGTATGCTGATGGTTTTGTTGCGCAGTGTGCTGGATGTGGTGTGGCGCGCAGTGTTGGAGCGGCGACAGCTGGAAGCCGCGGAATATGTAAGCGAGCGGGTCCGTTTACCCGTGGGAGAGCGCATGTCGATATTCGGGCAGGAGCTGCGATTGGCGGCACGTGGGATGTTGAAGCGGCCGGGCTTCACGCTGGTGACCGTGCTGACCCTGGCTTTGGGCATAGGAGCCAACACCGCGATTTTCGCGGTCGTAAATGCGGCGTTGATACGGCCACTCCCGTATCCTGAATCCGAGCGCGTGGTCTGGCTTCTCCATCACGCTCCGGGTCTGAACCTGCCGGATATGGAGAATTCACCGGGCACGTTTCGTTTGTATCGCACGTACGCAAAGAGTTTTTCGAGCCTAGCGTCTCTGCAAATTGGGCAGCGCAATCTGACGGGCAGCGGTGAGCCGGCACGAGTCACGGTGTTGGAGGCGTCACCCTCGCTTTTCGATGTGCTGCGCCTGCAGCCCGTGTTGGGCCGGCGCTTGCGCGAAGATGATGCACAGCCAGGCGCGCCGGCCGTGGCGCTGCTCACACACCGCGGCTGGCAAACGCGTTTTGCCGGCTCGCGCACCGTAGTCGGCCGTACCGTCCAGCTCGATGGCGCGACCCGGGAAATTGTAGGCGTATTGCCCAAAGCATTCACGCATCCCGATCCCGAGACGGAAGTGCTGATTCCGATGGTGCGCGATCCGAATGCGCCGTTCGGCGCCTTCGGCATGGGTGGCATGGCCCGGCTCGCACCGGGTGTGACTTTGGCGCAGGCCCAGCAGGAAGTGTCCAGCATCCAATCCCGCATTCCGGAACTCTATCCGGATGTGAGGCCTGAATTCCTGAAGAACGCTGGTTGGCGCGCCAGTATCCAGACTATGCGCGATCGGTTGGTGAGTGATGCCGAAACTGCGCTCTGGGTAGTACTGGGTACCGTGGGATTCCTGTTGCTCGTGGCCTGCGCGAGCGTAGCCAACCTGTTTCTCGTGCGTGCTGAATCGCGCCACCGCGAAGTCGGTGTACGCATTGCGCTGGGCGCTACCCGTCGCCGCGTGGCCGCCACTTTCCTATCCGAAAGCCTGGTGGTTGGCCTGGCCGGAGGCGTGTGGGGCGTGCTGCTGGCCGCGCTCGGTGTGCGCGCGCTGGTCGATGCAGGGCCGGCCCAGTTGCCGCGTCTGCATGAAGTCAACATCGATCTGCGCGTCGTGCTCTTTGCCCTCGCCGTGAGTCTGACCGCTAGCATCCTATTCGCCATTCTGCCCCTGCCGCAGCTGCTGCGCCGGCCGCTGCACGGACTGGTGCGTGGTGGCCGCGGACATACGGGTGGACGCGAACGGCAACGCGTGCGAAAAACTCTCATTGTCGCGCAGATCGCACTCGCTGTCGTACTGGTCACCGGTTCCGGTCTCATGCTGCGCAGCTTCCAGCGGCTGCGCGCCGTCGATCCTGGCTTCCAACCCGAGGGTGTGCTGACCATAGGCGTGAGCCTGCGCGAGCCCGACAAAGTGATCGCTGCGGCCAGTTACCATCGCATGCTGGCGGAGGTTCGTGCGCTGCCGGGTGTGCAGCATGCAGGAGCAACCAATTCACTTCCGCTTCGGTCTGATGGTCTCAATGGCAGCTCGTTCAACATCGAATCGAAGCCGCGTGCGGAAGGCGCACTGCCGCCCGTCGGAATGTTTGCCGCTATCAGTGAGAATTATCTGCAGGCCATAGGCACGCGGCTGTTGCAGGGCCGCGGCATCGAACGCGCCGACCTCGAGCTGAAACGCGCGGTGGTGCTGGTCGACGAATCATTCGCCCGCTCGTTCCTGGGCGGGAAAGCCATCGGCGAGCGCATCCGCTTCGGCAGCGACTCGACCTGGTTGGAGATTGTTGGTGTGGTGGACGATGTCCACATGTTCGGCCTGCGCGAGCCGCATCGACCCATGGCCTATCTGCCCATGACGACCAGCCTGAGTTCCGTGCAGACCGCGTTCATGAACATCGTAATTCGTACCAGCGCCGACCCGTCTTCACTCGCCGGCCCCGCGCGCGCCGCTATCAAACGCGCCGCGCCCAACACACCCATCACCACCACTCGCACCATGCAGGATGTGACCAACGAGTCCATGGCCGAAACTTCGTTTACCATGACCGTGTTGCTCATTGCCGCCATCGTGGCGCTCCTGCTGGGCGCCATTGGACTCTACGGCGTGATCAGCTTTGTGGTCACACAGCGCACGTCGGAAATCGGCGTACGCATCGCGCTGGGCGCGGTTCCCCACGAAGTGCGCACTATGGTGCTGCGCCAGGGCATTGTGCTGGGAAGTTTCGGCGTCGCCGTCGGTCTGCTCGCCGCCGCCGCGCTGACCCGCGTCCTGGAATCCCTGCTCTTCCAAATCGACAGCCGCGATCCGCTCACCTTCTCCCTGGTGCCGGCCGTGATGCTCACGGTCAGCGCGCTGGCCGTTTATTGGCCAGCTCGCCGCGCCTCCGCTGTCAGCCCGTTGCAAGCTCTGCGCGGCGACTAAACTCCACCATCTGACTCGAGCGCATCAGCCCCCGCGCCCGAGCCTCTCCATTATATCCAATAAAACCTTGACAAATTAGAGGGTCCTGTCTAGTGTCCGGCTGGCGGACCACCACCACGTTCTCCCGAAATGGCGCGAAAAAGCATGGCGACCTGAGGGATCCCGAGTTGCACACCCCTGCCGCAGAGTATGGATCTGGTTCGATAATGGCGGCATCGGCCAAAAGTTGGAAACGTGGTGGTGGTCCGCGCGTCCCGCGTCCCGCGCGGAACCGCGCCCGGGTGGCTGGGAGTTGATGCGAGGGTCAGGAGCCAAGGGGGAAAATGGGCGGGACATCGGAGCTGAGCGGACCGGATCTCACACAGGGCATCGCGATGGACGCGATAACGGATGGTGGGTCTCTGGTGGGGCATGCGCAGGGCGAATCGGTGCTACTCGTGCGGCGGGCAGGTGAGGTTTTCGCGATCGGTGCGACCTGCACGCACTATGGCGGTCCGCTGGCGGAAGGGTTGGTTGTTGGTGAGACCGTTCGTTGTCCGTGGCATCATGCCTGTTTCGACCTGAGGACGGGCGAAGCGCTGCGTCCTCCGGCGTTGAATGATGTGGCGGCCTGGCAAACCGAAATTCGAGAGGGTCGCGTTCGTGTGACGGGCAAGAAGCCGGCGTTGCAGCGTACCGAGAGTGGCGGACCGTCATCCATCGTGATCATTGGCGCAGGCGCCGCGGGTGAGAGCGCGGCTGAGGCAGTGCGACGTGAGGGCTACACGGGTCCGCTCACGGTGTTGGATGCGGACCAGGACCTACCGTACGACAAGCCAAACCTTTCCAAGGACTATCTGGCCGGCAATGCGCCCGAGGAATGGATTCCGCTGAAAGGCGCGGACTTCTATCGGGAGAAAAACATCGATCTGAGGCTGGGCCGCCGAGTCACCTTACTTGACGCCGCGCAGAAGAAGCTCACCCTGGATGACGGCTCCTCCCTGAACTATGGCGCACTGTTGTTGGCCATGGGTTCGCAGCCCATTCGTTTGCCGCCTGAAGTTGCACGCGTGCCCGTGCACTATCTGCGCACGTTTGGAGACAGCAAGGCCATCATTGCAGCGAGCACGAGTGCGCGCCGCGCCGTAGTCATCGGTGCAAGCTTCATTGGGTTGGAGGTAGCGGCCTCGTTGCGCACGCGGGGGTTGGAGGTCCATGTGGTAGCACCCGAAACGATCCCGCTCGAGCGTGTAATGGGCGCGGACCTGGGTCGTTTCATCTGCGCGCTGCACGAGGAGCGCGGCGTAGTATTCCACCTCGGCCATACCTGTAAGCGGGTTGATGCCGGTCGCGTCATCCTCGACGACGGCACAGCGATCGATGCTGAACTGGTAGTCGCGGGCATTGGCGTGCGGCCGGATCTGCAACTGGCCGAAACCGCGGGCATTTCCATCGACCGTGGGATCCTGGTCGACGAATACCTGGAAACCAATGTGCCCGGCATTTTCGCCGCGGGCGACCTGGCGCGCTGGCGCCTGGCCGATACCGACGAACGCGTGCGCGTCGAACATTGGGTGGTGGCACAGCGTCAGGGTAAGGCGGCCGCGCTGAATCTGCTGGGCCGTCGCCAGCCGTATCTGGATGTGCCGTTCTTCTGGAGCGCGCACTACGACGTGGTCATTGTCTATGTCGGTCACGCCGAACGTTGGGATGCGATCCAGGTGACCGGCAGCATTGCGCAGCGTGATGCTACGCTGCGCTTCACCCGTGACGGCCGGACCATTGCGGCTGCCACGATTTTCCGCGATCGCGAAAGTCTCGAGATCGAAGTCGAACTGGAGAAGCGCATGAAAACGGCAGGATTGGCATGGGCCCCATGAGCGGCACAGCTGTGAAAATCGATCGTCGCACGGCAAGCGCTGAAGAACGATTGCGCTCTTATCGTCGCCTCGTGCGCGAGCAGCTCGAATTGTTGGGCGAGGAACCTCTGCGGGCGGGTTTGCAGAGGACGCCTGAGCGCGTAGCCAGGGCCATCATGTGGCTGACCCGTGGCTACGACCAGGACGTCAACGACGTAGTAGGCGATGCACTATTCGAGGAAGCGCAGCAAAATATGGTCATGGTACGCGACATCGAGTTGTATTCGATGTGCGAACACCACATGTTGCCCTTCTTCGGCAAGGCCCACATTGCCTACATCCCAAACGGCCGCATCATTGGACTTTCCAAGCTGCCCCGTATTGTCGACGTGTTTGCCCGCCGCCTTCAGGTGCAGGAGCGTCTCACCGATCAGATTGCCGATGCCATAGAACAGGTGCTCGCCCCCAAAGGTGTGGGCGTAGTCATTGAAGCCCAGCACCTGTGCCTCATGATGCGCGGCGTCGAGAAGCAGAACTCCACTACCATCACGAGCGCCATGCGCGGCAACTTCCTGCACGACTTGCGCACCCGTGAAGAGTTCCTGCGACTCGCACATCGTTGAGAACCGGATGAACCGGATGAACCGGAAAACCGGATGAACCGCGTTGAATCGGGTTGATGCGGAGGACGCGGGGCGAGCCAGAATGAACCGGAGCATCCCGCTTTGATCCCTCCGGGTTCCCCGATTCCCTCCAGTGTATCCGATCCATCCCGAATCATCCGCATCATCCCGAATCATCCGTTTCATCCGCGTATCCGTTCGTAACGCCACCGCGTGAGCGCGCCCGCGAGCGCAGCGAAGCGCGCCCACGAAGTGCGCCCGCAGTCGCAGCGGCCGCGCGCCCGTTCGCGCAGCGAACGATCTTGTCCCAACCTGCTATTCAAGTGCCCCGCACGATGATGCAAGTTGGTGCGAACCTGCACGGGGAGGATCCATGAACGTAGATGAGCTGCTGGCGGCGGATCGCGAGCTGACGGACGAGGAGTTCGCGTTTTTGGAGCAACAGGCGCTGGCCGTTGCGCGCGAGCTGGAGACTACCATGGCGGAACTGGCGAAGAAGGTAGGCGAAAGCGACCCGGCACTGGCGCGCGCGGTCATGCGGCCGGCGCACAATCTGGTGGCGGCACTGGAACAGGCCGTCGCGATTCCCTGACCTGGTAAATAGGAGCCACGGGCTTCTCACACGCGCGTGGGCGCGGGCAGCACACAGGGGAGGCTGGTAAGACGTGTCCATTGGGCCGGACCACGTCGGTGCTGACCCGCGCACCTCGCGCTTGACAGGCGCGCTGGAGGGGCGTAAACTAGGCCCAACAAGAGTCGTTCGTGGTGAGTTGCCGCCTATTGCAGCCACGTAAAACAAGTGCTAAAACGCGAATGCCCGGCGGCTTCACCGACCGGGCAAATTCGTTTTGAGGGAGCAATTCCTCCGCACTTGTCGGCGCAACCGGCGGCTCAGTGAGACGCCGGTTTTCTTTATGCGGAGGAAGGGTTATGCCTGGCAAAGTGACGACGGCGACGCTGCGCACGCTGAAAGCGCGCGGTGAGAAGGCAGTATTCCTGACCGCGTACGACTTTCCCACGGCCACGTTCGCCGATCGAGCAGGCGCGGATCTGCTGCTGGTTGGTGATTCTGCGGCCAACACCATGCTCGGCTTGCATTCGACGGTCGAGATCGGCATGAGCGAAATGCTGGTCTTTGCTGCGGCCGTTGCGCGTGCGGCCAGGCGCGCGTTCGTGATCGGAGATCTGCCCTTCCTTTCGTACCAACCCTCCGATGAGTCCGCCATCCTCAATGCAGGCGCCTTCATAACCAAAGGCTGCGATGCGGTGAAATGTGAAGGTGGCCAGCGCGTGGCTCAGCGCGTACGCGCCATGAGTGATGCTGGCATCGCTGTGATGGGACATCTGGGCCTTACACCACAAAACGTGGGACAGCTGGGTGGCTACCGCGTACAAGGGAGAACGCGCGCCGCCGCCGAGCGCATCCGCGACGATGCCATTGCCCTGGAAGAAGCCGGCGCTTTTGCCCTGCTGCTCGAGGCCATACCGCCGGATGCGGCTGCCTACATTCGCGAAGGAGTGAGTGTGCCCGTTTATGGCATTGGCGCAGGACCACACCTCGACGGCCAGCTCGTCATCTCACACGATCTACTGGGCTGCTTTGTGGGCGACATTGCGCCCCGGTTCGTACGCCGCTACGCAGAGGTTGGCCACGTGATTGAAGCCGCGTTCCGCGATTACGCCGCTGATGTGCGCGCCGGACGATTCCCCGGGCCGGAACACTGGTACACAGAACTACCGGAGGAACGAACGAAAACGGTTGCGGCCGATGCGGCCGGCAATTGCACAATCGCAGCCGAGACCCAGCAACTGAATGTCGCGAAGAACATCCGCGAGATCGCTCGCCACGTGGCCGAGGTGACGGTATGAGCACACTGACCGCGGCACCACCAATTGCTCGCCTTCGCGCACTGCCTCTGCGCTGCCACCACTGCGGTCATGAGCACGAGGCCGGCCCTTCTGCCGTCTGCGAGCTGTGCCTGGGACCGCTCGAGCCGATCTACGGAGTGCGCACACTGCCCGATCATGCAACAATCGCCAGCCGACCGCGCACCATCTGGCGATACCACGAGTGGCTGCCCTTTGAGGGAGCGCCACTGTATTCACTCGATACGGGATTCACTCCGCTCATCGAATCCGAAGCTCTGGCACGCAGGCTCAACGTTGCCCGGGTCTGGATCAAGAACGACAGCGTGTCGCACCCGTCGCTTTCATTCAAGGACCGCGTTGTCGCTTCCGCCATCAACGCCGCAGCCGCCTTCAACCTGGATACGATTGGCTGTGCATCGACCGGTAACCTGGCCAATGCAGTGGCGGCACACGCCGCGCGTGCCGGTCTGACCGCATGGATCTTTATTCCGGATAGCCTCGAGCCCGCCAAGATCGCGATGACCGCGATCTACGGACCCAAACTCGTGCGCGTGCGCGGTACGTACGACGACGTGAACCGACTGTGCACGCAAGTCGCCGATCGTTTTGGCTGGGGCCTGGTCAACGTGAATCTGCGCACGTACTACGGCGAGGGCAGCAAAACGATGGCGTTCGAGATTGCGGAGCAGCTGAGCTGGCGCACGCCAACCGCGGTGGTTGCGCCCATGGCGGGCGGCGCCTTGGTGACACGGCTGCACAAGGGATTCCGTGAGTTCCGCGAGGCCGGACTCTTGACTGGAACTGCGCCCCGTTTGTATGGCGCCCAAGCTGAGGGATGCGCGCCGATCGTGAGGCTCGTCGAGCGCGGCGGCGCTACGCTCGAGCCCGCCATACCCAACACGATCGCGCGCTCCCTCGCCATAGGTAATCCGGCCGACGGCCTGTTAGCTGCGGCCGCGATTCGGGAAAGTGGTGGCTGGGCCGCCGCCGTCACTGACGCCGAGCTGGTGCAGGGCATTCGACTGCTCGCTGAAACCAGTGGCGTATTCACTGAAACCGCCGGAGGCGTCACCGTAGCCGCCGCCCTGCGATTGGCCGCAGAAGGTCACCTGCGCCCACACGATGAAGTGGTCCTGTGTATCACAGGAAACGGCCTGAAAACAACAGACGCGCTCGGCACCGCGCTGCAGCCCAGCCCGGTCATCGACGCGCGCATTCGTGAGGTTGCGGCACTGGTTGAGCGTGACGCGTGAAACGTGACGCGTGACGCGTATCGCGTCACGGAAAGAGGAGGACCAAGACATGTCGATTGCCCTGCACTTGCCGGCCGTGTTGAGCCGGTTGGCCAACGGACAACGCGTGCTGGAATTGGATGGTGACACGGTCGGTGATGTGGTCAACGACGCGGCCACCCGGTTTCCGCAGCTCGCAGCACGGCTCAAAGACGATCAGGGACAACCCTACGCATTCGTCACGTTCTATCTGAATGACGATGACATCCGCCTGCGCGATGGGTTCGGTACACGCGTCGAGCATGGCGATGAGTTGACAGTCGTGCCCGCGATTGCCGGCGGCTAGCGGCAGCGTGACGCGTGACGCGTGACGTGTGACGCGAAACTCGACGCGCGGTACGGCGCTGGCTGGGGCTGGCTGATTACACGCAAACAGGTGCTTACACGCAGTGACTTCAAGCGAGCGCGGTCGCGCTCGCCGAGGTGACGCGTCTCGCGTCACGCGTCACGGGAACGGGAGGACAACGAAAATGAGTAACGAAATCGGTCTTTCGCGCGAAGAAGTCTATCGCTACAGCCGGCACCTGATCCTGCCGGAAGTGGGCGTTGAAGGACAGCAGAAGCTGAAGGCGGCGAGTGTGCTGCTGGTGGGCGCGGGTGGCCTGGGTTCACCGGCGGCATTGTACCTGGCGGCTGCGGGCGTGGGTCAGCTGGGCATCGTGGATTTTGATGTTGTTGATGCGAGCAACCTGCAGCGCCAGGTGCTGCATGGCACGAAGGACGTGGGCCAGTCCAAGCTGGCATCGGCACGTGCGCGCATTGCGGATCTGAACCCGCACGTTGATGTCGCGCTCTACGAGACCCGGCTGACGGCGCACAACGCACTGGATATTCTGCGCGGCTATGACCTGGTCATCGACGGAACGGACAACTTTGCCACGCGCTACCTCACGAACGACGCGTGCGTACTGTTGGGTATTCCCAATGTGTACGGCAGCATCTTCCGGTTCGAGGGTCAAGTTTCCGTGTTTGCCACGGCGCAGGGTCCCTGTTACCGGTGCCTGTTCCGCGAGCCGCCACCACCCGGATTGGTGCCCAGCTGCGCGGAGGGTGGTGTGCTGGGCGTGTTGCCGGGCACGATCGGGACACTGCAGGCTACGGAAGGCATCAAGCTGCTGTTGGGTGTAGGTGAGCCGCTCATTGGCAGGCTGCTGTTGTACGATGCTCTCAGTGCGCGCTTCCGAACGGTCAATCTGCGCAAAGATCCGAGTTGTCCGGCGTGCGGCACACGCGAGATCAACTCGCTCCTTGACTACGATGCGTTTTGCGGCGTGTCGGTTCAGGCGGAAAGTGAAGTGCCGGAGATTACCCCAAGCGAATTGGCCGCTCGCCTGCAACGCGGCGATGCGCTCGAGTTGATCGACGTGCGCGAACTGGCCGAGTGGCAGGTGGCGCGCATTGCCAACGCGCGCCTGGTGCCGCTGGCCACGCTGCCGTCGGCCTATGCCACGCTCGATCCGGAACGCGATGTAGTGGTGCATTGCAAGAGTGGCGGACGCAGTGCCCGGGCCGTGCAACAATTGCGCGCGGCCGGGTTCCGTCGGGTTTGGAACCTGGCGGGTGGCATCCAGCGCTGGAGTACGGAGGTCGATCCTGAAGTGCCGCGTTACTGAGTCGTTGCAGTAACGTGGAGCCGCTGCACGAGGATTACCGGTGACTCGAACTCATCCTTCTGGATGTAGGCGACCAGGCCGTTGGGCCCGAATGCATCCGGCAACCTGGCCTTGGCAAGCGTACCCAGGTATCGACCATCGAACGTTAGCAGATCCAGCAGGCCAGGTTCACCGGCCCGGTTAGGCGCTCGTTCGATCCAGATGCGGCCTTGCCAATCGGCGCGCATCTTCTGGATGAGCTGGATGTGATCGGCAAAAGTCATCAGTGCCAGGTCGCGCTCGCCGCTCTGGTAACGCGCGACCGGTGTTACCGCGCTGGTACGCGCCTGGCCCGACGCTTTGGTGGACAACTTGGCGCGTTCCTCGCCGCGCGCCCATTCCCGGAATGCAGGCGACGCCAATTGCAGCGGCAGCGCCCGCCGCACACGCGCATAAGCTCGTCCGGCCGCGTCGAAGAGGTCGATCTCGTACGTGATGGAATCGGCCAGAGCCAGCCGACCGTCAGGCGCTGCTGTCCAACGCGGCAGGGTCGCCAGCCCATGGGGCGTACGTGGAGCGGGCCGGGGCGGCCGCGGCTGCAGCCAGGCGCGCGTAATCAGCCGGGTTGAGGGTCGGGCCAGCGCAATGCGTTGCAATGGTATGTCGGTGGCCGGACCAAAACGATTGCCGACGTCCGCCGTAGCTTCGCCATTCACCCAGAAGATTTGCGTCAAGGCCACGAGCGCATCACGGCCCACGGGCGCCAACGCGCCGGGCGAGCCATGGTCGTAGCCCACCCGCACATCACCCGCATGTTTGCCTTCCGCATCGTAACGAATGAACACCTCTTTGATGGGATCGCGCACCACGAGCGATCCGTCTGGGAACGCGGCAAAGCTGGATACCGCAGCAAACTCGCCCGGTCCCTGACCGCGGCCGCCCACGTTACGTACAAACCGACCGCGCGCGTCGATCACGATTAGACGCAGCGCGTGCCGGTCCAGCGCGTAGAGCTGTCCAGCACTGTCGAAAGCAACCGCATCGATCTGGCTGAACTGAGCCCAGCCTTCGGCCAGATCGCCACCCACTTTGTAGACTGATTCCGAGCGCACACTGATGAGCCGATCGGCTGCGGGCAGATCGATAACGCGTTGAGCGGATAGAGTTAACGGCAACACCAGGGGCCACAGCAGAAGGGCAGACCGCCTCTGCATACACACAACCTCATGCTATTTGGTTTACATCGGTTGGTCGTCGAGTCCGGCCGGAAGGTTGTGAGTCCTGTTACGAACCTGCGGTTCGGCGGGACGGACTGCGGGGACATCGGCACTGGCCGACCTGCCCAGGCGGGTTCACATTCTCTGCGTGCCCGCTGAATCCGTCTCTGCCCGCCTGCGCAAACCAGGGTTCGAAGAAGAAGCGCTGCCCTGGCTCGATGCCGTGTATCGCTTCGCGCTGCGTCTGGCCGCGGGCCGCGAAGCCGAAGCGGAAGACCTCACCCAGGAAACGTTCCTGCGCGCCTATCGCGCCTGGGAAACCTTCTCGCCCGGGACCAATGCCCGCGCCTGGTTGTTCACGATTTGCCGAAACGTGTTTCTACGCCAGCAACAAGTGCGGGCACGTCTGCCGGAGAGCACCAGTTCCGAGTTGGATGCTGATCTGGAAGCGCTGGCCGCCATCGATGTCTTTCACGGCACGGCGTTCAACGATCCAGAGCGAAACTTCTTCCACTCGATCGTGGACCAGGAAGTCGTGCGTGCCATCGACGCATTGCCTGTCGAGTTCCGCGAAGCGGTCGTCTTGAGTGATGCGGAAGGACTGAGTTACAACGACATTGCAACTGTGCTGAACATTCCCAAGGGTACGGTCAAGAGTCGCATCTTTCGCGGCCGGCGCCTGCTCCAGCAGCAGCTGCGCGACTACGCACTGGAGATGGGTTACATCCGGAGGCGAGGATGAGCCAACCAACCCAAACATCGTGTAGTGATGTACTGACGCGCCTCTGGGAATTCATCGATGGCGAGTTGACACCCGAGCGCACCACCCTCATCGAGCAGCACCTGCAGCGTTGTCAGGCCTGCTTTCCGCAATACGATTTCCAGAAGGCGTTCGTACTCTTCGTCCGGCAGCAATGCAGTCAGCCCGCACCCCCAGGCCTGCGCCGCAAGATCTTCGAGATGCTGTTGGAGAGTGACGCGTGACGCGTCCCGCTACTTCAGTCGGGCCGCGGCGTTGCTCTTGGCTTGGGCCAGGTAACCGGGTTTGAGGTCGAGCAGGTTGCCGATTTTGCGCAGCAGGTAGCCTTCGTGGCGGGCGATCTCGCCATCGGTCAGGATGAGGCCCCACATGATTTCCGCGAGCAGCGTTTTCTGACCCAGGTCATAGTTGCTGCGGATGAGAGATGTGAACTGGTAGAGGTCGGTCGATGCCTTGCGCTCGGCATCGGCCAACTCGATCAGTGACTGTGCGGTTTCCGTATCCAGGTCGAAGTGGCGCTGCAGCACGGCCTCGATGTGGGCCCGCTCGGAATCGCTGAACTGCTCGTCTGCGTAGGCCAACTCCAGAAGCAGCGCGCACGCCGCTACATGCAACCGGTATGTGTCTTCTGTGCTTTTTGCATTGTTGTCCGGTTCCATTTTTCGGGCAAAGAACGTGCGGATAGAATCGAGCATAGGAATGCGCCTCGGCCAGTCGAAGGTCGGCGCAAAATAAGGCGGGCCAGGGCAGGAATGGAAGGGAGGACGCGGTTGTTTGCGGATCAGGTCAGCTCGCGGTCAACAATGGCGGCAATGGCTTCTTCCTCGCGCCAGCGCGCTTCCAGCTCGGCCACCTCCAGTTGGAGCAGCTCGCGCTCGACGTCGTGGTTGAGTGCGATCTCCAGCGTCAATGAGGCCACCGGTTCCAGCACGGCCAGCGAGCGCCGCATGGGCAGTACGCCATCCAGCAGCAGAACGCTGCTTCCGCTCCGTTCCACATGGGCTGCCGCGCGCTGCACATCGGACGCGTTGCCGCCTGCGTAATTGTTGTAGGCCAACAGCCGGCGCAGTGTATGCGTGGCCGCCGCACCGCCCAACTGCACGGCCGCGCCTGCTCGGCATGTGCAGGGCAGCGACAGGGCCAATACATTCAGGTCACCCAGCACGTGCACGTCGCGCAGCTCCGAAAATTTGAGCGACGTCCGTGCACGGCCGCATTGCGAGCAGCGGGCCTGGCCGCGCCAGGCATGTTTGCCGAAGCTCTTGTCCCGAGCGCGCTCGAGCCACCAGGCTGCATTGTCATCCGACCAGATCGGCACGCCAAACATCACTGTCCAGAAAAGGGCGCCCATGATCTTGCCGCGCTTCTTCAAGCGGCGCGCGTGTTGGCTGCGGCGAGCCAGCTCATCGCCATAACGCCACCAGGCTTCCTCGCGCAGGCCGGCCCGGCCGATGCGAATCAGCTCGAGCGTGTCCACCCGCAGCAGCGCGATGTTCTCCCCCTGCAAAAGCAGCCGCGCGCGGTCACTGGCCAGGCGCTCCAACTCTTCCAACGCTTCCCAACGTTGCTCGATCGGCAACAACGTCCAACCCTGGCACACCGAACAAACGCACCACAAGCGGCCGCGTTGCGGATCGAAGGCGATGCGCTGACCCATCGGTAGATGCTCCAGCCGTTGGTTGGCCGGGAACGCCTGGTGACAGAAGATGCAACGTGTCAGCAACGTCAATCTCGCTTCGGTTAACGCCTCGCCCGCCGAGCACCGCGATCGGATCGGCACGCTTTCGAAGGTCACGTTGGTGGCCGATGATAGGAAGAAGACGTACCACGAGCCGCGCGGCAAGGGCGTCGAATTCGACCAGGGCTCTGGCCGTCGATGGTTGACCGGCATGCGAACGCAGCGTAGGTTACGCGCACGAAAACTGGAGCAGAATGATGCGCCACATCGTTTCCTATGACTATCCGGCAGCCGCAGTCGGCCTGATTGCAGCGATGGCGTGGGCTATCGCCATGTCGGATATCACGCTGAACAGGGCATCCTAGGGAACGCACGAGCGCACGTAGCACATCGACCTCCCGGTGCCCGCCACCGGGAGGTCGATTCTTTTTTGGGCGGGAGAAAGGCAGACGTATGCAGGCTGTCGTGTTGGACACGGCACATGAGCAGACAGAGCTGAATTGGTGGCAGATCGTCAAGGCCGCAGTAGCAGGACATCCCGCGCGTCCGACGGAAGGCTCGATCCCGCGCGCCATCATGATGCTGGCCATTCCGATGGTGCTCGAGATGATGATGGAGTCGCTGTTCGCGGTCGTGGACATCTTCTTCGTCTCGCGCCTGGGCGCCAGCGCCACCGCCACCGTTGCCTTCACGGAATCCATGCTGGCCCTGATCTACACAGTGGCCATGGGCCTCAGCATTGGTGTGACTGCCGTAGTCGCGCGTCGAATGGGCGAGGGCAATCGCGAAGCTGCGGGTCAGACGGTAGTGCAGGCCATCCTGCTGGGCGGTGCGCTGGCTGCCGTCCTGGGCATCGTACTGGGCATCAATGCGCCACATCTGCTGCGCCTGATGGGCGCCGATGAGCAGGTCATTGCCGTGGGCAGCAACTTCACGCGCATCATGCTGGGCGGCAGTGGCGTCATCATGCTTCTCTTCGTGATCAACGCCGGCTTTCGTGGAGCGGCTGATGCCGCCGTGGCCATGCGTGTGCTCTGGATCGCCAATGCCATCAACATCGCGCTGTGCCCGCTGCTGATTTACGGCCCGGGCCCGTTTCCCGAGCTCGGTGTCACTGGATCGGCGGTAGCAACTACCACCGGCCGCGGCATTGGAGTGTTATTGCAGCTGGCCATCCTGCTGCGCGGCCGCGCCAACTTGCGCGTGCAGTTGCGGCACGTGCGCGTTCAGCTGGATGTCATGGCGCGGCTGCTGCGGCTGTCTGGCACGGCCATGTTTCAGGTCTTCATTGCGACTGCGAGCTGGATCGGACTGGTGCGCGTATTGTCCAGCTTCGGCAGTCAGGCACTGGCCGGTTACAGCATCTCCATTCGCATCGTGTTGTTTGCGCTGTTGCCTGCCTGGGGCCTGGCCAACGCGGCCGCGACCATGGTGGGTCAGGGCCTGGGCGCCCGCAATCCCGACCGTGCTGAGCGCGCGGTCTGGTTGGCCGGTCGCATGAACCTGGCGTTCCTGGGTACGGTCGGACTCATCTTCATGCTCGGCGCGCCCATCATAGTCGGCTGGTTCGGCGGCGATGTCATGACCAAAGCCTATGCCACGAGCAGCCTGCGCATCATCAGCGCCGGCTTCTTCTTCTATGCGTACGGCATGGTATTGACCAATGCCTTCAATGGCGCGGGTGACACATGGACGCCCACGTTCATCAACCTGGGCTGTTTCTGGTTGCTCGAGATTCCGCTCGCCTGGGTATTGTCCAAGCCGCTGGGCATGGGGCCTCAGGGCGTCTTCACGGCCGTGTTGATTGCCTTCTCCACTCTCGCGGTCGTCTCGGCCGTCCTGTTCAGGCAAGGACGCTGGAAGAAGGTGGCAGTTTGAGCGGGACGCGGCTTACAACCGGTTGAGGATCTAGGTTGAGTTATGATTGAAAGCGCGCGCGAGACGTTGATCAACCTGCTCAGCCGGCATCGCCCGCAGGATGCAAAAGAGGCGGATGACCTGCACCGCATGCAGCGCTACGCGCTCGAGTTAGCGGAGCCTTTCTCCTGGTCGGAATTGCCGGCGCATTTTACGGCCAGTGCGATTCTCACGGATGCCACGGACAGCGTCACGTGTCTGGTCTATCATCGCAAGCTCGATCGGTGGCTGCAGCCGGGTGGTCATTTCGAGCCAGCGGATGGAGGCCAGGTGGACGCGGCCGCGTTGCGCGAGGTGGCCGAGGAAACAGGTTGTCATGCGATGCGCGTGGCCCATGCACCCGCGTTGCTGGATGTGGACATCCATACGATTCCAGAACGTGGTGCCGTGCCGGCCCATCTGCACCTGGACCTGCGCATCCTGGTGCGCGCAGCCACGCGTGCGTCAACGCCTGACGCGGCCGAGTTGCGTGCGCTGGAGTGGCTGAGCTGGGCCGATGCATTGGCGCGCGCCGAGGATCCGTCATTACGCCGCGCCTTGCACAAGGCCCTGCGGGTTCTGGGACGTTGACCCAACGTGCGCGTCAATCGTCGACCAGCCGGGCAACCATGCGAGCCGCCACATCGTCCAGTTCCTGCCGTGGCGCCTGCGTCACCTGCTCCCAGCGGAACTTGATCACACCATCCTCCAGGTAGCTGTTTGCTGCGGATGTAATGTCCCACACGTGATGCAGCGGCATCAACATGAGGTGCGCGTGGGGTACGCCGAAGCCGTGCACGACCATGCCCACGCGCTGCGGTTGGAACAACTCGCGCAGCGCCCGGGCGCAGCGCTGGCCCACTTGCATAATGCGCATGGCCAGCTCGTCGGGCACATCGCAGAAGTGGTCGATGTGTTGTTTCGGGATGATCAGCATCTGTCCGGGCCGCACGGGCCTGATGTCCATGAAGGCGAGAACATGTTCGTCTTCGTGGACGCGGCTGCAGGTTTGTGAGCCATCGCGGATCGAACAAAAGATGCAATTGTGGTGTTGCTTCATGTCTGCCACGAGCGCCCTGAGCCGGTGTATGTGTTGGGAGGGTGCTGCACAAGTTACACGCAGCATTGCTGCAGTGAAACTACCGAAAATTGCAGTTGTTGTTGTTCCGCAATTGGACCATCGTGCAATGCTTTCCAAGCGGCTGGGCCAGCATCCTGTGCCTCGCGTGCGCGCGCACGAGCCCGACCTCATTCGAACGGATGAGAACGGCTGGCGCGGGCGCAGCGCGGGCGAGCGAGCATGGACTCCAGTGTTCTGCGTTCGGCTGCGACGAAGCGTTTCATGGCGAGATCGCAGCCCGCAGGCTGGGTCGTTATGCTATGGGCAATTGCCGCATTCGGTCTCGGTGTTCAATTCGCGCTGCCGCCCGGACTCACTACACTGGAGCTGGTCCGGCTGGGCGCGCAGTTCTGTGTTATCGTTGGCTTCCTCGAAGTTCTCGGCTTCACACTCCAGAGCGAACAACGATCAGGCACCCGGCTTTTCTTCGGCCTGCTGGGCTCTCTGGCCGGCGCACTAATCTTGAGTAATGCAACGTTTGGAGTGTCCAATGTGGTCCATGGCCAGTACTACGTGCTCGGGCTGATAACATTGACTTGCGGACTGGCCGTGATGTTGGACCTGGGCTCGGGTGACTGGTGGTGTTGGGGTCGGAGCGTGCTTGGACTGATTCACTTCGGGTTGGGCGTCGTGTTGCTGGTTCACCCATTTCTGAGCGTTCTTGATTCCATGGTGATGGTGGGCATCCTCTTCATGTTGGCCAGCCTGTTTGCCATCCTGCTTCTGTCCGAGCTGCGGCCCAGCTCCTTCGAACGGCCGGCGGAGGCGCTGGCTGGCATCCTACCGGCTGCCATCGCCAGTCGTCAGAAAAAACAACCCATCCTGCACGCAAAACTTGTCATGGGGCACGTTGGGTCCGCACCCGCGCCGACCACGTCACAAACATCCACACATTCGAGCGAGTGAGGAGCGCGCGCACGGGACTTTAGACCCAAGACGCGCTTTTCAGGGATTTTGCTTCTCGCGCTGACATCCGCGTGCATGTTGCGTGAAACTTATGCGCTCATCCTCGGCCAGGTTCAGCTCACAGCGGGTGCTCCAGTCGGTACCGTGCACCCGAACCTGCCAGCGTCCCCGCCGCAGTCGCGCGGCCGCCGTATTCTCATGGAAGAAACAGTGCCACTCGCCCGGCGCCGTGTTTTGGGGTGCCAGGTCGTAGTTGCGCTCGACCGTGAACGCGGCGGCTCTTTCGTTGGTGCCTTTGAGCCGCACTGGAATGAAGGTCCAGACCAGTGGCATCGTGCAGGACGCCGGTGCAGAGGTGAACGGGCCCGCACGTACGCGAATGAGGAGGGAAACGTTCGGCTCACGGGCAGGCGTCGCAATGCAATGTGAGTCGGAGAGGATCGCTTCGCGCTGGCGAACCGGGGCGCGGATGCGAAAACAATACGGTGTGCCCGGCTCCAGGTTGGCGACTACACGTTCGTACCTGGGCGTGCGTTTCCGCCGTACTACCTCCGCCGCGGCCGTCCATGGGCCCGTGCCCAGTGCCTGTTGTTGCAGCTGGAATCGATCGAGACTCGAATCAGCGGTGGTCCAGATGACCGTCGCGCGGTCGCTCGAGACATCCCGTACCCCCATGCGGATCGAGCCAGATCCGCCACCCCCGTCACAGCCCGGCATCGACACCGCAGCCATGAAAATTAGCGCGCCAACTCCCGTGGTCATGGGCTTTCTGATCATGTCGTTCGTCCGCGTTGGTGGCTGGCCTGAGTAGGCGTGGGTCGCTGAACGCTCGCACGACAAGCGGGTACGGGCAGACATGCTCAGGCGAGGTCCATGACTCGCGCGGTCACACCTGCACGCACACGGTTGCCAGAATCGCAGGGGCCTTTCCGCAGATGCCACGGTCGGTTCTCTGGTGACATCAGACTGCTGCACCACCCTTCAGTTGCGGCCACGTACATGCGGGCCGCGACCCTTGCTCCAGAGCACCAGCACTTCATTGCGGCCCGCCGACATGCCCAATTGACCCTGCGCATCCATGGGCGTCAGTAGCTCGATGCTCTCGATGTCACGAGCGTTGGTCGTCGACAGGTAACGGCTTGCATCGATAATCCGCAGGCCATCCACGTAGGTAGCGATTGTCTCGCAGCGAGGGAGATCGCCCGGCGTCGCACTGGACGAAGCCCGAGTTTCATGTTGCCGCAACCTCTGCGTAGTCACGCACAGGTCACTCACGCCATCCGGCGAGGCAAAACGGCCAGGCAGTGCCTGAACTGGAAAGCGATTACGGATCAGATCGAGTGCAGTGGTCAGTGGCGAGAGCCTGCCTTCCTGTTCGCGCACCATGATCACGCGAGTGTCTCCTGGTCGCAGCGTGGCTTGTGCGCTCACGCCTGGCTCGAAGAACCGCCCAACCAGGCAGAGCGTCGTGAGAGTCAATCCAAGGCGTGTGCTAGACATGATGGCCTCTGGCGAAAAGGGTTCGGCCGCGCGGCGCATCTCTGGCGGCCGATGATGAGTCAGGCAGCGGCCGCTCGGCACAGGGGTCGTGGGCCGACGATCCGAGGTAACGCCTGACTTGCAGGGAAGTTGCGCCAAAGGTTTCAGCGGGAGTTCCGCTACGGATCACCCAATAGAGCGAGAATCAGAAGCCGTTCAGTTGGGTTCGCAGTCGCGCAGTCCGCCGAGTGGCTGACCCAAAACGACCAGGATTCTCGTTTTCTCTTGCCGGATCCACCCTCAATCCTCCACACTGAACGAGCCACAAAGGCGCGTGCGTTCTGAGGCGCTTCACCATACGGGCGGACGACGGCCCAACCCGGCCGCCTCGGCTCAGGCTTCCGGGCTCGCCAGAGGTCAGACGCGAATGACGATCCGATTGCTCACGTTGGGCGGTCTGTTTGGCCAGCACGGCGATGCCGAACTGGATTGGCTGCGCTCGCAGTGGCTGCGTGCTGCCCTTCTCACCTATCTGACGCTCGAACGCAAAGCCACGCGTGAAACTCTGCAAGCCATGTTCTGGCCCGAAAGCGATTCGGAAAGCGCCGCCCACCGATTGAGTCAAACCGTCTACGCTGTGCGCCGCGCTCTGGGTGACGATTGCATCGAGACCCGAGGCCGGGAACTGCACGCGGGCGCACACCTGGAAGCGGATGTTTTGGACTTCGAGCGCGCCATCCAGGCGGGTCGCCTTGACCAGGCGATTGCGCTCTACCGCGGACCGTTCCTGTTGGGCGTGCATCTGGCCAGCACGACCGGTTTCGAGAACTGGGTGGACGTGACCCGGGCCCATCATGCGCGCCTGTTCCGCAAGGCATGCCGCGCAGAAGTGGATGCACGCGCCAGCGTCGGCAACATGCCGGGCGCGATCGTGGTGGCGCGTGCGTGGGTAGCGCCCGATCCGCTCGATGATGAAGCGCAGCACCGGCTCATCGAGCTGCTGGCGCAGATGGGCCACCGTACGGAAGCGCTCAAGCAGTACGAGGCCTACACGAAACTGCTGGAAGCCGATGAGCTGCAACCGCTCGACCAAACGCGCGAGCTGATTGCCACACTCGATCGTACGCCATCCGCTCCGGCAGCACCGCAATCGAAAGTGTTGACTGCGGCGCCTGCGCCGAAAGTTGAGCCGCCGGTCACGATTGAGCCGGCGACTCTGCCGGCCAGGAAACGTTGGTCGCGTGGTCGCGCGGTTGGGGCTGCGGTGTTGGCCGGTCTGGCCCTATCAGCGATTGGGTTCGCGATCATCACCAACGATGCGGATGTCTTCGTTCCGCAGCCGGATCTCGCCATCGCCATCTTGCCGGTTCAAGCGGCCAGCGCCGGCGGCGAGCTGGACTGGCTCGAAAGTGGTGGCCTGGTCAATCAACTCTCCAGTGAATTGAACGAAGTGATCGGGTTGGATATGCGACCGACCGACAACATTGTCGTCCGGCAAAGGCAGGGTCTTTCATTGGACAGCATCGCGCTGGTTGTACCGGTTGACTACTTCATCAGGATCACGCTATCGAAAACCGGCCCCGACTCCATGCTCGTGACACTCGAGCTGGTCGAAAGCGGAAAGTTGAGCGTGAGCGCGGGCACAGTGCGTGTGCAGCTGCGTGAAAACAGCCTGGAGAATCTCGGCCAGCTTGTGGCGGACAAACTCCGTCCCATGCTCGGCGCGCGCGTGCAGGCGCGTCAGCTGGAGCGCGGACTCATCCACCTGGTTGCTCTCGATCGGCGGCGACAGGCCGAACACCACAGGCTGGACGCTATCCAACTCATCGGCTCCGATCCTGTCGGCGCGCAGCGGGCGCTCGATGCCGCATCCAACCGGCTCATCGAGAGCCAGAACATCGATCCGAATTGGCCCGCACCCAGGCTTGCCCGTGCCATACTCAGTCATAATCGCGCGCTGCTGATTTTAAGTGAGTCCGGTGGGCGTGATCGGCCTGGCGTTCGCAACGCACTGAATCAGGGTATTGCAATTGTGGATTCGGTCCTGAGCATCAGGAAGTGGTCGCAGTTCCCGCCCGCGTTGGCGCTGCGTGCTCGCCTGCGCTGGACCCGCATCCAGCTCGCGGATCGGGACGCACCGAATGTCAGCTGGCCATCGATTCATCGGCCAATGACCTGCAACGCGCTTTAGCCAGGGAACCAACGCTGGCCGGTGCGGCCGCAGACCTCAGCCAGCTGCTCTTCAAGGCCAACGCCGACTACAACAATGCCGCCTTCTGGGCCCAACGCGCGTACGAAGCAGACATTTACATGGAGGAGCGTGAGCGATTCGACATCATCAACCATCTGGCCATGACCAGGTTGGAAGTCGGTGACGATGCCGGTGCGTCTCAACTGTGTGCCGAAGCACTGCGCCAATTTCCGGACAATCCGGCGCACTATGGCTGCGCTCTCCAAGTCATGGCCTGGGGTAACGGGCCTGTGCAGCCCGACTCAGCTGTGAAGTATTTCCGAGAACTCGAATCCCGGCGCGGGCGCGGAAACATTGAAGCACATGCAGAATTCGGCCTGGCCCTCGCCGCTGTGCTCGCGCGGGCAGGTGCGCACGAGCGCGCCCGGAACGTCATGGGTCAAGTGCTGACGGTAATAGATAGCACGCCCAATGATGCGCTGCGAAACAGATTGCTGGGTCTTCAGGCCGGTGTCCACTTTCGGCTTGGGGATTCTGTCCAAGGACAGAGATTATTTGACGAGTACGCCAGAATTGCACCGCGCGAAGCCAGGATACTGGCCTCACGTCGGGTTCTGCGCGCTCACGTGGATTCGACTCAGATGTCGAAACCGCGTTGACGCACAGAACCCACGCAAAGCTGCGTCAGTTACATTGCATGAAACCAGCTGCCGTCCTCTCGCCACCAGAAGCCGAACTTGTCATTTCCGTTAGCTGCCAGATCTGCAGCAGTTAATATTACCGGCTGCCCCCTCGGTTTTGGGGAGACCTGAGTAGTGAGGGTTCTCGGCGGAAAGCTCTTGTCCGCTTCGAAGTGTAAGTCGTCGTC
>JBOHRF010000059.1:0-22519 GCA_050732575.1 Longimicrobiales bacterium
TTTTGCCGTGGTCACCAATCCCAAAGTGCACGTGCAGATCGATGACGCGCGCCACTACCTGCTCACCACGGATCAGAAATTCGATGCCATTACATCCGACCCGTTCGATCCCTGGGTCAAAGGCGCCGCCACGCTCTACACCAAGGAGTTCTTCGAGGTAGCCAAGGCACATCTCAATCCGGGTGGAGTCATTACGGTGTTCGTGCAGCTCTACGAGAGCGGCATGGCGGCCGTGAAAAGCGAGATTGCCACGTTCCTCGAAGTTTTCCCCAATGGCGTTGTGTTCGGCAACACGTACCAGGGTGGTGGCTACGACGTGGTGTTGATGGCCAAGATGGATGACAAGCCCATCGACATCGATCTGGTCGAGCAGCGTTTGCGCCGGCCCGAGTACAATGTGGTCACGCATTCGCTATCCGAGATCGGCTTCTTCTCCGCAGTGGATCTGTTCGGCCGTTTCGCGGCGCAGGGCCCGCAGTTGCGGCAGTGGCTGGCCGACGCAGAGGTGAATCGCGATCGCAATTTGCGCTTGCAGTACCTGGCCGGCTTTGGCGTGAACGCCTACGAGCAAGCGCGCATCTATTCGGAAATTCTGTCCTTCCGCCAATGGCCGGAAACGTTGTTCACGGGCTCGCCCGAGAGCATTGGCGCGCTGCGCACCGCGATTGCGACCAGTCAGTAGCCGATTGCCAGGTTGCGCGTAAGCACGGGTTGAAAATGATCGCCCGTGCTTGACACGGGCGCGTGGGGCAGGTTATCCACCACGTTCAGGCGGCCGACGCTGGCCGCATCCGGCCGGCGTCGTTGTGGGTCTCAAACCGGCGGAAGCACGCCTATGTTACTTGCCCTGAGGCAGCGCAGCGCAACCATTCGAATTTGCGCGATCGGCGTAGCCCTGTTGCTGGTGCCTGCCTGCAAGAAGCCCAAGTGGGATCCTCCCAGCGTCCCAAAAGTCACTAAGGTTGAAGTCGTTCCAGGTGTGATTTACGCCGGCCACGCGAGCGATGGCGTGGGCACGACCTTCGAGCTGACCGCGCGGCTCATCAGTCCGAGCGAGCGCATCATCGACATCAATGGTTACCCGAGCGCAATGTCGATCCAGTGGACTTCCGCAACGCCTGGACTGTTCCAAGACGCAACCAAGAATCCGGTCATCATTCACGTGCCGAACAGCCCGGGCACGATCATCAATGACATCAAAGCTACGGTCACAGTCAAACGCGGGAGTGTAGTGGAGAAAGTAGTGAATGCCGTGGCGGGCGAGCTTCACATTGCGCCGCTCACGGGTGATGGCACCTCCGATTGGATCCGGGTGGAATACATTCCGGATCAGCCTCCGGTGGCTATAGTGCTGGATGCCGGTCATGCGGGCGCATGCATGGAAGACGCGGCCCTGGCCGTGGTTCAAACGGCCTTTCTGAAACGGAACCTGGAACCGGTATCAGGGTGCCGGCCTGAGCTGGCGCTGTTCTCCATGAGTCGTGAGATGGCGTTCCGAGATCAGGTCGATCATGCCTGGACGGTCAACGTGGATGACCTGACGCTGGATCCGCTGGATACGCCCAATCTTCGAACCGTGCCCGTATTCGTCGGTCTGCTGGGCACGCAGGATGTGATGTTGGCGCAGGACGAAGTGAAGTTGCTGAACCAGCGATTGGACCGGAATCGCGCGGGCATCACGATTGAAATGATTGCCGCCTTCCAGCATGAACAGGACTTTCCGCTGGTCGTCGAGGATGCGTGCGAGACGACCTTCATCAACGCGTTTCTGGCGGCCATCGACAAAGACATTGAAGTGGATGACGATCTCTTCATCCTGTTCGTGCCGGAAACGGACAGCGATGTTCTGGGCTATGCGTGTCCCCAAGCACTCGATCAGGTTGGCCGAGTGGTCTATCTGTCGGCGGCCGAGTACTTGCCGTCGACCGCCGCGCATGAAGTGGGGCATGTGTTGTCCTTGATTGGTCCCTGGGTGGGCAACGGCGGCGGGCACGCCAACGCGATTGGCACATTCCGTCAGGACAATTTGATGTGGAACGCCATCGACTGGGACATTCGCTTGCATCAGAGCCGCTTTTCGGTCGGGCAGATCTACCGCATGAACCTGCACGAGAAGTCGTTCCTGACCGACATGGTCTGGCCGGGCGGACCGAATCCCAAGAAAACGCGGCCGTGCGCCCCCGAGACCGATTGTCCGTCTCTGGACAAAGAACCGGGGCAATAGGGGCAGACATGGATCGAGCACAACGAACGCATGCAGGGCCGGCCGGCTGGTGCCGGGCACTTGTCTGCGCATGCGCAATACTGGTGTGCGTGGGTTGCGGTGGAACGCGATCGCCAACGGAGCGCGAGCGGGTGGGCGTGATGAATTGGCTGACCTGCGTGGATTGCACCAACAATGAGCGCAGTTTCGTGGTCGACTCACTGGGCCGAACCATCATTCCGCTGCTCGACCAGGTGCTGCAGGGCATCGATTCGATTTACGGGCCCAACATGCACTACAACTTCCGCAGCGAATGGATGGAGCTCTCGACCGCGGCCGTGGATTCCGGCCCGTATCTCGATCGATTCAACACGAACTTCAAGAACCTGGTTCAGCGGCGGGCGGCCATTGCCCTGGGTGACCTGGGCGCGAGTAAGATCCTGCAGACGGCCCTGAATGAGTCCGTGGCCAGAGGCTACCGCGCCGATCTGATTCGGGTCATCCGGCGCTCGTTGGACGTTGCGCAGGGATTGCCGGGGATTCCGGGCGTTCCTGCCGACGTCAACCCGATTCCGGACGCGGTCACCATTGCCGTGGGTGACAGTGCCGTCATCAAGGCCATCGTCATGGACAGCAGCGGCGCATTACTACCCAATGAAACGCTGGTGTGGTCGAGTTCGCTAATTGCGGTGGCCACCGTGGCGCCGCGACCTCGCCAGAGAGGATGGGTCGTCGGCGTGGCGGTTGGTACTGCGACAGTCCGCGCAACCTCAACGAATAACGTGTTGGGTGCGACCGTGGTCACGGTGGTGCCCGCGCAAACGATCTACCGCATGTCGATCGCGGGTGGGAATGCACAAACGGACACGATCGATCAGGTCCTGCCGGATTCACTGCGCGTGAGTGTGACCGACACGGGTGGCAATCCGGTAAGTGGTGTCGCGGTGAATTGGAACGTGCGTTACGGCGGAGGCGTGTTCGAAAGCACGGGAACTGCCGAGACCACTACGCTGACCGGGGCCACCGGCATTGCGCGCGTGCGCTTCCGTTTGGGGCCGACCGCCGGCCTGGCTGCCATCAGCGCGGTGGCCGGCAGTACGTCAATTCGGTTCAGGCAACGCGCCATCAATCCGTGACCGGATGACCATCGGCCAATGGTGAACCGGCCGCGTAATACACGCGGCCGGTTTTTTATGGTGAGGGCGCGACAGCCAGCCCAACGCGAACGGCTGCCATCAAATCAGGAACCAAAATCGGGCGGCGGCGGCGGGTTCCCGTTGCCCGTAGTGGCGCCGCAATAGGTGACAGTAGCAGGAGCGTAGGCCGCCGGGTTCTTGGCGACTACGTCGCAGACGGCGTTCTTGGTGCGTGTGCCCCAGTTGTGCATGTCATTCGCCCAATTCTGCAACTCGGTTTCCAAGGCGTCATAGTCCGACTTGAGCGCATCGAATTCCGCCTTGCTCACCGGATGTGTGCAGGCAACCATTAGCAAGGCCACACCGCCCAACATGGTCAACGTCCAGGTCTTGCGCATGAAGTCCCTCCGTCAGGATGAAATGGATCAGGATGCGGCAGCCAGCAAGTCAGCACGTCCCATGGCCTGCAATCGCCGCCTCGCTTCCGCGGCGCGCGCTCGCCACAACGAGCCGGGCAGCGCGGACGCAGCCCGGTAGCGCAGAGCAAGACTCCTGGGTACGAAAGCAGTGAAGAGAAGGGGCTGCGGATGATCGAGCGCGGCCGCAGTCCAGTACGCTTCCTCGAGCTGTCCACGCACCAGCAACAATTGAGCGAGCAGGACTCGCTCCGCCGGGAATGCCTCATTCATGGCGGTCAATAGTTCGGCCCGCGTGCCCACCGCGTACAAGCTGCGCAGCGAATCGATGGCGGCGGCCGTATCCCTGGCCATTAGTGCCTGACGCGCGGCAATGGCTTTGCCCATGAGCCGGTTGCGTGGGTTGACCGCGCCCGTGTCTGCCTCGGCCATGCGCAGACGAATGGCGGTCACGGCCGCGTGGTCTCCCAGGTGCGCTCTCCAGCTGCCCAGCAGCCACAACGTGCGCGGGCCGGCGCCCCGAAAGTCAGGCCAACGTGACAATGCGATCGAATCGACGCGCCGCGCTCCCGCAGAAAGGTCGGCACCCGCCAGCACGTCCAGGGGCGGCAGGAAAAGCGCGGCACTGATCCCCGCGGCCACTGTGGTATCGAGCAGCGCCTGCGCCTGCTGGGCATGACCCTGCGCCACCAACACGCTCTGTAATCCGAGGGTGGCGGCCCAGCGTTTGTTGGGTGCCAGGTTGGGCAATCCGAGCAGGCTCCGGAAGCCCTGCGCGGCACAGTCCAGATAGGCGCCGCCGGTAGCAAGCTGCTGCGCGGCTTCCAGCACCACGTCAGCACTGCGCGTCGCTTCTGCCTGCCACCGGGCCGGGTCCAGACTGCGCCGCGCACAATCGAGCACAACGGCAGTTGCGGCCACACGCGCCACGCCGTCTGCGCCTGACTCGCGCAGTCGCTTGACCAGCGTTTCTGCGCGCAGCAGGTCACGGTTGCGAATGGCGTATTCGCTCAGGTGAACCAGAGGCGGTGCAAAGTCTGGATCGAGGGCTGCTGCTGTTTCGAAGGCCTGCTGCGCCGACGAATCGGCGCGCAGATCGCGGGGCAGCAAATGCTGATAGACCTCGCCCAACCCCATCCAGGCTTCACTCCATTCACGCTGCAGCGCGAGCGCTTCCCGGAATTGACGGACCGCGTCGTCGGCGCGACCCTCCAGATGCGCGCGCAGGGCGCGGATGAAGTGCCGGTAGCGCATGGGCAGGATGGAATCGTTGGCCACAGCAATGCGCGACAATTCGTCGGCCACGTCGCTCTGTTCGACCCAACTGGCGGCTTGCGCGCCTTTAACCGCGGCAATCACCAACAATGAGTCTTTGCGCACGGCATCGCGGTAATGCGTCAGGGCATTGGTGAAGCGGGCACGCCGATACTCCAGGTCACCGCGTATCCAGAGTGAAACCGCAGCCGCATCCCGATCGGTCAAGATGGACAGGTCGATCTTGCGGCCCGGATCGATCAATTCCGGCAACAGATCGATCATGGCCCGAATGCCAACCTGTTCGGCCGTAAATCGAGAGTGTGCGCCCGTGAATGCCGCGTTGTGCACGACCGTGTCGGTGCGCGCGTCGTGCAAGGTGAGGAGTACAGACGTTGAATCACCGCGCGTGGTAACACCGCCGGTAATGAAGTGAGTGGCACCACGGCTCAGCGCTATGGCGCGCGCGGCCGACAGAGAAGTGCGCGCAGGATCCGCACGCTGATCGGGGTTCAGGTACGTGTAGCCATCGATGGGTTTCAGCGGTTCTGCGTGGAGCAGTGCGTTGGCAATGCCCATGGCCATGGCCGAGCCATCCGTCTGACCCCCGCGGTTGGCCAGCGGAAAAACCATGACCTTGTTCGAATCGAGCACCACGGCCGGCGTCCGCGTGGCCAACCACACGCCGAGCGCGAGCGCGACCACCAGGATGCCCGCAATCAGCACTGGCCGCGGGATGCGCAGGCCGGACTCACGCTTACCGTGCCGTAAGGATCCGGTCTGCCAGCCAGTAAGCACTTCATCAATCGAAGTGCGGAGCTCGCTGGCCGTGGAGAATCGGTCGGCTGGTGTTTTGGACAGGCAGCGGCGCAGCAGTTGATCCGCTTCCTCGGGAAGATCGGGGCGCAACGTAGTAGCGGAAGGTGCCGCCTCACTGATCTGTTTGGCGATGATGGATATGCGCGTGCGACCGGTGAACGGTGGTTGCCCGGTCAGCATCTCGAATAGAACGCAGCCCAGGCTGTACAGGTCTGCGCGTCCGTCAATGTGTTCGCCGCCTTCGCACTGTTCGGGGCTCAGGTATTCGGGCGTGCCGATGACAATGCCGGACTCGGTCAAGCGCTCGGAGTCGGCGCTCTCTGCGGCAATGGCAATCCCGAAGTCCGTCAGCACCGGGTGCGCGCCATCGATGAACACATTGCCCGGTTTTACATCACGATGGATTACGCCCTGCTGGTGCGCATAGTCCAGTCCGTCCGCCAAAGCGCGCGCTATGCGCAAGGACTCCTCAAAGCCCAGGCGGCGCTCACGCTTGAGCCGATCGCGCAGCGTTTGCCCTTTGATATATGGCATGGCGTAATACAACGTTCCTTGTACTTCACCGGAGTCGAGCAGCGGACGAATGTGCGGGTGAAAAAGACGTGCGGTGATGGCGATTTCGCGCAGGAATCGGTCGGCGCCAATCACAGCGGCCAATTCCGGGCGAATGACCTTGAGCGCGACGTCACACATACGGAAGCGGTCGCGGGCCAGGAAGACATCGGCCATCCCGCCCGTGCCCAGGTGGCTCACGACTTCATAACGATCGCCGAGCGCCGAGCGAATGCCCTGGATGGAGTCGGCCAAATTCCCCCCGTCAAGCCTGCAGAATCAGCCTCGTGCCGTACGCGCTCCCGTGACGCCGCTCTCGTTGTTAGCCTTGAACCGGTCCTCAACCGTCATATGGCCGCGTCTCATCGGCCAGGCCAGGAAGGCCAACGAAGGGAGTCGATCGGAAGCGGTAGCGGCGGGCAAGGATGCCAGCTGCGTCGCCAGCGGTGGAGAAGATGTGGGAACAGGCGGCGGCAAGGCAAGCTGCGTCGATCAGCGCTTGCTTACCAGACTGCGTCATCCGCCTCAGCGGAAGGAGAGCATGATGCCTATCTCGGGGGCCCAGTCGGTCGCTTTGGAAGTCAGCCCGATTGCATTGTTAAACTTAAGGAAAAGGTTGGGCGTCAAGAACCACTGCGCTTCGGTAATCAGCTCGAGATCGGCACCGCTGCCTTCCACACCAGCAAACAAACGAAAGCGCCGAGACACGCGTTTCAAGTACTCGAGCGCATACTCCCCCAGACCCACGGACCCCTGATCACCGTCATATTCGAGCGCGGCGCGCAACGTGGCCGTGCCCCAGGCAAAGCCGCGCACCACGCCGGTGCCCAGCTTGAACTCCCAGGCCTGTGTGCCGATAAGGCGCTTCTGCTTTTGCAGTGGAAAGACGGTTTCGAAATAAGAGAAGAACTCAGGACGGCGGTCGGATTCCTGGTTCCAGCGCCAGCGCACCTGACCTTCCACATCGCCGATTCCGGATTCTTCCACGTGGGCCGGCATGCTGGTCGGGTCTGACGAAGATTTCTCCTGCCGGGCAGTAATGATCGCAGCCTCGAATTCCACAGCCAGTCTGTGAGTAAACCCATAACTCAGAAAGATCAGCCCTTCGGCGGCGCTATACTTCCCGCGAAAGTCCTGATCCAGGCCAAAGCCAAATTCATCCGGACTGTACTCGCCGTTGCTATCGCGATAGTACTCGAAAAATGGATAAACAAGAAGCTGACCGCGCTCGATGTAGGTGCCGAACATTGAGGTAGGCACGCCCGCACCGCGATCGCGCAGTCGATTGATCTGCTGTCCGTGTGCGCCGGCCGAGTCCGTGAAGGCAGTGAAAAGCACCGCGCAGGCGAGACCTTGGGCGACGCCGGTGCGGTGGTAGTTTCCCCTCACTCCAACCATGTGGCACTCCCGCTCCCATGGATCTGGTCCGATGCCTGACCTGCAATAGGAGCAAAGCAATGAAGCGTTTTGTGACAACGATTCAGCCGGGATGAGCAAGTGAAATGGTGTAGCGGTTGTCCGCGCGCAGCGCCGGCCCGACCACACGGGCGTTCTCCATCAGGAAAGCGCGCTGTCCAGCTACCTTAACTTCTACCCAGGCGGCGTTTCTGGGGATCAGGATTTCAAAGCGCGCGCGCCTGCCGTAGTTATCGATCTTGAGTCGATGCTCGTCGCTTTCGAACGAGGCGCTGCCTTCCAGTGTGCGCACTACTACTTCGGACACGTCACTGATCGAAACGTAGGCCGTGCCATCGAGTTGGTGCGCCAAGAATTCGATGCTCAGCCGGTCCCCGGGCGTAACCGTGAGCCCGCTCGCATCGTTCGCGGGTTGGTCAAGCGGAACGCTGGGCGCCGGGTTCAGGGAGGGCGGGTCGTTGGCCGAGGTCCAGCGCGCAATCCAGCCAGGCGCTGCGTAGACCGCGCCGGCAATACCCACGGCCAACGCCAGGCCGGCGGCCCAGCGCAACCAATGGTCAGACCTATGGGCAGCACGCGGCCAAGGAGTGAGCGCAGTGTTTGCTGCTGCGACGATGTCTCGGGCATCGGTTCGGGGAGCCGTGTGATCGAGGTGAGCAAGCGATGCCATGATCTGCGTGTGCTCGCGCTGGGCGAGCGCAAAACGCGAATGGCAGTCGGAGCAGACGGCCATGTGATCGCGCAACGCGATCTGAACAGACGATGTCAGCTCGCCGTGAAGCAGGCGCTCAACCTGTTCCTGATCGAGATGCATTGGGTTCATCCTTGGTAGGCGGCCCGAAATGCGCGTTTGGCGCGGGCCAACAACGTGCCGACACTGGCTTCGTTGATGTCCAGCGCGCACGCGATATGGTGATACGAATAACCCTCGGCGATGAGCAGCAACAAGGCGCGATCTCGCTCCGGTAGCCGATCGATAGCGCAGCGCACGCGCGCTCGTGTTTCGTTGGCCTCAGCCATGTGGTCCGGCAGGGCGGGCGGATCTGATGTGACTACGCCCGCGCGTGAAACGGGTAACAGCCGGCGCCTGCGTGCGCGCGTCGCCTGCACATTGCGGAACAGATTCATGGCGACCGTGATCAGCCAGGCTTCCGGTGCAGCCGGCAGCGAGCCTCGTTGATGCAACTTGATGAAAGTTTCCTGGGCCAGGTCAGCGGCCAGCTCGACATCGCCGGAGAGACGATCGAGGTAGCGGAAGAGGCGCGCAAAATGTTGGTCAAACACCAACACAAATTCATCGTGAAAGGGCGGTGTCATCTGCTTCCATGGCGGACCACCACCCCGTTCTCCCGAAGTGGCCGTTTGGGCTATGGATGGCCCCAGGCGCTGTGCTGTGGAGCCTGCCAGGCGCCGTTTTGTGACAAGGAGCTCAGAAAACCCAGTCGATACCGAGCACGAGGGGAGCGCGCGGCCGCATCTGGACCTCTGCCGGTTGGCCGGTGACAACATCGCGGGCTACGGTCAACACGTTTTTCTGGCCAAACAGGTTGGTGAGCGTGCCGAACGCGGCGATGGTGGCGTTTCTGCGCGCCACGCGCACATGCCAGTGCTTGCGCAAACCCGCGTCCAGGCGCAGGTAGGCGGGCAGGCGCATGCGTCCGATCTGGCGCGCATCGTAGTCGGGACTTCCGCCAAACTCACAACCGCGGTCCAGCAGGTTGCACGCTTCCCACTCGAAAGCCTGGGCCACGGCCGTGGCCTGGCGACCCGCGGCCGCAGCCAGGCCAAGCCGGGCCGAAAACGTCGAGGTGGGAAACAGAATGACGCCGGCTTCTGCAGAATGCTGCGTTCCATGCTCCGGAATGTATTTCGAGTCAGCCTGGGCAAAGCGCACATGTTGCCAGTAATAACTGGCGATGAGTCCATAACGAGCGCCGCTCAGCGTGCCATCGATCGAGAAACCAAAGGCGCGTCCGGTACCGGTGCCAAATCCGCTGGTGGCGAACGGTTGTCCGGTGCGCGGTGCAACCAGGAGCAATCCAGTCAAATCGCGCGCGTAAACCTGACTGCCGATGCGGAGACCAGCCGTGGGCCGATAGTCGCCGGCCAGCCAAATCAGGTCGCTTCGTGCCAGCGGCACGCTGTCAGTGCTGGCACTCACCCACAACTCAGCCGGGAATATGCTCCCAACCAAAGATTCCGGGTTGCGCAACGATTGCGAGAATTGATGCGTGCGCGTGAAGCCACTGGTGAGCGTGAACTGCGCATCGGGTTGCCAGCGCAGCTGCAGCTGAGGCTGCACATGCAACGCGTCGGCCAACACGGCCGAGCCACCCAACTGCACCGTGAATTGATGGCCGAGTTGGGCTTCGTGCTGAACGAATACGCTGGACAGGCGAGTACGCGCCACCAGAGCGAAGGCCGGGTCTGACCCGCCCGGCTGTGCCACGCGATATGTGGTCGTACTCTGGCTGAGCGAGAGGCCCAACACTGTGGATGTTGCGGCCACCTTGTGCTCGACCAGTGCCAGCACGCCAAAGTCTTTGCGCGCCGTGCGCAACTCCTGTGCGGAATCGGTGGGCGGCCTCCAATCGGCCAGCGCGTTGCCGGTTGCGCTCCAGCCCAACGCTCGCATCGTCAGATGGCCGATGTTGCCGTTCCACTGCGCGCCCAGCGAGCGGCTTTTCCAGGTGAACGCATGGCGGATGTCAGCGCTGCTTACCGGCTGCGTGTCGTCTTCTACTACGGTGGACACGGCGCTGAACTCATTCTCGGCACCATAGCCCAGAAGGCGGAAGCGACCGCCCAGCACGGGCGCTTCCACCTTGCCCAGTAGATCGCCGGTTTCGCCTCTGAGATACGAGGCATCACGGGGCGACAGAACCGACGTTGGGAATCCCGATCGTACGCTCAGCAGAAAACCGGCCGCGCCATCGCCCAATGGACCGTCCATGGTGATGCGCGCTTGTGTGGTGCTGGCACTCCCTTGCGTCATGAAGACGGATCCGGGCGGGCGTGTCACGGCGCTCACCGTGCCCGAGAGTGCGTCCATCATGTGCCCGGATAGTGTGGAAAGGACCTGCAATTGCTCGAGTGCGTCCGGATTCCACGCGCTGAATGTGCCGCCCGCATGAAACGGATTGAACACCGGGATGCCGTCCAGCAGAAACGCAATCTGGTCCGCGGAACCGCCTCGTAAATGGATGCCGCTCGGTGCCTCCGGCCGTTGCACGAACGCGCCGCCGGTCAGCGCAAGGAAAACATCTGGCTCGGCCAGAAGCGGATGGTTACGAATTTCCTGGATGGAAAGCGTCTGATTGGGGAACGGCGTGCCGGGTGTGGACGCGCCACTCATGGGGAGCCGGCGACTCACTTCGATTTGCGGCAGGACCACGGGTTCGCGCCGCAGAATGATGTTGATCTGGAGCACACCCTGACGCGGTACCAGGGCATGCAGAGTGCGGGTCGCGTAGCCGATGCGCTGCACGCTCAGGTGTTGCGGCCCCGGTGGTACAGCGGAAATACTGTAACGGCCGTCTGCATCCGTGAGTGCGACGCGCGCTAGCTCGCTCAACATCACGATTGCGCCCGCGACCCCCTCACCGCTTTCGCTGTCGCGCACTTCGCCCACGACAGTCGCCTGATTCAGTTGCAGCGCGAGCAGGCCCTTCAGCGCGGCCCAAAGCCAAGTTTCCATACTCGCTCCACTACGGAGTTGGGCGCGAGTCGATCCCGAAGGAAGCTACTCTCCGCGTCCGCCGCCGCCCACCCCCGGGCCCGGGTGGCCGCAGTTGAAACCCCGGTGGGTATTACATGTAACTCTTGAAAGGAGGCGGCTGTGTCCAGCGCAGCCTATTTGCTTTCCTCACAACAGCACGACCCGCACGCAACTCACCAAACGGCTGCACCCGGCGATGCAAGCTTGCTCGATGCCTATTCGCGCGCCGTAGTCCATGCCGCGGAAACGGTGGGTCCTGCCGTGGTCCGGGTCGACGTGCGCCGGGCCACCGGACAACGGTCGCGCGCGGCTCGCGTGCGTGGCCGCGAGGCTGCGGGTCAAGGCTCGGGGTTCATCTTCACGCCGGATGGTTTTGTGTTGACCAACAGCCACGTCATTCACGGCTCCCGCATCGTAACCGTGGAAATGGCCGCGGGCCGCAGCGTGGCCGCGCAAGTGATCGGCGAGGACCCGGATACCGACGTGGCCGTGCTCAGAATACACGGCTCCGATCTGCCTTATGCGCCCCTCGGTGACTCGAGTGTGTTGCGGGTCGGGCAGCTGGCCGTAGCCATCGGAAATCCGCTCGGATTCCAAAGTACAGTGACCGCTGGTGTGGTGAGCGCGTTGGGCCGGTCGTTCCGTTCTACCACGGGCCGGTTGATCGACGATGTCATCCAGACGGATGCCGCGCTCAATCCGGGCAATTCCGGCGGGCCGCTCGTGAACTCACGCGGCGAAGTGATCGGCGTCAACACGGCGGTGATACTGCCCGCGCAGGGCATCTGCTTTGCCGTCGGCATCAACACGGTCAAGGTCGTTGCTGCCCAGCTGATGAAGCACGGCCGTGTGCGGCGCGGCTACCTCGGTATTGCCGGTCACAACATGGCGTTGGAAGCCGGCGCCGCGCGCGCGCTCGGCATGCCGGGCGGCGGTGTGCTCGTGCTTTCCATCGAGCCCGGCAGTCCGGCCGCCCGCGCTGGCCTGTGGGAAGGCGATGTCCTCATCGAACTGCAAGGTGAGCCGGTCACGGGTATCGATGATCTGCACCGCTTGCTGAGCGAAGATCGCATCGACCGTGACGTGGAGCTGACTGTGTTGCGGCAGAATGAGCGGAGAGTCTTGGTGGCGACGCCGCGTACGCGTGACGCGTGACGCGCAGGTCACGCGTCACACGTCACGCGTCACTTGTTCGGACTTTTGGCCCGCATGCGCGGCTCCACGGCCATGCCTTCCGCCATGCGCTCCAGGCCACCAACGACCACCAGCTCACCCGCTTCAATGCCACTGAGGACCTCGACCATGCCCTGGGCGCGCACGCCGAGTTGCACCACGCGGCGGCTGGCTTTCTTGTCGGCAATGGCCCAGACCACGTTGGCGGTGCGGAGAGGCTGCACTGCGTCTTCGGGCACGACGATGGCATTGTTGCGCGTGCCGGTGGCCAAGCGCGCTTCGATGAACATGCCGGGTCTCAAAACGCGGCTGCCATTGGGTGCACTTGCTTTCACAAGGATGGTGCGGCTGGTGGACTGCACAACGGGATCGATGAATTCCACGAGCGCTGAGAAAACGCGTTCCGGTTGTGCGGCCACTGTGAACTGCACGGTTTGTCCGGGACGCAGCTGCACGGCGTGTCGTTCCGGTACTTCGATCACGGCGCGCTGTGGATCCACGGTTTGCAGAGTGAGTAGTCGCGTACCGTTGGTGACGTAGTCGCCCACGCTGACAAAACGCTGACCCACCACACCACCAAAGGGCGCGCGCACGTTTGTGCGTTCGATCTGCAGGGCAAGCAGCGCCACTGCGGCATCGGCACTGCGGGCCGCTGCTTCGGCGCGCTCGAGGTCTGCGGGCGATGAGGCGTTTTCCGAGCGCAGGCGGCGCACGCGCTCGAGCTGCTGTTTGGTGAGGTCACGATCGGCGGCGGCGCGCTCGGCCTGCGCGCGCAACATGGCATCATCGATCTTGACCAGCGGCGTGCCCGCTTCCACGGACTGGCCTTCGTGGAACTGGAGCAGGGTTACGCGCCCTTGTTCGTCCGGCCGCAGCTCCACGGCCTGCACCGCTTCAATGCGGCCCGTGGCGCGCACGGCATCGACAATGGGCTGACGCCGTGCACTGTCGACATCCACGGGCATGGGTGGCATCCCGCCGGGGGGTCCGGCCGCGGCCGCGCTGGCGGGTGCCTGTCCACCCAGCCAACCCATGCGGCGTGCACCGAACACGAGCGCGATGATCGTCAGCAACGCTACAGCGCCAATGATGCCTCGCCGGCGCAATCTTGATTCCTCGGGGAGAATGGTCGTCATGTATTCCTCAACGGTTGGTCGGATTCTGGCCCGGTGTATCGACAAGACGCCTGCCCAGCAGCGCTTCCATGCGGGCCAGCGCAAGGCGGGTGGCGTAGCGTGACTGTACGAGCGTGGCTTCCGCTTCGCTCAGCGCTACCTGGGCTTCCAGCAAATCGAGAATGGTCGTGGCGCCCTCCCGATACCGTGTGCGTTGCACGCGAAAATTCTCGGTGGCCACGGTGACACCGACCTGCGCCAGCTCGACCCCGGCGCGCGCGGTTTGATAACCATGGTAGGCCTCGGCGATCACTTCGGCGGCGGCACGCTCGTGCTGCTCGCGCTGGGCGCGCGCGACGTTGCTCTGCGCGCGCGCCCGGGCCACGGCCAGCTCACGCTGTCCTGCATTCCAGATGGGAAGTGACACACCCACCACGACCTGTGAGCGCTTGGCGGCGGAAGGAAAGAACTCGGCGTCATAGGCGCCGGTAGTGGCGCCCACCGTGATGGCAGGCAGGTAACTCTCGCGCTCAACGCCGATGCGGGCGGCGGCCTGGCGCTCCGCGGCGCGCGCGGCCTCGAGCTCGGGGCCGCGCGTTCGATATTCTACGATAGCCTGCTCTTGCGTGATGGGTAATGCGGGCAGTGCGGCACTGTCCAGCGCGGCCGGATCGACCGGACCGGCCAGGCCAATCTGCCGGCCCAAACGCAGGCGCGAGACCGCGACTGCCGAGTCACTCTTCAGGATGGCGAGCCGCGCACGATTGGCTTCCAGCAGCAACTGCAGCGAATCCGTGGCTATGGCATCGCCGGCCACTACGCGCAGGCGCGCCACACCAAAAGCTTCCAGCGCGCGCTTCAGCCGCTCGGCCACCACACGAGCCAGCTCACGGTCGGCCAACACGGCGTAGTACGCGGCATCGGTCATCAGTGCGATGCGAAAGTGAGAGGCCGTTTCGCCGGCTGCTGCACTCTCCACGGCGGCGCGCGCGCGCTTCAGCTCGGCGAACTTGCCCGCGCCCAGCAGCGTGTAACTGGCGCGCAGCTCGGCATTGGTTGCATTCGGTGTGCGCTCGAACGTGCCGAAATTGATGAACGGCTCGGAAAAACGCGTGAAGCTGGTTCCGGCCGTGACATTGGGTGTGAGCAAATCGACGCGCGCGGCCCGTTGTTCCCAGGCCGTAGTCTCCAGCTGGCCGCGCGCCAACACGGCCGCAGGATCCACGGCCAGCGCGCGCCGCCGCGCCTCGGAAAGCGTTACCACGGGCACGTTGTCCTGCTGCGCGGCTACAAGAATTGGCAGCGCCCCGACCTGCGTCGCCAGTAGCGCGGCGAGCCGGCCATAGCGCAGGGCAGCGTTATTCATCGGACCTCCATCGTTGCGGTCGCAGGCGAGGCGAGCGCGGGAATCGTTTCCCGCTCCAGCTCAATGGGCGAGGTGCGGAGTGTGCTGGCGGGCGCCGGCGCGCGCCGGCTGCGCGCACGCTCGAGCACCACGAAGACGGCGGGCACCAGGTACAACGTCAACAGGGTCGACACAACGAGTCCGCCGATGATCGAATAGCCCAAAGGTCTGCGGCTGCCCGCACCCGCACCCAGACCGAGTGCAATGGGCAAAGCGCCGAAGATGGCGGCCACGGATGTCATGAGAATGGGCCGCAGTCGGATGCGACCGGCCTCGCGCATGGCGGACAACGCGTCATGCCCGCGCGCGCGCAAATCGTTGGCATAGGTCACCAGCAGAATGGAGTTTTTGGAGACCAGGCCAATCAGCAGAATCATGCCGACCTGGCTGTACACGTTGAGCGTAGAGCCGGCCAGCCAGAGGGCACCCAGAGCGCCGGTCACAGCCAGAGGCACGGCCAGCAGGACGGTGAACGGGTGTACCAGTGACTCGAATTGCGCGGCCAACACCATGAACACGAAAATCAAGGCCAGAGCAAACGCGAAATACAGCGCACCGCCACTCTCGCGGAACTCGCGTGACTCACCGGCCAGGTCGACCGTGCTGCCCGCAGGCAGCACCTGTGCGGCTGCCGCGTTCAAGGAATCCAGTGCCTGGCCGAGGGTGAAGCCGGGCGCCATACTGGCGGAAAGCGTGAACGAGCGGACCCGGTTGTGATGGTTGAGCTGGCGCGGACCGATGCGTTCTTCCACGCGCGTCACGGCATCGAGCTGCACCAGGGCACCGTCGCGACCGCGCACCTGCAAGCCGCTAATGTCAGACGGGCTGGCCCGCTCGGCCGGATCGAGTCGCAGAATTACATCGTAGAGTTTGTTGTCGGACGTGAAGCGCGTGACATCGCGACCGCCCAACAGTGTCTGCAGCGTGGTGGCAATATCACGGGCCGGCACGCCCAGGTCTTCGGCCCGATCGCGATCCAGCGATACCACCAGCTCGGGGCGGGTCACACGCAGGTCGGTGTCGACGTTCATGAGTCCCGGAATCGTGCTGGCGCGCGCCACCAACGCATCCATGCCGTTGACCAACGCTTCGAAATCACGATTCTTCACCACGAACTGCACGGCCGGCGTGAAGCCACCGAAAGCGGGCGGGTTGGTGGCAAAAGCGAACACGCCAGGCACGCCGAAGAACATCTGCGGCTGCACGGCCGTGATGATGTCCTGGGCCGACTGTTCGCGCTCCTCCCAGTCATCCAGCAGCGCGCCCACCATCGCCGAGTTGGGCGGTCCGCCAAAACCAACCACGGCGAAGGACGAACGCACACCTTCCGTGCCCAGCACCAGCCCTTCGATCTGGCGCACGTATTCATCCGTGTAGGCCACGGTTGCACCCTCGGGCGCGACCACGAACGTGAAGAAGAAGCCGCGATCGTCGGGCGGCACGAACTCGCGCTTGAGCGAGGTGAAGAGCAGCACCGCAAATGCGGTGAGCAATGCGCCCCCACCCATGACCGCGAACGGACGGCGCAAGGCGTGCTCGAGCGTCTGGCCGTAGCGCCTGGTGATGCCGTTCAGGACGGCACCCACCAGATGATGGAAACGCGACTCACGCGCCGACACGCGCAGGATCCTGGCCGACAACATGGGTGTGAGCGTGAGGGCGACAATGCCGGAGATCAGTACGGAACCGCCCACCGCTACACCAAACTCGTTGAACAAACGGCCGGTCGCGCCGGTCAGAAACAGGAGGGGCGAGAACACAGCGATCAGGGAAATGGTGGTGGCAATCACGGCGGTCGTGATCTCACGCGTGCCATCGATCGCAGCGGTCTGCGGGTCCTTGCGCAATTCCTCCTGATGCCGGTACGCGTTCTCCAGGACGATAATGGCATCGTCGACCACAATGCCGATGGCCAGGATCAGCCCGAGCAGCGTGAACGTATTCACGGAATAGCCGAGCGCCGACAGGATGGCGAACGTGCCGACAATGGAGACCGGGATGGCCAGCGCCGGAATGATGGTGGCGCGCAGCGTGGCCAGGAACAGGAAGATGATGAGAATCACCAGCACGGCCGTGAGTACCAGCGTTTCCTTCGCTTCCTGGATCGAGCGCTGGATGAACACGGAGCCATCGAACGCCATCTTCAATTCGACGCCGGCCGGCAGAGCGGCCTGCACAGCGGGCAGCTCGTTATGCACGGCCTCGGCCACTTCGATCACGTTGGACTTGGACTGACGCAGCACGCCGATGAAGACCGCGTCCGTGGCCGAGTAGCGAACCACGGATCGCTCGTCTTCCGGGCCCGGCTCCACGCGCGCGACATCACCCAGCTTTACCAGCGGGCCGCCGCGGCTGGGCACGGTCAGTTCCGCAAATTCGCCAGGCGTCTTCATCTCGCCTAGATAGCGCACCGAGAACTCGCGCCGCTGCGATTCAATGCGGCCCGCCGGGATCTCGACGCTGCGCGTGCGAATCGCGTTTTCTACGTCCTGCGCGGTCATTCCGCGGGCCGCCAACTCGCGCGGCGACAGCCAGACGCGCATGGCAAAACGCCGCTCGCCGAAGATGGGCGCACCGGAAACACCGGCTATGGTCTGCAGTCGCGGTTTCACCTGCCGGTCCGCAATGTCCGAGAGCTCCATGAGCCCATAACTCTTCGACGTCAACGCCAGGAAGATGATGGGAAACGCATCCGCTTCCTGCTTGGCTACCACCGGCTCTTCCACATCTTCGGGCAACAGCCCGCGCACGCGCGACACTTTGTCGCGTACATCCTGCGCGGCATCCTCGATCTGACGGTCCAGCGTGAACTCCAACGTGATGGTCGCCAGCTGCTCCTGGCTGGCACTGGTCATGGTGCGCAATCCTTCCAGACTCGACAGCTCTTCCTCCAACACGTCCGTTACTGCTGACTCTACTACCTGCGGGTTGGCGCCCGGCAACAACACGGTCACGGATACAACCGGTGGGTCCGCATCTGGGAATTCGCGCACGGGAAGCCGCGTGTATCCGATCACGCCAACCAGCACCAAACCGAGACTGACCATACTGGCCAGGACCGGTCGCCTGATGAATGTCTCTGTCAGTTGCATGAATCTCCTTTTCGGCTGCGCCGGGCGCGTTTTCGCTGGCGCGAAAACGGGCGCGCGGTGCGGGCGCGTGGCGGCTGCGGCGCACGGGCGCCCCTTCGGGGTTGTCCACGCGAGCGCTTACGCGCTACGCGACCTGCTCCTGTCATGCTTCCTACGGCTGTGCGTTTTCGATTTGCACCGCGCGCAGCGTACTCATTGAGACGGTTGCGGCACCATTTCTCATCGCGTTCCCCGAAGGGCGCCCGGCGCAGCCGATCAAGCGACACCGGCCCCGGGGCTGCACGCAATTTCGTGCGGCCCTACGAGAGCGGCGTCTGTAACGATGGGTTGGGACCTCGACCATTGGACGGGACGAGCCGGCGCGGATCCTGGCCGGAGACCGAAGATATACCGAAACTCTATCGCCCGCAAATCCGTTTGAAACGGCTGTCAGATCCTCGCTCCCTCCCGTACTCGTCGAATTGGGCGGACTTTTTTCGACAAGCAAGCTACGCAGGTGCTGAGGAAGCGGCTAAGTCCGAGCCCGCCAGAGGCTTCTATCGTGTGGCCAGCGGCCGTTTCGGGCGGGCCATTTTCCGGGGGTGCGTGCGCTCGCACTGGCCAGGTCCCAGGCATTATTATGCCCGTCCATCCTGCACGGCACGATCTCGGAAACATCTATCGGTCTGGAGGTTGAACATGGTCGCGTGGCGGCGAATCGGGATCATCGGCGCATCGTTGGTCGTGAGTTTGAGCGGGCCAGCGATCGGCCAGTCGGTGCCGGTGGCCGAGGAATTCGAGCGGCTGCATTTCCGCTCCATCGGCCCAGCCACCATGTCGGGTCGCATCTCCGATCTGGCCGTCTATGAGCGGAATCCGGCCGTGTACTACGTGGCCACGGCCCATGGCGGCGTCTGGAAGACCACGAGTAACGGGGCGATGTACGCGCCGTTGTTCCAGAACGAAGGCCTGATTTCGACGGGCGCCGTGGCCATGTCACAGGCCAATCCCGACCTGGTGTGGGTGGGTGCCGGCGAGTCGAACAATCGGCAGAGCACATCGTGGGGCGGTGGCATCTACAAGTCGACCGATGGCGGCAAGACATTTCAGCAGGTGGGGCTGGCCGAGTCGCGCCACATCAACCGCATCGTGATCGATCCCGCCAACAACGACATTGTGCTGGTGGCGGCAACCGGACCGTTGTTCGGCGCGGGCGGCGATCGCGGCGTTTACAAGACCACGGACGGCGGTCGCACGTGGAAGCGCGTGCTTCACGTTGATGACGACACAGGTGCGAATGACCTGGTCCAGTCGGCCACGGATCCGCGGGTCTTCTATGCATCGATGTACCAGCGCCGGCGTAATGCGTGTTGCATGAATGGCGGCGGTCCGGGCAGCGGCATCTGGAAGTCGACAGATAGCGGTGATACCTGGTCGCGCGTGTCGGGCGGTGGCCTGCCTGCGGGTCCGCTGGGCCGCATCGCGCTCGATGCCTATCGCAAGAACGGCAACGTTGTGTACGCCACCATTGAGGGACCGGGCGGCGGGCGTGGGGGTGGTGGCGGCGAAGAGGCGGGTCCGGGTGCGGACACGGCGGCGGCCGGACGCGCCGGTGGACGTGGTGGTGCAGGCGGGGGCGCAGGCGCGGGCGTGGGTGGCGTGTATCGCTCCGATGATGGCGCTGCGACCTGGCGGCGGGTGAGCAACGTGAACCCGCGGCCCATGTATTTCAGCCAGATGCGGATCGACCCCAACAGTGCAGATCGCATCTACATGGGCGGTGTGGGCCTGCACATGAGCGTTGATGGCGGCCGCACCTTCGAGACCGATGCTGCGCTGGTTACTCACGATGATGTGCACGCCATCTGGATCAATCCCGCTAACTCGGAGCACGTGTTGATCGGCAACGATGGCGGTTTGGCGGTTTCCTACGACATGAGCAAGACCTGGACGTTCCTGCCCAACTTGCCGGTCGGCTTGTTTTACCACGTGAGCTTCGACATGGAAACGCCGTTCAACGTGTGCGGCGGCATGCAGGACAACTACAACTGGTGTGGTCCCAGTGCTTCGCGTATGAACCGCGGCATCATGAACTACGACTGGTTCCAGATCCAGGGCGGCGATGGTTTCCATGCGATCCCGGATTTGCGCGACTCGCGCATCATCTACACGGAGTCGCAGAATGGCAACATGATCCGGCGCAACAAGGTCACGGGCGAATCGAAGAACATCCGACCGGTAGCGACCAACGTGACCAATGCCACAGCCGGCGAAGCGTACCGGTGGAACTGGGACACACCGATCATGCTCTCGCCGCACGATCCAGGAATTCTGCTGGTCGCGGCGAACCGTGTGTTCCGCTCTGCGGACCGGGGCGATTCGTGGCGTGCCATCAGTCCGGACCTCACGAGCAATGCCAATCGCAACACGATAGTCACCATGGGCGTGCGCAACGATTCCATCAACATCTCGCGCAACGACGGCATCGGCTCCTGGCCCACCATCATCTCACTGGCGGAATCGCCGAAGCAGCCAGGCGTCTTTTATACGGGCACCGACGATGGCGTGGTCAGCGTTTCCCGGGATAGCGGCAAAACCTGGCACAATGTGACCAGCAAATTGACCAACCTGCCGGCGGGTGGCGTCGTATCGGAGGTCGTGCCTTCCCGCCACACCGCGGGCACGGTATACGTCACGGTCGACAACCATCTGCTGAACGACTACAACAGTTACATCTGGGCCAGCACCGATTTTGGTGCGACGTTCCGCTCGATTGCCGCAAATCTGCGGGGCGAGAATGTGCGCACGCTCACCGAAGATCTGAAGAATCCGGATGTCCTGTACATCGGCACGGAGACCGGGGTCTTCCTCTCGCTCGATCGGGGTGGTAGCTGGCGCCGACTCAAGGCCAACCTGCCCACCGTGCGGGTGGACGAAATCACGCTGCATCCGCGCGACAATGCCATGATCGTGGCCACCCACGGTCGCGTGCTCTGGATCCTGGATCATCTCGAACCCATCCAGGAGTATGCGGCCGCACAGCGCGTGGCCAGCGCCAAGCTGTTCACGGTGCCCGGCGCGTTGCAGTGGAAGCAGAAGGACGATCGCAACGATGAGTTCTGGGGCCATCAGTTCTTCGTGGGTGAAAACCCGCCTGTTGATGCCGTCATCCAGTACCATCTCAAGCAACAGGTCAACGATCTCAAGCTGCGCATCACGAATGGGGCCGGTGCGAACGTGCGCGAGCTCGCGGCGCCCAACAATCGCAGGCAGCCCGGCATTCAGACGCTGTGCTGGGATCAGCGCGTCGAGCCCATCACGACGCCGCCGGACACGGCTGCTGCTGCCGGGGGTGGTCGGGCGGGCGCTCCGGGCCGCGGTGGTGGCGGGGGCGGTGGTCGTGGTGGTGCGAACATCCCAGGCGTGCCAACGCCGTTGCCGACCGCCGGTTATCTGCCTGCCAATCCCTGTGCTCAGGGTGACGAAGGGGGCGGACGTGGGGGTGGCGGTGGTGGAGGTGGGGGCAATGCAGGCCCGCACGTGGTGCCGGGTACTTACAATGTTGCCCTGGTCGTGAATGGCTCGGTGGTCGAGACCAGGCCCCTGCGCATCATCATGGACCCGGCCGTTCCGCTCACCGTGGCGCAGCGCGCGCGTTACAACGACCTCGTGATCGACCTGCACGAGCTGCAACGGCGCGCAACGGCCGTTGCTGGAAAACTCACGGCGCTCTCCACACAGCTGATGGCGACTGACACCAATGTCAAAAGCGCCACCGATCTGCCAGCCGATCTCAAAACGCAATTCGACGCGCTCAACAAGGACTTCAACACCGTGCGCGTGAAGTTTGGTGTGGCGGCGCCGGGTGAGGCTGGGCGCGGCGGCGGAGCGGGTGGAGGTCGCGGTGGTGGTGGTGGTGGTGGTGGTGGTGGTGGAGGAGGTGGTGGTGGTGGCCGTGGCGGCGGCGCGCCCGATCCGGCCAACGTATTGGGACGCGCGGCTGCCCTCAAGGGGCAATTGATGTCGATATGGGAAATGCCGAGCGCTGCGCTGCTCACGCAATACAATGAAGTGAAGCTGGCATTGCCCAGGGTTGTGACCGAGGCCAACGCATTCCTGGCGCGTGCGCGTACGCTGAGCGAGAGCTTGAAGCGCCATTCCATCACGTTGACGGTGCCGCCGGCGCAATAACGACGGCGCAGTGTAGTCGGCGTGGTGGGCGTTGGCGATGGGGCGGACCC
>JBOHRF010000060.1:0-22456 GCA_050732575.1 Longimicrobiales bacterium
GATGCGGCGAGCATGCAGGTGGTAGGCAATGTTCAGCAGGGCTGGCACAGCTTGACCGTCACAGCCAGGAAGTGTCCCAGGGCCATGGTCCCGATCGTCACGCTGGTAAACAGATTCATGGCGGCCGAACCCGCCGTCGGTCGGGCAGATCAACATGGCGGTGCCGGTAGGTCAGAAACGCGACTGCCAGGAGGGCGAGACCCAGCGCTGCCGCTGGCCATTTGCCTTCATCGACGATGAGCGCGGTGAGCTGTTCCATCACTGCCATTTCCTCACGACTTGAATTCCAGGGCCGTGCGCCGGATTGGAATCAGCGTCACGATTGCACTCGCAAGGGCGAGGACGCCGGCGGACAGCAGGGCCAGGTGATTGAAGAAGGGGAGCGTGTCGGCCGGATTCAACAGCGCGGCCGGCTCGAGAAACAACAACGCAGGCAGCGCAATGACCACGGCCGCCGCCAGCAGAAAGCCTCGCCGGCGCCGCCAGAGCAGCAGGCCCACCGTAGCCCCCTGGGCGGCGGCCCGTCCGGGAAGCCGTGGCCGAGATGCGCATCGCCTATGTTGCGGATCGTCTCGACGCGCGTTTGCCGCACGAGCGGTCGCCGTGGTTGGTGACCACCTCCGGCGCCACCGGCTCGGTGAAGGATGGTCAGCCCGTGCCCGACTCGAACTTCGTTGCCGAATCGAACAGCACGGTATCGCAGCAGACGCACGCGTATCGCCCCGTGCCCAACCCCGCCAACTCACTGGCCTGTGCCGGGTGTCACCCTCTCGGTTTGGCAGGCAACGCGGGCACACACATAACGAACACGCCGTAGCGTGATTGCCCGCTGGCGGGAATACGCGCGGTGCTGACCTGACGCTCCGCTTCCGTCAGCAGCAACGCCCCTTCATATACGTGGAACAGGCAGTCGCTCCCGCCCTTCCTGAATCGCAGCGACGATTCTCCCGGAGCATCTCGCGGATCGGGCGAGCGCGTCCAACCGGCCTGCCTTACTCGCACGTAGAAACGAATGGCCTCATCAGCCAGACCGATCGTGGTCAGCCCCGCGGCAGTCACACGGCAAGCAGCGTGTTTCCTGCCCGTCCGAAAATCATTGATTGTATCCGGGTCAGTCTTGACCGCCAGCTGGAGTTCCTCTAACAGAAAGCGTGCAGCTTCCGCGCACAGGCTGACCTGCTGCGTTTGAAGCCGGACGCCGAAGAGCGGGAACAGAAGCGCGAACGCGAGTGAAGAGTGCATAGTCTGATATTCCGGAAACGAATCGACTTGTGACGTCGCCGCAGCGCGGAGTAGGCTACTGACTCCGTCGAGTCGCTGAATCCGTGTTGTGGGCTGCCTCGAAGAGTACGTCGGGATCGAGATCCGCGCCGTTCGGCCACACGATCGTTCCTGCCTCACGATCGACGGCGACCTGTGCAAAGAAAGCAGGATCCTGAAGCGCCGAGAACACGCCGCGCGCGCCGCGAATCCAGGGCGCCAGGTCCACAGTGCCACCTGATCCGTCGGTGAACCAGAGCTCGACCTCGAAGGGAATAAGGGCACGTACGCTGGTGACGCGTGGATGCATGACTACTCCAGTGGAGCAACACGGTGCGGTGGTCGATCGGATTGTAGCCGCCGCCCGTTATCCAGCAATTCTGTCTGATGCAGTCTAGCCCATTCGACAACGAGTGCAAGGCGCGCGGCGTAAGGTCGCCGTCCATCTGCTCAACCGGATCGCTACCAACCACGACTTCGGAGCCACTGTATCTGGCGTGAATATGCGGCGGATCGTGGTCGAAGAAAATACATCCGAATCACGATTCCAAAGAAACGCGAAACCTCGCGCATGGACGGAAAGCTCCGCCCGGGCCGGGCGAGTCCAGGTCGAAATGGGACCACTGTGAACCGTGCACCGCAGTCATGGAATCGACGGCTGCTCGCGTGCGGGAATGAAGCCGGAGCTGCCAGAGACTATCCAGTGTGCGCAAGATTGGGCTCAGCCACAGTTGAGCTGGTCCAGACCGTGACGACCGGTCAGGCCAAGTCGTGGACACGGCAGGGGCGGCAGCCCGAGCAACACTCTGCGCTCGCCCATGATCGCGGCATCGATGCCCAAACGCGCGCGCTGTGACCGCTGCAGCATCAGTACTTGATAATAGAGCAGTAGGTAAGCCACGTCGTGCTCTGTCAGGTTCCCCCCTCGAGGGTGTGAGGGCGCGCCTATCGGTAACTCCAGACTGCCGAGTCTGTGCAGGTCGGATCGGCTACGGCAAAGAACAGCGCAGCCAGCGGGTTGCTGCTCCAATCCAGCAGCCGCGTCGGGATGCCGTAGTGCTGGGCCAGTGCCAGCCATTGCCAGTCGTTGCGCGGTGCGCGCTTCAGGTACGGCAGCGCGTAGCGTTTGAACTCGGTTATCAGCGCCTGCTCCGCCGCACGAATCGTGTCGGCCACGGGCGCGATTCGACAGAGTGAAGGCCAGAGCGGCCAGGCCTGGTTGGCTGTCCGCGAAACAGCCACTGCTGTTCGTTGGGCGCGTCATCGAGGCCCTTCACATACTCGGCCACGGAGTTCACCAACGATGGCGGAACTCTCCATGAGCACCTCCTCTCACGTCGCGGGTCGCGCAACAACGTGCACAGAATTGCGAGCGTGGTGCTGGCGCCGCATCACCGGCGCGGCGCAATCTTCCACAGCTCGCCGTTCGGGTTATCCGTGACCAGATACAACAGACCGTCCGGACCCTGACGCACGTCGCGCACGCGCTGCCGGCGATTGACCAGCAGATGTTCTTCACCTGTGACCTGGTTGTTGGCCAGCGTCAGGCGCACGAGTCTCTGCTCCCGCAGCGCGCCGATGAAGAGACTGCCGCTCCAGGCGGGAAACGCATTGCCGGTATAGAACTGTGCGCCGGACGGCGCGATCACCGGATCCCAGTAGTAAACAGGCTGCTGGAAACCATTGGGTGCGGTGGCTGCACCTGCTATCGGCCGACGCGAATATTCCTCACCATACGCCTGCGTGGGCCAGCCGTAGTTCTTTCCCTTCTCGATGAGGTTCAGCTCGTCGCCGCCGTTGGTACCGTGCTCGATCACCCAGAACCGGCCCTGCGCATCGAAGGCCGAGGCCTGCGGATTTCGATGGCCCAGCGTCCAGATCTCGGGCTGCGCGTTGGACTGGCCAGTGAACGGATTGTCGCGCGGTGCTGAGCCGTCCGTGTTGATGCGCAGCACCTTGCCCATGTGGCCATCGAGTTGTTGCGCGTGCCTGCGCATGCGCGCGTCCGATCGCTCACCCGTCGTGATGTACAACATGCCATCCGGTCCAAAGGCCAGCCGCGAGCCGTAGTGCATGGTGCCTTCGTACGTGGGTTGTGCCCGGAAGATCGTACGCACCTGCTCCAGGTTGCGCCGGTCGGCCGACAGCACGCCGCGCGCGACCGCGGTGCCATTGCCGTCCTGCCTGGGCTCGGTGTAACTCCAGTAGATCGTGCGGTCCGTGGCGAACGCTGGACTCAACGCAACATCCAACAGCCCTCCCTGACCCCGCGCATCGACGTCCGGTAACCCATCGATGGGCAGACCCACCACGCCCGCCGCCGAAATGATGCGCAGGCTCCCCGTTCGCTCGGTAACCAGCAGATCACCACCGGGCAGCGGCTCCACCGCCCACGGATGCTCGAGTCCCCGGGCCAACACGACCACGTCGAAGGCAACCTCAGATGTGATGCCGCAAGCACGGGTCTGACCCGCGAGCGCGGGACGCTGGTCAGGCGCATTCGCTGCGCGCGTTTCCAATGGGCTGCAACCGGCAGCGCCCGGAGTCTGCGCCGCGATTTCATTGCGTGCACCGCAGAGGAAAACCGCGGCCAGCAGGCCGATCGTTGCAGGGTGTCTTGTACTGATGCTCCGCATGAGTGTCCTCGCCGAACAGGTGAAGATCCGTAGCGAGAGGATGGAAGGCCGCGCCAGACCCGGCAAGCCCCGGCGCGCAAACAGAGTGCGAATAGCGCAGCCGGCGCGCAGCGTTTCCGTGGCAAAAGAGTGGCGAAATGTGTGGCAGCTTGCGCGCTTTGCCAGACCGGATCGGCGCACGGCGGCCTTCACTCTACGCTCAACGGCAGTGGCGTGCAGGGACCAACGACCGGTTCGGCCGGTTGCCGGGTCCCGGTTGATGCTGCTGGCCGGAAAAATGAACTGCCAGGCGATTTCATAACCCGGGGTCCTTGCGGTGAAGCGCGGCCGGCAGCGGTGCCCAGCCATGACCGCGCGCTCGATCCTGGCGATGCAAATCGGTTGTCTGCGCGATCTGCACGCGCAGCAGTTCCGCGGCCCGCCGCGACAGTGGCACATAACGATCCTTCTGTCCCTTGCCATCACGAATGAGGATCTGGCGCAACTCGAAATCGATGTCTTTGATGCGGAGTCACGGTGTGAAAGCACCATGGGCTCGTTGCGCGAGCCTTTTGACGGCCTCGAGGTCAGCAGAACCTGCCAGTGAATCGCAACTCGAGCTTGTTCCCTCGCGTCTGCAACGTGATGGCCGTTTTCCAGACGGATGGGCTGCCGTGGGTCAGGGTGTTCTTCGGTTCTGGCATGATGGGTCACGAGGCCAATCGAATCCTGACGCGTCACAAGAAACGACAGGAGTCGGGTCACTGGAATGGCAGGATAGGAAATTCACAGGCGATCGAGTGGACGGCGCACACGACGGTTGCGACAGTTCAGTGCGTGCGTGTACATCATGATGGTCTTGACGCTCTTGTGACCGAGCAACCCGTGCACGGTGCGAATGTCCTAGCCGTCGCCGAGCAGGTGTGTGGCGAAGCTATGGCGCGTCAACTTACTCGTGAACGTGAACGTCCGTTCAATTGTTGATCCGCTAATCCGTTCAAATCCGCTCGAGCTGTGAAGCCTTATCCGCTCGGCCAACAATGACAAAGCCATCGCGGCGCAAGGCAATGCGAACGGTACTGCCGGGTGCCAGATCGAGTGTGGTGTAGCTGTGCAGGGGCAGATGCGCTTCCACGATGCGGCGGTTGGGCAGCATGAACTGGAGCAGGCGGTGCGCGGCGAGTTGACGCACACCGAGCACCTGCGCATCCACGGCATTGTGAGCGAGCGATGCGTTGAGGGGTCGATCGGCGTAGACGATCTTGATGTCCTCGGGGCGCAGGAACGCGACTACCTCAGTGTCCACCGGGTACGGTGATTCGGGCTGCGGTACTTCCACGTGCAGGCCATCCCAATCGAGCAGCGTGGGATGGCCACAGTGGAGTACACGGGCGCGCAGCAGGTTGCGGATGCCCATGATTTCGGCGACACCGCTGTTGACCGGGCGATGAAAGACATCGGCCACCGCGCCAATTTGTTGGAGCAAGCCGTCCTGGATCACGGCAATGCGATGGCCGAGCGCGAACGCGTCTTCCAGCCTGTGCGTCACGAGCAGCACGATGAGTCCCAGATCGCGTTGCAACGCGGCCAGATCGCGCTGCAGACGTTCGCGCACGGGACCGTCCAGCGCGGCAAACGGCTCATCGAGCAGGAGCAGCGGACTCTGCACGGCCAGGGCCCGCGCGATGGCTACGCGCTGTTGTTGTCCGCCGGAAAGGCGCGTGGGTGATTCTGCGGCCAGGTGCTCGATGCCCATGCGCGTGAGGAATTCGCGCGCGCGCGCGTGCGCGTCCGGCTGCCCGCGCAGCGGGTAGCGCACGTTCTCCAGCGCGGACATGTGCGGAAACAGCGCGTAGTCCTGCATGACATAGCCCACGCGGCGACGGCGCGCCGGCAGATCCACATAAGGCTGGCCGATCTCACGGACAAGAAAAGCGCGCTCGTCCAGACGGATGTGACCGCGGTCCGGCCGCATCAGCCCGGCAATACAATTGAGCACTGTAGTCTTACCCGCGCCTGATGGTCCGAACAACACCAGCACTTCTGCCTGTGCGCTGAACGTCAGATCGAGATCGATGCGAGTCAGATGTCGGGCGATGGAGACCTCGAGCATGTCAGGCCTCAACGGTGGTGGGCGCGACCGGCTCGGCTTGCATTGCCCGCCGCGTTTGCTGGAGCGCACGCACGACCCAGATGCTGGCGAAGGCCAGCGTCGTAGTCAGCAGCACGAGCATGGTGGCATCACGATCGCGTCCAGCCTGAATCGCATCGTAGATGGCGAGGGGAACGGTTTGCGTGCGCTGCGGGATGTTGCCCGCCACCATGAGTGTCGCGCCAAACTCGCCGAAGGCGCGCGCGGCACCCAGCACGAGTCCGGCTGCGACACCGCGGCCGGCCAGCGGCAATGTGATGCGCAGAAACACTTCCAACTCCGATGAACCCAAAACGCGCGCTGTGTTCTCCAGTGCCGGATTCACACTTTCGATGGCGGCGCGCGCGGCCTGCACCATGAGCGGCATGCCTACCACGGCAGAGGCAATGGCTGCGGCCTGCCAGGTGAAAAGCACGGTCCAGCCGGTCCAGTTGGTCAACGGACTCTGGCTGCCCAATCCCACCAACAAGTAGTAGCCGATCACGCTGGGTGGCAGCACGAGCGGCAGCAGAATGCCGGTCTCGACCAGACTCTTGCCCGGGAATGTGCGGCGCGCCAACACGTGCGCGAGCGGCAACCCGAGCAGCGCAATGATGACCGTAGCCACGGCCGTCACCTGGATGGACAGAAAAAGAGCAGAACTCATCAGCGCGTGTCAGCAACCGGCGGAAGTGCAAAGCTGAATCGTCCCAGAATACGGCGTCCTTCGGGCCCGAGCAAAAAACGCAGGAACTGCTGCGCCTGCTGCTCGTGCGGCCGACCGCTCACCACAGCCGCAACCTGGGTGAGCGGCGCGTGCAGCGATTCGGGCACCACCACCCATCGACCGGTGCCCTCCTGCATGAGCGAGCGTGAGGTAATGGCCACATCCACGTTCCGGCTCTGGGTCAACTGCACGGTGTGACGCACGTTTTCACCAATGATCAACTTGGGTTCTACTTGTGCCCACACGCGCGCGGATTGCAGCGCTTCACGCGCGGCCCGACCGTAGGGCGCGCTCTCCGGATTGGCAATGGCCACGCGCGCAACGGCCGGCGCGGCCACGTCTTCTACACGATCGATGGCGAGCGAGTCATTCATGGTAAACAGGACCAGGTGTCCACGCGCGTAAACGGCCACCGTGCCGGGCACGGTCTTGCTTGCATCCGTGAGACGCTGAACCCAGCCGCTATCGGCCGAGGCAAACACATCTATGGGTGCGCCATTCAGTATTTGTTGTGCCAGTTGACCGGATGAGCCGAGCGTCACACTCACATCGATGCCGGTCTCCTGCTTGAAGCCCGCCGTCAGTTCGGGTGCAGCCGCAGCCAGATCCGACGCCGCCGCCCACACCAGGGCAACGGGCTGCTGGTTGGCGGGACGCACATCACAGCCCAGCAGTACGCATGTGCAGATCAGAAGCAGGCGTCCAACGCTCATGTTCTCGGCCTCACCAGGATCTCGAGAATGGCATTGAGCGCGGGATCGCAGTGCTCTGCAGGCGCCAGCGATTGCGCCCCACCTTCCGAAGGGCGGCCAACGAAAGCAGGACCAGCGCCCACGAGCGCGCTGCCACGCGCCTTCCAGGGCCGCGCGAAATCGCCCAAAGGTGAACCGACATCATCACTCGCTCCTCAGCTGATAGAAGATCATGGCCTTACGAGGTGGCGGGCGCCAGAGGGACGGGCGTGCCTGGCATGGGCCAGTCTGTTTCACGTTCTCGCTCACGTTCTCGCTCACGTTAACGGCCATAACAGCCGTGAACGAAAACGTTAACGTGAGCGAGAACGTGAAACGGACTGGTCTACAACTGTCGCAGTGTTTGCGCGATGTCGGTGCGCCAGAGGCGGCGTGCGGGCGCCAGGAAGGCGGCGCAGCAAGCCAGCAGCAGCACGCTGGCGCCCAGGGCCAGGGCCAGGGGGTCTTCGGGTGTGATGCCGTACAGCCATGCGCGCAACAAGTGGCCCGTGCGCCAGGCGGTAAGCGAGCCCAGTGCGAGCCCGACCAGCACAGCCATGGCAGCGCGCCCAAGTAACGTGCGGGTAGCGCGTGCAGGTGATGCGCCCACGGAGAGGCGGATGCAAAGTTCGCGACGGCGGCGCTCCAGCGAACGCAGCGTAGAGCCGGCCAATCCCAACGCTGCAATGAGCGCGGCCATGCTGGCAGAGCCGGCCAGCAATGTGGTGCGATAACGTTCGTCGGCCAGTGATTCGTGGACCAGTGCTGTGACTGGGCTGGTTTCAATGACGGCCAGCTCGGGATCGACCTCAGCCAACACGTCGTGCACGCGCGGCGCCACGGTGCGCGCAGCACCGCGCGTGCGCACCAGGAAGGTCAGGCGCGTCGATGTGGATCGGCTGAGCGGCAGATAAAACGTGGCATCTTCGGCGATCTCGAGGCCCTCCGCGCGCACGTCCTCGGCTACACCCACAATGTTGAACGCACCGGCCGGTGTGCGGAACTGGCGGCCCACGCTGAGCTGACCCGGCCAGAAGCGCTGCGCAAACGCGCGGTTGATCACGGCCGCGTTGGGCGTGCCCGCCACGAAATCCTGCGCGTAAAGTACACGACCTTCGATGACGGGCACGCCCAGGGTCTCAAAGAAATCCGTGGCCACACTGATACGAACTGCGGAAGGCGATGTGGGGGAGAGGCGCGCGTCCGGATTCAATTCGATCGACCAGGAATTACCCGGCTCGCGGAACGGCATGGCCGTGTTGGCCGTGGCACTGGTCACGCCTGGCAAAGCGCGGATGCGGCGCAGGTACTCGGCCAACAGCGCACTCAGCTCGGTGTTTGTGGGACGAGAGCCGCTGCGCACCCGAACGGCCAGCAGGTTCTCGGTCGAGAATCCGGGCGCCATCGATGATTGTGCGGCCAGACTGCGCGCCAGCAACGCGGCTGAGGCCAGCAATACCATGGAAAGTGTGATTTGCGCGCTCAACAACACGTACTCGAATCTGGTGGGCCGGGTGGAACGACCAGCCCATGCGCCCCTGCCATCCCAGCGGATCGACGCGCGGCCAGCGCGGGCGCCAGCCCTACGGCCATTGCGACCAGCAGCGTGACGCCGAGGGCAAAGCCGAGCGCGACCGGATTCAAGCCCGCGTCCGCGCGTGGCAGTGCGTCAGGCGCGAGCGCGAGCAGCACGCGAATTCCAACTTGCGCGATAGCGATGCCCAATGCTGCGGCCAGCGCAGAAATGACCAGGTTCTCGGCCAGTAGTTGGCGAATCAGGCGCAGCGATCCAGCCCCGAGTGCCGCGCGTGTTGCCATCTCACCGGTGCGCGCGGCGGCTTCACCCAACAACAGGCCGCCACGTTTGCGCAGGTCAGCAACAGCAACAAGGCCCACGGCCGCGGCCAGCAGAGTTAGCGGAGTACGCACGGCCGTGGGCTCGGCGGTGAGGCGCGGCAGCACGCGCACGCCATAGTCGGGGGCGCGCGGTGGCCACGCATGAGCGTGTACAGCTCGTCGCGTGCGGTCTGCGCTGTCACACCCGGAGCAAGCCGCACGATGGCTTCGTAATTCTGAGAGAAGGCCTGGAAGTCGGAAGGCTCCGTGCCGATCGGGATCCAGAAAGAAGCCGCATCCCGTTCCGCGCGCGGATGCAGCCCACGCACATCGAGATCGCGCGGCATCACACCAATGATCTCGTAGGTCGTGGTGTTGAAGCGCACGGTGCGCCCCAGCACGTTGGGATCTGCACCCCAGGGCGTCACCCATTGGGCGTAGGAAAGCAGCACGACATTGGGCGCGGTAGCGCCCTCTTCATGCGGCATCAGCCAACGGCCCAGTGCGGGACGCCCACCCAGCAGCGGCAGGAACGGTGCGCTGGCCCTGGCCACGACTACCTGCTCAGGCCGGGCATTTCACGGAAGACACGAACAGCAAGCGGATAATAAACAGCCACTTGCTCGACCGTGCGGGCGCGTCGGGCGGCCTGGTAATCATCCCACGATAACGCAATGCGATCCCAAAACTCGCCCAATACCGCTTCTCCCTCCCAGTGGGGGAAGGTCTGCCATACGGTCATCAGGCGGTCGGCGGACGGGTAGGGGAGCGGTCTCAACAACACGGCGTCCAAGACGGAGAACATGGCGGTGGCGCCACCGATCCCCAGGGCGAGTGTGGCAACCAGGAAAGTCGTGAAGACAGGCCGGCGGCGGAACAGCCGCACGGCATGGTGGAGTGCCGGCAAAAGCATCATGACCATCCCGATGGGTAAGGGTGAATGCGCGGGCGTGCGCGTATCTGCTACTCGACAGGGTTTCGGATTGGGAGGTTGCCGGGGGTTGGGGGGCGGGCGGACTCGGCCGGACTGCCGGACTGCCGGACTCGGCCGGACCGTGTTTCACTTCTTCGGTTGCGCCACCTTGCACCCGCTCCAGTCACGCTTTCAGGGCCAATCGGCCCGATTTCCGTGGCAATTCATGTTTCCTCGTAGCACAAACTGACAAGTGAAAGGCGGTCCGCTCTGCGCGGATTCGGCAGTTCAGCAGCGCGCTCTCGGGGTTTTCGTTGACCGCTCTGGCCGGCATGCCGGTGGGCTCCAATCGTTGGGGCTCAACCTCTACGCCGGCGCCGGTGTCAGTAATTACGGATCGACGGGCATCAACGTGCGCGCGGGTGTGGACCTGCAGCCCTGGTTCCTGGCCGCCAAACGGTAACGCAGATCGCTGGTCCAATCGGCCGCACACGGTCGATTCTGAGCCGTCCTCGTGTGGACGGTGGGCCACAGGTGGATGAAACGCGAGTCAATTTCAAAGCTGTGCACGTCATGGGCGCGCCGCGGCAGGGCCTCATTGCGCGTGGCGCGCTAGTTGTATCGCGCCTCCTGCACTGGAACGCGGGATTGACCGACCAGCCAACCACACGGTGGCGTCGGTCGGGGCTGCGACTGCTGATGGCCAATCGCCGGGGCGACGATAATGGAGTCATGCGCAACGGGAACGTAGAGGATTCACCAGCAGTAACGTAGATTGCGAAAGCTGCAGACGTGAGAGCGTAGTGCGATGCACGGCGGTCCGTGCGTTCACCACGCGACCCGGAGGCCCCCCACTCCGCGGATCACTCCCCGGTTTTCACGTGATGGTGTCATCATGCATCTCGCATTGCCTTTGCTGGCGCTGGTCTGCACGGCCTCGATCGGGGTCGCGGCACACGAGGCGTCGGAGACGCCGGCCGAAAACGTCGGCATGAGCAGCACGTTGCTGGTCGAAGTCGACCGGATCATCGAGGCCGCCATGCGCGATGGTGTGATGCCGGGCGCGGCGTTGGCCATTGGCAGGCACGGCAAGCTGGTCCGCCTGCGCGGCTACGGCCAGCTGGACTACGGCGACGGCGCGGTTGTCACGCCCACCACGCTGTATGACATCTCATCGCTGACCAAAGTGGCCGGGACCACACTCGGCATCATGCGGCATGTAGAGACTGGCCTGATCGGTCTGGCCGACCCCGTGTACCGTCACCTCAGCTACTGGCCACGCACGGGTCGCACGAGCCGAATCACGATTCGCCACTTGCTGGCGCACACGTCGGGATTGCCGCCCGGGGTGGACCTGACCCGGCGCGGCCGCACGCGCCAACAGCGCCTGCGTTCGATCGCCAAATTGCCGCTGGTTGCGGCGCCCGGAACTCAGGTCGATTACAGCGATCTGGGCATGATCGTGCTCGGTGCCATCCTCGAGCAAAAGCAGGGCAAGCGGCTCGACCACTACTTGCGCGAGCGCGTATTCGCGCGGCTCGGCCTGCACGAAACGCTGTTCCGGCCGGCCCAGGATGCGCCGCGCCTGCTGGCCCGCACCGCGCCAACCGAGGTCAGCCGGAGCGGCCGCGCACTACAAGGTGTCGTGCACGATCCGCTGGCCGCATCCCTCGATGGTGTGGCCGGCCACGCTGGACTGTTCAGTTCGGCGCGCGACATGGCGGTCATTGCGCAAAGTCTGCTCGATGGCGCCAAGAGCAAGCCATCCCGCATCGTGAAGACCGCAACGCTCAAGCAGTTCACGCGCGCTGGCGCGGAAGGCCGTGGCCTGGGCTGGGACCTGGCCGCAACACCGGACGCACCTGCGGGCGAGTTTCTGAGCGCGTCCACGTTCGGACATACCGGCTTCACCGGAACCAGCCTATGGGTCGATCCCGATCTCGACATCTTCGTGGTGCTGCTCACCAACCGACTCTATCCCAGCGCGCGCAATGGCGGACACGTAGTCCTGCGCCGCGCCGTCAATGATGCCGCCGCCCTTGCCATCACGGATCGCGTGGTATCACCCAGAGTCACGACCGAACAAGCGCGCTAGATCGGTTTCATGCGGGTGGCTACGGGTCGGAGCCGCTGGGCCTACCTTCCGCTGCTCACTGCGAGTGCCATCGCCTGCGGAGACCTCGGATTCGTCGCGGGGGTGACCGGGCGCCAGTCCTTTCGACCCCCGGCGATTTATCGCGAGTGGTGGACCGACACCGAAACATGCTCCGGCCGACGGGCGTCGTTCGAACGCGTCGTCTGGTACACGGCCCCACGTATTACGGGTGACGGTCTTGTGGCGCGCGGCCGCTGGTCCCAGCCCCACGAAATCATCATTGTCGCCGGCTATGAAACCGATCCCATGGTCGTGCGCCACGAGATGCGGCACGATCTCTTGAACGGAAACCGCGTCCATGAGCGCGGCGAATGGGACCGCTGTGCGCTCCGCGAGGTGGCCGGGTAACTACCCTTCGATTGTTTATGGTGATAGTCGACTCTAACTGGAATAAACCCCGACCGGGCGATTATCTTCCGAGATCGTAAGCCAGAGGTAACCCATGGCGAATCACACTGAGGACACCAGGCGGTTGTCTGCGGAGAAGGCCAGGCGTCTCCTGGAGCGGCAAGCCAGATCGATGCCGCTGAGCTGTCGGTCGCGGAATTGCGCGAGGCAGCCGAACAGGCTGGCATTGCGCCCAGTGCATTCGAGCGCGCGCTCGCCGAACTCAGCGCTCATGATGCCGCGGCCATCGAACCGACTCCGGTTCCCAGGAAACCGCGGATCGCGTCCGGCGCGTTGAAGGCGGCACTGCTGGTGGCCGTAATCGTCGCCGGCCTGTTGTTATACATGGTGTTACGCGAGGCTACGCCCGCGATTTAACAGGTCGTGACTTCCAATCATTCGGCCTTGCTACCATCGAAGTGCGGCAAACTCGACATCCGGCCATCTCCTGATCGCCGCATGTAGACTTTGCCGCGCTATGCGCGGAAAAGTCAGAACGGGCGCGGTCGCGATCAGGGTATCTCGTCAGGGGCAAACATGGTGGCCGCGCTGCGCGTGCCCGAGCGTCTGGGACCGGGCGCCACGGTGGTCACCGTGATGGTGGATTCCGGGTTGCGTTACCTCAGTACGGATGTGTCTCGCAGCGAACGATGAGGAAGATCTACCCAATTGCGTTTGTCCTCCTGAACTTCGGCGCGGCCGCGGCGCAGTCCTCCTCGCCGCTCGTGCCCTGTGCGCGCACGAAGGAGAACCGATGGCGGTGACGAGCGTGGCGGCATTCGTAAAGGCAGTCGAGCAGATCATCGATGAATGGACGCCCGAGGACGTCGAGTGGTACTTGCAGCCGTGGTTTCGCGGTCACGGCGACGCGCAGTGGTCGCTCGAGCCGGGGTGGTATCGACCCGGTATGCAGGCCAGCGGCCTGGGTGCGGACTACTACAACGAAGGCACGCTGCTGGAGCAGTTCAAGTTGCGGGCACCCACCTATCTGGAACGGCAGCCGGCATCAGACTGGGAGTGGCTGTTTCTCATGCAGCACTACGGACTGCCCACGCGGCTCCTGGACTGGACCGAGAGTTCCCTGATCGCATTGTACTTTGCCGTGCGCGACCATCCGGGCAACGGCAGTGCCGCCGTTTGGGTCATGAGCCCATGGTGGCTGAATCGTGAGACGTTCCAGGACTATGTGCTCTTTCCGGCCGATGATGCGCGCGCCGAAGCGCACGCACCACTGCGGACCGGGGCCGCGTTGAGGGGCGATCTTCCCATCGCCATCACGCCCATCCGCGCCAGCGTGCGCATCGCCGCACAACGCGGTGTCTTCACGATTCACGGTACGCAGCGCGGCGCGCTGGACCGGCTGGCGCAACGGCGGGTTGCAGGGTCACCGTGTTTGCGTCGGCTGCTCATTCCGGAAAGAAACGTGGCCAACATCCGGCAGGAGCTCGCAGTGGCAGGCATCAGTGAGTCGATCATTTTTCCCGAGTTGTCGGGTCTATGCCGGGAATTGAAGCTGGGATTCTTTGGAATCTGAGGGTTGTGCCATGCGGATGCTGATCCCGAGCGCCGTCCTGTTGCTCGCCTCGGTTGCGGCGATGCGGCCGTTGGTCGGCCAGGAATCGGTCACGCAACTCACGTTGATGTCGAGCCGGGGCGAGAATGCGCGGCAGTTGACAGGCGGCCAGCAGCCGGTCGGTTGGCCGAGCTGGACGCCGGATGGCCGGACGATCGCTTTCAACGTGCGCACAGAACGCGGACACCGACTGCAGCGCTTGGAACTGGCCTCGGCTCGGGTCAGTGCACTCCACGATGACGGTGTGCAGGACTTCCGGCCATCAGTATCAGCCAACGGCCGAGCACTGCTGTTCGATCGATTCGGTGCATCCGTGCCCGCCAATCACGATATCTTCGTGCGCGATATGCAGAGCGGAGTCGTGACGCAGCTGACGTCCGATCCTGGCTATGATTCCGACGCGCGCTGGTCTCCGGATGGCACGCGCATTGTGTTTCACTCCGACCGGGGCGCGGATCGGCAGTACGCAACACAGGTGTACGTGATGGGTCGCGACGGATCCGGTGTGCGCCGGCTGACCGATGGCCCGGCGGTGCACGCGTATCCCAGCTGGTCACCCGACGGCCGCTACCTCGCCTATACGTCGGAATTAGCTGGCAACCGTGACGTCTGGATCATGCGCGTTGATGATGGCGCGTGCGTGCGGGTCACGGACCATCAGGGATTTGATGGAGATCCGGTATGGGCTCCCAACGGCGAGCAGCTGCTTTTCAGCACCGATCGTTTTGGCGGGCAGGAGCTGGCCCTGGTCGATGTTGTGGCGTTGCTCCGGTCCCTGCGGCCGACCGAGTCTATGGCGATCCGCGGCTCAATGCGTCCAGCCGGGCGCGCGACGCGCGGTCATTAGGATTGCGCTCCAGCGCGCGGCGGTAGGCCGCAATCGCATCGTCCTTTCGATTCTCGCGCTCGTACAGAGTTCCGAGCAGGGCGGGAATGCTGGGCGAATTGGCGTAGAACTCCTCATTCAGGACCAGCATGGCAATGGCCGCAGCGAGTTTGCCTTCGGCCGTCAGTTGCCGCGCCAGCTCGTTCATCTCCCATTCCCGGAAGTCGTACGCACCAATGAGCGTTGCGCGTTCGCGCAGCAGCCGGTAGCGCGCTACCGCGGCGGGAATGCCCTCGGTGTTCACAATGCGGTGAAGCTCGGTGCGCAACAGGAATGGTTTGACGTTGCCGCGGTGGCAGCTTTTGCATTCGACAGCCAGGGTGAGCGAGTCACGCTCGGGTAATCCGGCGCGCAGGTCCTGGTTGATCTTGTTCACCATTTCGAGCATGAAGCGGGCCTTGCGCTTGTTGGGTTTGTCATCGAGATGGAAGCGCGCGCCCTCGAACGCGTTGTTTTCGCCCAACACGTGACAATCTTCACAGCGCAACCCGGTGGCAAAGGAGAAGCTGCGCATGAGCTGCACCAGGCTGTCCCGACTGATGTTGGCGGGCAAAACCTTGAGGTTCTGAAATTTTTCCGGGATTTGACCTGACGTCGCGGTGGGCGCGACCAGCAAAATGACCAGTCCGAGATACCGATGAGCGCGCCAGCGCGCGACGTTTCTCATGTCCGTCTCCGTGGACGAGGATCGGAGCACAATAACACGGCGCGAGCTGGCGCAGGGTTGGTCGATGTCAAGGTCTGGTCAAGAAACGGTACGGAATATACAGATCGAGGCCATAGGAATTAGGGGGAGGAAATAGGGTGGTAGGGATTGTTTCGGCGCAGCGGTTCCGCTGGAACCAGCAAGGTTGTACGGTCAGCATCGGTCCCTACCACCCTATTTCCTCCCCCTAATCCTATTTCCTCGATCCGTTATCGCTGATCCGTCGCCCTCGATCTGTTAATGCTACTTCATCGCGAATGCCGCACTCTGTTTAAGTCCGGCCTTGTTGAGCACCCAGTTCAGCGCCTTGCTCTTGGTGCTGCCCGAGTTACTCCAGGCCCAGAGCTGTGCGCGCCAGGAGGACGACGCTTCTTTTTGCACGAGTCCGATCTGACTTGCGTGCTTGAGCAGCGATGCGACCATGGGATCCTGGCTCGAGATGCGCACTTGCTTTTGGTATTCGAGAATGAAACTGGAAGCCGTGGCCTTGAGTGCATTCAAGTACGAGACGCCCTTGTCGAACTGGCCCTGGGTCACGATTACGCCCTCGGCCGTGCACACCTGAAGGAAGCGCATGGCATCCCCGGCAATGCCGCAGTTCATGACCAGCGATCCAACAACAGGCGAGCGCTCGATGGCGCCCTTGAACCAGCTGGCAAACTCGCTGGCCTGAGAGTGGATGGCAGAAGACCCGTCCTTCTTCAGCCAGTACTCTTTGGCGGTGGCAAAGAGCTTGGCCAGCGTGCGTGCCTCGCAGAAGCGCACGGCAAAACGCAGGATCATCTCGATGACACCCGCAATCTTGTTGATGATCAAACCGGCGCCCGAGGTGAATGCGGCCAGCGCGGCTTTGGCACCCGCTACGGCTGCTTCAGCCAGCCCGACCAGCGCGCTGCGCGCCACGCCTCGAGTGAGCGCAGAGGCGATCAGGTCAGGGTGCCCGGATTCCAGCGCCACGCCTGCGCCCTTGTGCTTGAGATCGAAGTACTCGATGGTCCGGGTGATGGCCGTGTACAGACCTGTTGCAACAGTGGAAAGCCCGCCCGTGGTGAAGTCAGCGGCTTCCTTTCCTATTTCACCATTGATGCCGGAAATGAGGCCGGGCAGGTTGTGGCGCAGGTGCTGGACCGCCAGCTCGGCGTCGGTCTCGGAAATCTTGAATCGCTCACACAACCAGGTCTTGATGGCGGCGGCAATCTTGTCGACCGTCGAATCGATGGCTTCCACGCCTCTGCCGACCAGCTCCAGCTCGGCGCTGGCTTTATCGCCAATTTTGCTTTTCAGGAACTTCATGCCCTGGTTCTTGAGGTCGGTGAGACTGGACTCGGGAGACAGATCGACGCGCAAGTTGCCCAGGAAAAAGATGACGCCGAGACGTGCGTTATCCAGCTCTGCCGTGCGCGCAACCGTGGACATGTAGTCGCTCCTGGCCAGGACGATGCCGCTTGTATTGAGATTCGGGACAGGGAGAGAATTGCCTCCCACAGGAGCGCGGGGCAAGGGTATTGTTGCTGCGTAGAGGCGCTGCCCACATTGTGACCCATGACACGACTCCCGCCCGGCCCGCGCGGCCACCTGCTGGTGGGCAGCCTGCCCGAGTTTGCGCGCGACGTATTGGGCTTCCACGAACGTTGCCGCGATGAGTATGGCGACATCGTGCGGCTGCAGCTGGGCAATCGCATGATCTACCTGCTCAACCATCCGGACCTGATCCACACTGTACTGGTCAGCCAGCATCGCGACTTCATCAAGCACTCGTTCTTCTGGCGGCACGTGCGCGCCATCTTTGGCACCGGACTGCTCACCAATGAAGGTGATTCCTGGCTGCGCCAGCGGCGGCTGACCGCGCCTGCCTTTCATCGCGAGCGCATTGCCGGTTATGCGCAGACCATGGTCGCGTACACGGAGCGCATGCTGGACGGCTGGACGCACGGCTCCGCCAAGAATCTGCATCAGGAAATGATGGCCGTGACGCTGGAGATCGTGGCCAAGGTCCTGTTCGATGCCGATGTGAAGAGCGAAGTCCGTGCAGTGGGGCGGGCGTTCGATGCGGTGACCGACGAAATCGCCGCGCGCTTCCGGCGGCCGTTCTTCATTCCCGACTGGGTGCCGCTGCCGGGCAACATCCGTTACACACGGGGCGTGCGCGCGCTGGATGCGGTCGTCTATCGGATCATTCGCGAGCATCGGGCAAATGGCGCTGCGGGCGCCGATTTGCTATCGATGCTGATGCAGGCCCGCGATGAGGATGGCGGGCAAATGACCGACCAGCAGCTGCGCGATGAGGCGATCACACTCCTGCTGGCCGGACATGAGACCACGGCACTGGTGCTGTCCTGGACCTGGTTCCTGCTGTTTCAGACCCCCGACGTGGAAGCGGCGCTGCACAATGAGCTGGATGGCGTGCTGGGCGCGCGCGCGCCCGGGCCGGCCGACCTGCCCGCGCTCAAATACACGGAGCACGTGATTCAGGAATCGATGCGGCTGTATCCGCCCGCCTACGGCATTGGCCGCGAGGCCGTGCGCGATTGCGAGCTGGGCGGCTACCACGTGCCCAGGGGCACCACGCTGTTCATGAGCTCCTGGGTGCTGCAGCGCGATGCGCGCTGGTTTGAGGATCCGCTCGCCTTTCGGCCCTCACGATGGGCCGATGGATTGGCCGATCGCTTGCCGCGCCACGTCTACATGCCGTTCGGCGGTGGGCCGCGCATCTGCATTGGCAACAGCTTTGCCATGATGGAAGCCGTGTTGCTGCTGGCCACGGTGGCCCGCCGCTTCCGCATCGAGGGCGTGCCCGATCAACGCATCACACCGTTTCCCACCATCACACTGCGCCCGCGCGACGGCGTTTGGGCGCGCGTGTACCGGCGAGCGCCCCGTTGATTCGCTGCCCCTTCGACCAGCCCGGCTCCGCTCTGCGCAAACTCATTGCTAAGCATTAATCCCACCAGTGACGAACCCGATTTGTTTCTGATCGAGAAGTGACGGGCCAGTGACTGCGCATCCCTACGTTGGGCCTCGCGATCGGTGATGGACCCGATCAACCAGCCCAGCGTGGGAGGTTACGTATGCGAGGTTTCACGAGGTTCACGGTCGCCGGCTTCATCCTGATCACGGCGCTGCCTACGGGTTGTATGGACATGTACGGACCGTTGACGGGTGAGATCCAGGTCACGGTCTCGATTTCGGGACCGGAACCCGATCTCGATGGCTTCATTGTGCGGACCAACAGCGGATCAACGCGGCAGATCCAGAACGAGCCTATCACTATGACCAACTTCGTGGCCGGCCGCTACACGTTGCGACTGGAAGGTGTGGCCGGGAACTGCGTGGTAGCGGAAAACCCTCGCACGGTGGCGGTAGTGGCCGGCCGCACGACGCAACTCGAGTTCGCCGTTGCGTGCAGCGCCACGGGCACGGTGGAGGTGATTACCAGCACGGAAGGTGAGGATTATCCGCTGGGCTACGTATTGAGCGTAGACGGAAATGCAGGCATGATCTTGCCACTCAATGGCAAAATCACCACTCGCCTGGTGGGCGGCACCACCACTATCGCGCTGATCGGCATAACTCAGAACTGCACGATTGCGGGCGGTAACAGCCGCACGGTCAGCATTGTGGTTGGTGACACCGTGGAAATCGTTTTTGCGAGCACCTGCACACCCACACGCGGCCGAGTTCGAATCACTACCGTGACCACCGGGATCGATCACGACCCGAATGGCTACCGCATTACGCTGGTGAGTCAGGATTCGGTTTTGGTGGTGGTCCCGGCCAATGGGACCGTATTGTCGCCCCGCATGGCGCCGGCCGTCTACGCGGTTTCTTTGCGCGGAAACTCGCTGAATTGCCAGCCAGCCGCGTCCAATCCGCTCGCCGTCACGGTAGTGAGGCCGGACACGGCCATGCTTGCCTTCGAGATTTCGTGTGAAGCCGTGGCCCGCCTGGCGTATGACGAGGGGAACTTCGGCGACCTCTGGACCATCAATGCCAATGGCGCGGCCCCGAGTCGTCTGCTGCCGCAACCGCCGGCCGCGCGACAACCGCGCTGGTCGCCCGACGGCCGCAAGATCGCATTCACCAGTGTACGCGACGGCAACATGGAGATCTACGTGGTGGACGCGGACGGGTCGAACCTGACGCGGCTCACCAACAAACCGGCCGCCAGCCATTCACCGGCCTGGTCTCCCGACGGCCAGCGCATCGCGTATGTGGAGTCGCCCAGCAACGGCGCAGCGGAAACCCAGGCAAAGTTGTTCGTCATGAATGCCGATGGCACGAACCCGGTGCAACTCACTGACCACGCGTGGTTCGACGGCCATCCAGCCTGGTCGCCCGACGGCCAGAAAATTGCCTTCACCAGCAACCGCTCGGGCAATCGCGACATTCACATCATGAACATCGACGGATCCGGCGTGACCCGCATCACCAACAACGTCGATGCGGAGACCCGTCCGGCCTGGTCGCCCGATGGCAGAAGACTCGCCTATGTGCTCCTGGGCTGCCACGGCAGCATCCCATGCCACCAGCACGACCGCATCGTCCTGGCGGATGCAGACGGTCAGAATGCAACGAGTGTGACGACCGGTGATGCGCCCGCCTGGTCGCCGGACGGCCGTTTCATCGCCTACAATGCAACGGTGTGCAACTTGGTGGACTACTACGACCACGACTACGGCTGCTACTCGAACGGAATCGGATTCCTGCGCGCCAACGGCACATTGCTGGAAGCCATTGGGCAGGGGTTCAATCCGACCTGGCGGCGGAGTGACGAGTGACGCGTGACGCGTTACTCGGAGCGAGCGCGGACACGCCGTTTGACATGGCCGCGGCCCGAGCGCTTCATTACAGCCTGCCCACCATCTACCTGTCGCACGGGAGGCTGCATGAAGCAAGTACGTCTCGGTACCCGTCGATTTCTATGCTGGATCGCGCTGGGGTTGGCTGCCGGGTGTGCCGATCAGCGCGGTGGTGGAGGGTCGAGCGGCAGAACGCACGAAGATCTGCTTGCGCTGTTCCGCGAGTGGCGCGAATTCCAGAAGCCGCGTGTGGTGGACGGCGTACCCGACTACCGTGTGCGCGCCATGGCGGCGCAGCAGCGTCAGCTGGCCCGCTACCAGGGTCGTTTGACGGCGTTCGATACCAGCGGCTGGTCTATTGCACAGCAGGTCGATCTGCACATCCTGCGCGCCGAGATGAATGGACTGGACTTCGATCATCGCGTGCTCAGGCCGTGGGCCAACAATCCCGCCTTTTATGTCACCGTGTTTCCCTCGGAGAGCGATCAGCCGGCGCGCGAGGGACCGCATGCCTGGGGCAGTGTGGAGTTGTGGAGTTATGCCTCCCCGCTGAACGAACAGAACGTCGCGCAGGTCGATTCGGGGATACGTGCCATTCCCGCGCTCTTGACGCAGGCGCGCACGAACCTGGTGGGCAACGGGCAGGACCTGTGGACCTATGGCGCGCGCAGTCTGCGCAGACAGAGCAGCGGCCTGGCCCAGCTGGCCAGCGGGCTGATTGATAGCCATACCCAGCTGAGGGCAAACATCGAAAGGGCGCGTGCGGCCACGGATTCATTCGCCGTGTGGGTCGAGGCGCAACTGCCCGCGAAGACCGCGCCCTCCGGCGTTGGGGTCGCCCATTACGACTGGTATCTACAGAACGTGCAGCTGTTGCCCTATACGTGGCAGGATGAAGTGGCGCTGATGGAGCGCGAACTGGCGCGGGCGCAGGCAAATCTGGCGCTGGAAGAGCGGCGCAACGCGGGACTACCGCAACCGGCGCTGGTGTCCAGCACTGACGAACACACGCGCCGCTTCAATGACGCGGTTACCGAATACATGGCCTTCCTGCGCGCGCGCGAGATCTTAACGGTCAAGGATTACATGGATCCGGCGCTGCGCGCGCGTATCGGGCGCTACTCATCCGGTGCGCGCGAGTTCTTCACGGAAGTAGACTACCGTGACCCGACCGTCATGCGCACCCACGGATACCACTGGTTCGACAAAGGCTGGCTGCTGGCGGAGGCGCCGGCCAACCCCATCCGCAATGGCGCGCTGCTCTACAACATCTTCAACACGCGCACGGAAGGACTGGCCACAGCCTGGGAAGAGATGATGATGCAGGCCGGCATGTTCGACACGCGGCCGCGCTCGCGCGAGCTCATCTACATCCTGGTGGCGCAGCGCGCGGCCCGCGCACTGGGTGATTTGCGTATGCACGCCCATCAGGCCACGCTCGAACAGGCCGCCACCTTCACCTCCGCCCACACGCCACGCGGCTGGCTCAGCCTGGAAGGCAACCTGGTACGCAGCGAGCAGCACCTCTACCTGCAGCAGCCCGCCTACGGCACCAGCTACCTGATCGGCAAGATCCAGATCGAGCAACTGATCGGTGAGCGCATGCGACAGCTGGGCGATCGCTTCAGTCTCAAAGCGTTCATGGATGAGTTCAATGCCGCCGGCTTGATACCCATGTCCCTGGTTGCGTGGGAGATCACGGGGGTGAATAACAGATAACAGATAACAGACACAGAC